>CAXSFX010000054.1:0-20383 GCA_964236655.1 uncultured Acidobacteriaceae bacterium | reverse complement strand
GAACCGCCGACGCCGGCCTTTTCAGGGCCGCGCTCTACCACTGAGCTATCTGGCCTTGGAGTGATCCAAGAACGCTTGCCTACCATTTGCGGGCGGGCTGCGGGTGTCGACGGACGCTGCTAAGATTCTGCGGGCCGGACAACTTTCGTAGTATAGCAAAGCTTTGCGCGGTGACTTTGCGCGGTAAATACTTGGTGAATTGGAGATGCCTTAGCAGGAGAGTTCCCTCACCAGCGGACCGTGACGGTTTGCTGCACGTAGTCTGCACCCGGCGGAAAGTGCACGGCAAGTGTTTGCAGCGAGCTATCGGCTGCAGCTCTCGACGTTTCGTCCGGCGGCGCGACCAGCGCGTTGCCGGCGAGCGGGGTGTGGCTAGGCGTGGACGCTTGCGCAAGGATTGTCGCGCCTTCGGCTTGTGCGACGTGGACGCCGATGCCGTTCAGACGCAGAGGCAGAGCATAGTAGGCAGAGCCGCTTGCCTCCAGCACCCAGGTTGCGCTGTGGGCATCAGCCGCTTGCGACAAGACCTTGAGCTGGGTTGTAGACGCGCCCGGCAGGGGCAGCTCGGCGGGCAGCTCGATTTCAGCTCCCGCGAGTGGAATACGAAGCGAGCCGTCGCCCTGTGTTGTGCTTCCCGGTGCCGCGAGTTTGGGCAGTGTGCCGTTTTCCGGTTGCGCGCGTACTTCAAGGGCAGCGCCTTTCCGCGTAAAGACAAGCGTGACGCGTTTGCCGTTGCCCACCGGCACATGGCGCAGCACGGCACCGGGCCAGGTAGCAGGCAGCTGGGGCGCTACTGTAAGCGTGTTCGTTGGGGAGTCAAAGCTGATGCCGAACAGACCGCGCAGGGCCGGGGAAAGCACCATCGCGGACGACCATAGCTGGTGCGTGGTCGAGCGGCCAAGCGGCTCAAAATGCTGGCCGGACAGCAGCTCCGTAACCGCGCCCAGGTCTTGCGACCAGGTCATGTCGGCGTTTTGCATCAGGTGCGCATAGCCCGAGAGCGGGCGACCGGTACGGTACTCAGCGAGTGAGGTCCAGCCGGTAAATAGCGGCCACACCGAGCCCTGGTGGTAGCTGATGGGGTCGTACAAGGCTTCATGCTCGCCCAAGTCGCGGGTGCCCCAGTCGGTTGAGAACTCATGAGAGGCCCAGCGGCGGAACATCGCGCTGCTTGCGGGCAGGGCGTAGGTGCCGTCCCACCATGCGACTGCGGGGTAGATGGTTGCGGTGGTGTCGAGCTTGGCGGGTCCACCCTGGGGACTGTTGTAGCTGAAGGCGTACATGCCATCCAGTCCGGCGGGTTTGTACTCGCGCTCCAGCGTTGCGGCTATAGTCTGGGCGCGGGCTGCTGCTCCATCCTCCGGCTTGCCTGCGAGGGCTGCCAGTTGCGCGTAGGCCCGGCTTGCTTGCACATCAAGCGAAGCCAGGTAGACCTCTTGGTGCGGCATGCCCGGCGGCCAGCTTTCAACCCAGCCGGTGCCCTGCGAATTGTCGTAAATACCGTCGCCGTCGCTGTCATGCGTGCGCTCGAACTCCCAGGCTTTCGCAATTTGTAACCAATGCTGTTGCACATAGGCAACGTCGCCGGACTGCCGGGCGTAGTCGCGCAGCACCATCAGCAGCAGCGGGGTTGCGTCGGCTGCGGCGTACTCATAGGGCAGGTGCGGCCAGTCCACCAGCTCGGCTGTTTGAGAATACTCGTGCATGATTTTGCCGTCGGCGCGTTGGCGTTTCAGCAAGAAGTCGAGCTCCCGCCGCGTGAGGGCGAAGTCGCCGTAGCTGTCAACCGCGTAGAGCGTGTAGAGCGAATCGCGCCCGAAGAACCAGCCGAAGCCGGGGCGGTTGGAGTCGCCTGAACTGTAGAGACCCGCGACTAGGCCGGTTTCGTCGCCGTAGGGCTCGCTGCTGTGGCGTACGCGCAGCTGATCGATGGAGATTTCAGCCCAGCGCAGTGCCTGGCCGAGGCGCGGGTCCGGGGTTTCGGCAATTACGCGGGTGTCAAAGAAGTGCGCGTAGTAGGCGGCGGTGCTTTCGTAGAGCTCGCGCACATGTGCGGCTTGGGTGCTTAGCGTTTTGGACAGACTTGCAGGGGAGGCGGTTTGCGCCGTCGAGCCTTGCGCCATCAGCAGCGGGAAGTACTTGTCGCTGTCGCGTGCGGGGTCATAGTTGAGCACGAGTTGGAGGGGGAAATTTTTAGGCCGCTCCTGGTACGGCGCAAGAATACCGGGGCCGGTGCCCGGCATCGCCACGGCACCGGCAAGGTCGTCGGAGTCGGTGTGCAGCAGGTAGTAGCCGCTATCCGGCGCAAGCGGCACCCACTCGGGGCTCGGCGCGCCATAGTTCGGTGCAGGCCACATGCGTTTGATCTCGGGCGTGAAAGAGAAGGTCAGCTCTACCGGTTGGATCGCTGCGATCTGGAACATGGCGACCACGCCGGGGTCGCCCTCATGCGTGCATGGCGCGGCAAACAAGATTTCACGCACGGTAAACGCCGCGTGGGCAAACGTAACAGTGGTGTGGTCGGGCTGCACGGTGATTTCAGCGGATTGGTCGTTGACGTCGATGGGTACCGTGTAGTTCTTGACTCGCGCGGTGATGCGCATATGGCTTAGCAGCTTGACCGGCCAGTTCCATGCTTCAAAGCTGCCGTCGCCCTGCCCTACAAATGCGCCGCACTCGCCTGCGACCGTGAACGGCTGAAGCGAGCTGGAGCGCTGGTGGATGACGAGGCCGCCTACACCGGCCGGGCTTGCCAGCGGGAAGGCTGCGACAGGCTGAAGCCAACTTTGCGCAAGTACATATGGGCTAGTCCAAAGAAGAATCGCAGCGAAAAGTGCTCGCAGGTTCAAGAAGCGTGACCCGAGCTGCCCATGCCATACACTTGCTGCAATCATGCTTGCCTCTGCTCCCTTGCCGAACTCAGCACCCACATCAATACCCGTCTTTGCAGCTGTCTCAGGATCGATGCTACGCGCGCTCGCGCAGATAGCAACACTGGCCTGCTGCTGTGCCTTGCCGCTGGGCGCGCAGGCTTCGGCACACAAGCTAGATGCCGAAGCACGAGCGGCGCACGCTTACGCGCGAGCGGCAAAAGAGGGGCCGCTGCCGCTGCATGCGTTTCTGCAAGCCATGCCCAAAGGAGCGGACCTGCACATGCATCTTGCAGGAGCTATTTACGCGGAAACGCTGCTTGATGAAGCCGCGCGGGACGGCGTGTGCGTGGACCCGGCTGCGCTTGCGCTGGACCGCACCGCCCCGCCCGGTGCCTGCAAACCCGGAGAGCTGAGCGGGGCCGCTGCCATTGAGAGCGACAATCACCTGCGCGATGCGTTGATCGATAACTTTTCCATGCGAGGCTTTGTGCCTTCAGCCGGGATTACCGGGCATGACCAGTTTTTCGCCACGTTTGCGCGCTTCGGCGGCTTAGGCAAGCAGCACACTGGCGATTGGCTGGACGAGGTGGCCACCCGCGCCGCGCGGCAGAACGAGCAGTACCTGGAAGTGATGGACACGCCGGATTTGAAGGCTGCCGAGGCGCTGGCTGAAAAGCTCGGCTACAACCCGGACTTTCGCGCGTACCGCGAGGCGTTGCTGGCGGGCGGGCTGGACGCAAGCGTTGTAACCGCGCAGGCCGCGCTGACGGAAGCTGAGAACAAACGCAAGGCGCTGGAGCATTGCAGCGAGTCCGGCGCGCTGCCTGCGTGTGCAGTGCAGGTACGATTCCTGTTTCAAGCTCTGCGTGAGCAGCCGCCCGCGGATGTGTTCGCGCAGTTTGTGTTCGCCTTTGAGCTGGCTAAAGCTGATGGGCGCGTCGTGGGCTTGAACCTGGTGCAGCCCGAGGATGGCTACATCTCCATGCGTGATTACGCGCTTCAAATGAGCATGCTGGACGCGCTGCACTCGCTCTACCCAACGGTCCACATTGCGCTGCATGCGGGTGAGCTGGCGCCGGGCATGGTGCCGCCCGCGGGGCTTAGCTTTCACATCCGCTCGGCGGTCGAGCAAGGCCATGCCGAGCGCATCGGGCATGGCGTGGACGTGATCTACGAAGACCAGCCGGAAGCATTGCTTAAGGAGATGGTGGCCAGGCATGTAATGGTCGAAATTAACCTCACCAGCAATGCGGTGATTCTAGGTATTGCCGGGCAGGACCACTCGCTGCCGGAGTACCTGGCGGCAGGGGTGCCGGTGGCGCTTTCGACCGACGATGAAGGCGTGTCGCGCATCGACCTGACGCATGAATGGGTGCGCGCGGCGGTTACTTACAAGCTCAATTACACGCAACTGAAACACATGGCGCGGACTTCGCTGGAGCACAGCTTTTTGCCTGGGGTGAGCTTATGGCAGAACGTTACGCCTGAGAGCCTGCGTGTGCCGGTGACTCCCTGCCGTGGGCAGCTCGGGAACAATGCGGCGACGGGCGCTTGCGCGGCGATAGTGCTGGGCAGTGAAAAAGCGGGGCAGCAGTGGGAGTTGGAGCGGCGGTTCCGGGTATTTGAGAGCAGCTTTTAGGGGATTGACTTGTACTTTATAAGTGCTATATCCCGCTGGCGTATGTAGCGAACCAATCGGCGTAGGGGGTGGTTTTGACCAAGTGCCGGTTGAAGTCCGGCGAGCCGTCGGTCCACCAGACTGGGCCACGTTCGCCCAGCTTGTGTTTTGTTTCATCTACGGCCTGGCGCGCCGCTTCGCGGGCTGCCGAGTCACCGGCACGGATGGCAAAGCCCTTGGCGCGTCTTGCCGCCATCAGCTCGCTTACAAGTTGTTTGCGTACTGGTTCCGCGAGGCCGGGATTGGAGCAGCGCCACAAGCGGCCTCGCACTACAAAATAGCGTCGGTCTGGGGTGACCGGAGGGGTGACTGGTGGAGCGGCTTTGCTACCTTGGGTCTCTTCGGTCATAGAACAGGTGTTTCTCACTCCTACGTGCAGGTTCAGGCTTTCCGGCCAGGGCAGGCTCGATGGCTAGACTATCCTGTAGACCAATGCAGGGAGAACACGGATGCCTGGAAATGCAAAGCAGGATGGCAAGAGTGAACAGGATTGGGGCTTGCATGTGCTTAGCAATGAGCACCTCCGCGTGGAAGTGCTACCTGAGCTCGGCGGCAAGCTGAGCTCGATTGCGCTGCAACGAAGCGGCGGCGAGCTGCTGCAGGCACCGCTGCTGCCGTACGCGGCACGCACGGCTACCCTGCCCTTTGATGAAGCTGACGGCAGTGGCTGGGATGAGTGCCTGCCTTCCATCGGCCCATGCACCGTGAGCTACGGTGATGGGGCGAGCGCGAAGGTTGAAGATCATGGCGATTTTTGGCGCGTTGGTTTTACCGTGGATGAAGCCACAGCAACCACGCTGCGGATGCATGCGGAGGGCACCTCGCTGCCGCTGCGCTTTGAGCGTGCGCTGCGGCTTGATGGCCGCACGCTGCACTTTGACTATGCATTAACAAATGGGAGCAACGGGGGTGATGCCGTAATTCCCTACGGCTGGTCTGTGCACCCGTTGTTTGCCGTGGAACCGTATGATCGCATCCACCTGCCCGGTTCTGTACAGAGCGTGATGGCGCAAGCCTCTGCGAACGGGCGGCTGGGTGCTGCGGGCAGCTCGCATGCATGGCCTATGACGACCAACGCCAATGACGGCGAGCCGCTTGACCTGTCACTTGCCGGGTCCATTGACGACGGCGTGGGCGACAAGCTGGTACTTCCCTCGCCTGCCGAGGGTTGGTGCGCGCTGGAACGTAAAACGCTGCGCACCATGGTGACACTGCACTTTGACCCGAAGACCGCGCCCTGGCTTGGGGCCTGGATTTGCTACGGCGGGTGGCCCAGCGATCCCAAGGGCAAGCGCGGCTACACGGTTGCGCTGGAACCCTGCAACCTGCCGGTGGACTCACTGGTGGACTCCCTTGCGCAGGGAGCGGGCGCGCACCTGCAGCCGGGCGAAACTGCCCGCTGGAGCCTGCGGCTTGAAATCAGCGATGCGGAAGAAAGGTAATCATGGTTGATATAGAAGTAGCTGCGCGGGAGCTCGCCGGTACACACCGCCGTGTGTTTGAGCAGGAACCGATGGGTGTGTACGGGGCACCGGGCCGCGTGAACCTGATCGGTGAGCATACCGATTACGCCGGCGGGTTTGTGATGCCTGCCGCCATTGATTTTGCGACGCTGGCGGCGGTTTCACCACGCGCCGACGGTGGCGTATCCATTTACAGCGCGAACTTTGACGAGCGCATCGAGTATGCCGCGGATGCGCTGCCGACGCATGGCAAGCACCGCTGGAGCGACTACCCGATGGGCGTGCTGCAGGTGCTTCGCGCGGAAGGTATCGCGGTGCCGGGCATTTCACTATCACTATTCGGCGATGTGCCGTTAGGCGCGGGGTTAAGCTCGTCTGCTTCAATTGAAGTAGCGACGATGCTGGCGCTGCTTGCCGCGGCGGGCACCACGCTGCCGAGACCGCAGATGGCGCTGCTGGCACAACGTGCGGAAAACAGCTTTGTGGGTGCGAACTGCGGCATTATGGACCAGTTCATCGCCTGCTGCGGCGCACGCGACCACGCGCTGCTGCTGGACTGCCGTTCGCTTGAGTCCAGGCTGGCACCTATCCCGGCGAACCTGACGCTGGTGATCTGTAACACTATGGTGAAGCACTCGCATGCAGGGGGTGAGTACAACACGCGCCGGGCTGAGGTGGAGCAGGCAACGGCGATCCTGCGCTCGCACCGGCCTGAAATCGCGCTGCTGCGAGATGCAACGCCTGCCGACCTGGAGCAGTGGGGCCATGAGATGCCGCCGAACGTGCTGAAACGTGCGCGGCACATCATTACTGATAGTCTGCGGGCGCAGGCAGCAGCGGCGGCTTTAGAGCAGGGCGATTTGCCGGAGCTTGGCCGCCTGATGGCTGCGGCCCATGCCAGCTACCGTGATGATTTTGAGGCTAGCTGCCCGGAGGCGGACCTGATGGTCGAGTTGGCAAATCGGCAGCCGGGGCTGGTGGGCGCGCGGCTCACCGGGGGCGGGTTCGGCGGGTGTACGGTCAATCTTGTTGAAGAAGGGAATGCGGGGGCGTTTGCGGAGGCAGTCGGGGCGGCATATGAGAAGCAGACAGGGATACATCCAGATGTTTTCAAGTGCCATGCCGCGGATGGGGCGCGGCAGGTGTTGTAGTCGCAAGCTCAATTACACTACTAGGTGAACCTCGATGTCTTGCAGCTACATTTGTAACATGTAATCCTCAAATCTGCTTAGCTACTACCTGTTATACCTGGAAGAAAAATGGTTCGCCCAGAGATTTATGGATTATCAGGATCTTCGGAGTTTCAGGCTGCAGTCCGGCTTCAGCATTTATTTGAAACGGATACTTTGCCTTCTGAAAGCGGGATTATTGGCTTGCATATTAAGCCCCATATGGGGCAGCAGCTTGATGTGTTTTTACACGGCTATTTTCCAATGGAGTTTTCACGACAGCTACTAATGCCGGATAGCTCGGAAACCGAGCAGATAAGATTTTTGGACGTAATTGCCACCATTGAAGTAAAGGCGCATGGAAAAGGCAGTGTCGAACTATCTGACACGAGTGCAATCGTATTCTACGGCGACAAGCCATCCGACGCCCGCGATCAAAGCCATATGCAAGCGATCCGGGCAAAGGAGTTCATTCATAGAACGTGTGGGTTTACTCCCTGGGTTTGCAATATCATCTTCTTCCCTCACCTCGTGAAAGGTGATTTGCCTTCAAGCCGTTTCACAAATTACCTTGCTGCCGATTCAACTCTTGAGGACCTTCTTGAGATTTTATGCATCCACAATCCGAGACTTACGCAAGGACAAGGCAGGGTTTTCTCATGTACCGGACTGGATGAGAAAGAAGTCCAGGCACGGCATGAGCAGTTACAAGCAAAACTCGGCCGCTTCCAACAGGGGGTGCCGCAGCAAACCAAACGTCAGGCTATAAATTCTCCTTACCAGGTAGTACGACCGGAGACTCCTGTATTACCGCTGCAAACCAAATACTCTAAAATCCCAAAATATTTATTCTTTCTTCTTGCAGCCATTTTTGCGTTATTTCTTATGCGACATATCGTTTTTATAAGTGCTGATGCGTTACACAGTATGCATACAAGGTTTGGCCAGTCGCAGCGCCTGGCGCAAACCGCAGTTACTACGTGTATGTCACTGTCTCCGTCTTGCGGGTGGCAAACCCAGTCTACTTATCGTCGCGGCATGACTATTTACTTCCATTTTGAAGGATTGGGCCAGGATGTGCTATCCGTCCGCATCCAGAACCCTCGCGGAGACACTTCCATCCTACCGTTCCACAAAGCACCAAGAGCTCCTGACGAGAAGGCAACCTATCTCGCCAAGATGCCTTTGGACCATCGAGCGCTCACGGGAACTTACTCCGTTACGACAGATGCGAGGGATACAACAAGTCAAGTAGAGCGCTCTTTTACAGAGCATTTCACTGTTGAACCTTAAAGGTTAGCTATTAGAACTTTCTCAACTCAGCCAGCATTTTTGCCAAGCCTTCCTCGCGTGCTTTCTTGTTTGCCGGTGATGCATCGGGCGCTTCCCCGGCACGCATGAAGCCGTGCCCGGCACCGTCATATACCACTGGATCGTAGGTTTTGCCGTCCGCTTTCATAGCTGTGATTGTTGCGGGTACGGTTGAGCTGATGCGAGCGTCATTGCCTGCGTAGAAGCCGTACACCGGCGCGTGGATGGTTTTAAGGGCGTCATCCGGTGGGGGCGGTCCATAGAAGACGAATGCTGCCTTGAGGTCAGGCCGCTGGGTTGCAAACAGGAAGCTTTTACCGCCGCCCCAACAAAAGCCTGCCACAGCCAGTTTGCTTTCAGCCGCGGGTAGTTTCAGGGCGTAGTCTGCGGCGGCGTTCAGGTCGGCACTAACCTGTGCAGGGTCAAGCGCGGAGACTGCCTGCACTGCTGCATCCTGCCCGGAGAAGCTCGACGTACCGCCACCGCCTGGACCCATGCCGCTGAGCAGGTCGGGCGCAGCCACAACATACCCCTTGGCTGCGAGCTCATCGGCCATCTCCTTGGCCCAGTCCGTCAAGCCGAAGATTTCGTGTATGAGCAGCACGACCGGAGCCTTGCTCTTGCGCTCCGGGTAGACCATGAAGACCTGCACGGTGCGCGCGCCGCTCTTCACGCTGACATACTCATGGTGGCGCGGCGAGTCTTCCAGCCTGGTTTTGGCCCAGTCTTGTGCTGTCAGCGTTTTGGTATACAAGGCAGTGACGCACAAGGCGCTGAGGTGAAGCAGTGAACGGCGGGTTAGAGCTGTCATGCGGCGAAGTGTACTCTGCCGGGGATTTCAGAAGACGCCTAAATACATGCGAGCTGATTTTTAAGCAAGCAGGAAAGTACTCTTGGATACTCTTTTGTAATCACTCCTTCCCAGTGCGGCGGTGCACGACCGTACTGGGACGTAAATCGTCATGGGAAACGCAAGAGTGCTTCCCCTGCAACATTCACTTGGTAGACTCAAGCTGACCCCAACCTACGAAAGCTTGCCAAGCGCCAGGAACCCATGCAGAAACCCACCCGCACACTGTACCCCCATGCCACCAACGACAGCCGCACACCCATCGCTTACTTCTCCATGGAGATCGCCATTGATCCCGAGATGAACACCTACTCCGGAGGTCTCGGCGTGCTTGCGGGCGATACGCTACGCGCTGCTGCCGACCTCGGCGTACCGCTGGTGGCTGTGACCCTGGCCCATCGCCGAGGCTACTTTCGGCAAATGCTGGATGCCGACGGTCAACAGACCGAGGTGGAGCAGCCCTGGCCGGTTGCCGCCTACACCGAAGAGGAAGCGCCGCGTGTCATTGTAGAAATTGAAGGCCGCACCGTGCACATCCGGGCACTATGCCACCCTATCCGCGGCATCACCGGCCATGTAGTGCCGGTATACCTGCTTGACGCCGACCTTGAAGAAAACAGCGCTGCTGACCGCAAGCTGACTGATCGTCTGTACGGCGGCGATAATGATTACCGTCTACAGCAGGAGGCAATTCTAGGCCTGGGCGGTGCGCGTATTCTGTTGGCGCTTGGCCTGGAGCCTGCGGTATACCACATGAATGAGGGTCATGCGGCACTGCTGACCGTGGCGCTTGTCGGCCGGGCGCTCGCCGGGCGCTCGCTGGCGCAGGCCGGTGAGGCAGAGTTCGCCTGTGTCCGTGAGCAATGCGTCTTTACTACGCATACACCGGTGCCTGCCGGGCATGACCGTTTCGGCCTTGATCAGGCCCGGCGCATTCTAGGCGGCGAAACAGTGGACATGCTGGGCCGCGCCGGCGGCATGCATGAAGGCTTGCTGAACATGACTTATGTGGCGCTGCGTTTCTCACGCTTTGTCAATGGTGTTGCCATGCAGCACGGCATTGTGTCGCGGGAGATGTTCCCCAACTATGCAATTGACGCCATCACTAACGGCGTACATGCGGCTACCTGGACTTCTGAACCATTTTTGAAGGTGTTTGACCAGCATGTGCCCCGCTGGCGTCGTGACAATGTAACGCTGCGCTATGCCATCGATATTCCTGAGATTGAGATTATCGAAGCCCATCGTGCGGCCAAGTTACTGCTGATCGATGCCATGACCGAGCGCGCCGGTGTAACGTTTTCGCCTGACGTTTTCACCATCGGCTTTGCACGGCGCGCGGCTACCTACAAGCGCATGGACCTACTGTTTACCGACGCGGAACGGCTGGTTGCCATTGCTAAAAAGTTCGGCGGTCTGCAAGTAGTCTATGCAGGCAAAGCGCATCCGGCGGACGAGCCGGGTAAAGCCAAGATTAAGCGCGTCATCGAGTTGGCGCATGAGCTTTCAGATGGATTGTTGCGAATCATCTACCTGGAAAATTATGAGTGGAACCTGGGCAAACTGCTTACCAGCGGTGTAGATCTATGGCTGAACACGCCCAAGCGGCCGTATGAGGCTTCAGGCACCAGCGGCATGAAAGCCGCCCTCAACGGTGTACCTTCACTGTCGATCCTTGACGGATGGTGGATTGAAGGATGGATTGAAGGCGTAACCGGATGGGCTATTGAAGATCTGGAAAATGAACAGGAAGAAGCCGGTTCACTCTATAACCAGCTGGAAAATGTCATTCTGCCTTTATTCCACAAACAACCGGAGCAGTGGCGACAGGTAATGCGCTCGGCTATTGCTCTGAACGGCTCATTCTTCAACACGCAACGTATGGTGGAGCAATACGCATTGAATGCTTATTATCCCCGTCCGCTTGAAACACATATCGTACATGAGGAGCTTACCGCGGTTCCCGCATAGTCATCATGGGAAAGGCAGAGGTGAGTAACTTCTGCCTTTTCCATGAGAAATTTATGAAGCAAGCGAGGTTGCACTATTGCGCACAAACTGTGCCACAACTTCGGGCCGTGACAAAACTACAAGGTGACTTGCAGCGACCTCCTCAGTACGTGCATTGATTCGCTGCGCAAGTACCTGCTGTGTTTCAGGGGCAAGGATGCAGTCCTCAGTGGCAATGAGGTACGAACTTGGTTTGCGTTTCCATGCCGGATCGCTTAGTTTACTTTCGAAAATCTTGTAGCTGGCCGGTTTTTGTACAGCTACTGCCAAGTGAATTATGCCGCGATGCAGATCGTGCCCCAAAGCGTTCATGCCAAATTCCACATCCATCCATAGAAAACCGCTGGCATCGGGGCCAATCGTCATTTTCGCTTTAGCTGGATGCATAGCCAGCAAAGATCCGAATGCTTCACCCGCCTCCGGCGCAAACGCGCATACGTAGGCAAGTTCCGTGACTTTCGGATGATCGCCGGCCGCGCTAATGACAGCACCAGCATAGGAGTGACCTACCAGTACTACTGGACCTTCCACATGATCTAATACTAATTCCACTGCTGCCACATCTGACTCGAAAGACTTCAAAGGAATTTGAGCAGCTTGTACAGAGTAGCCTTCATGTGCAAGCGGTAATAGCACATCTTTCCAGATCGTGCCGTCACTCCAAGCCCCATGTACTAATACGATCGTTCCTTTTTTTCTACCATCTACCATCTACTCTCCTTACATCTCCCTACTACTCTATTAAGGTGCCGGCCTGTTTTCACCTGAGCGACAGATGTTTAGCTGGTTTGTTTTAACTCATTTATCAAGCTGCTAATAGGATGGAGTCCCGCCTTGCGCGCGATATCCGGCAGCGCCTCACCACGACGGTACATTAGGTATGCGGCTGTGAGACCTGAAAGTGCTGTTCCCCAAAACAATAATTTCTTCATAGTTCCTTCCCTGATACAACACCTTCGCCCGGCTCTCGTTCAATCACAATCTGTTCTCGCTTTAAGGTAACTACTTGCGTGTCACGATGTTCGGTTTCACGCTGTGTCACTCGAACTTCTTCCTTCAGGATCAACTGTTTAGTAAGGATCAACCGCTCTTCCACAACCGGGTATATGGTGACGTTGCCTTCATGACGCACAGCCGGGGCAGTTTCAACAGGCGTGTTTTTTACGACACGTTCCACCTCGTATACCGTCGACAGTAGAGGTTCATTGAGTGTCTCTTGATGTTCATGCACTGTTTTTTGAAGTTTCACAATGCCTGTAGTAACTACCCGTTTACTGATGGAAAGCTGCTCTTCAATAATTGGTATAACAGTGTCATTGTGGTTATTAGAATGTAACTCCGGAACTGCGGCTGCACTTGCAGAAGGTACAAGCAGAGACGTGGCAAGTCGTACGACTTGGCCGTTCGGCATCCACAACTCGGTGTAAGGCTGTTGAAGGTTGAGTTCGCCTGAACCGACAACGAGAACGTTGCCGGTAGATGCGGACAATTTTTGGGAAGTATCAACACTACTCATTAAAATATGTCTTTTCCGCAAAAAGGGAGGCAGGACTTAGTAGTCCCGCCTCCCTTTTACGCCTTTAAGTAAGAACTAATAGCCGGTCTTTGTCGGAGTGTTGATTGTGCCTGTACCTGTACCTGCAGTTGTACCGGCAAACTTTTCAACTTCCACTTCAGTCTTGCGCACCGAGTCATGAACCTGCTCAACGCGGTCGCTACCCTGCTTGCCAACCAAAACTTCTTCTACTACGCGGCTCGTCTTGCCTACTACAGCTTCCTCAGCCATTGCGCGAAGCTCGATTGGCTCTCCGCTCCCGACATTGAAATCTGCTGCTGTCGCAGGACGGTTTACCGCACGACGCTCTACGTTGATACGCTCTTCGTGCAGCGAAACCTGGGCATCAACAGGACGCTCGGTTACGTGCGAGTACACACGAACACCGCCGCGATCTACTTCACGCTTACCGACTACCAGCTGCTCTTCGATAATCGGAATTGCCATCTCACCGGCAGTAGATGCAATCGGTGTTGCTGCAGTATTCCTGGAAGCAGTACCCGCGGTGCTCGCTGTGCTGCTGTATGTGCCTTCGATTTCACGTGCGCCATGCTGGGTCAGCAAAGCTCCGGTAGCAGCGGCCTTTTCATCCGCAACTGTTACGGCGACAAGGGCTCCGCCGCTGTTAACACCGGTTGCATAGTGACCATGAGCATCTTCATCACCGCCGGAAAGGTTGCGGAAGAAGCCGCTGATCTTCTCTCCCAGGCCTTGACCGGCACCATACGCACCGCTTCCGGTTGTAGACGATGAGGCGGTCGAAGTAGCGGACGAAGACATTTCGTTATCATCGTTGGCCACAACTGTGACATTCTGTGACTCATATCCATTGGAAATGAGAGCCTGCTTTACTTGCTGCGCCTGCGCGTAGGTGCTGAAAAGTCCGACAACTGTCTTCATGAAATCCCCTTTAGAGAATGTAGTGAGCCTTGCGGCTCACCAGTTAAGCAGCTACTGCTGCTGTGAGAAAAGCTCAACGCGGCGATTATCAGCCTTACCTGTATCTGTTGCGTTGGTATCGGTCGGGTTGGCGGGACCGAAACCGGCACCAGTCAAGCGGTTACCGTCAATGCCCTGGCCCTTAAGAAACTCTGCAACTGTGATGGCGCGCTGCTGTGAAAGGGTTGCATTGCGCGGCAGTGAACCGGTGCTGTCTGTATAACCCTCAAGGCGCAGATGGATGTTCGGGTTCGACTTCATGGCGTCGGCTGCTTTGGTCAATGTTGCTTGACCTTCTGCTGTTAACGTTGCCTTGTTTGTGTCGAAATGAACTGTGCCGAGATCAGGGAAGGCAGCGGGCTGAGCAGATGCAACCGGCACAGCTGCCGGGGCAGGCGTTGCAGCAGGCTTGCGCGTAAGAAAGTATGCCAGTAGCGCAAGCAGCAGTAGCAGGGGTAGGAGCCATGCCCAGATAGGCAGGCCTTTTTTCTTTTCTTCGTAAATCTTTACACGATCTGCCACTGTAGTTCTCCTAGACTTTAAGACGTGAAATGCTTATGCGGTTAGCGGTCGCTTGAGGGGAGCGGCTTTGCAGCAAGGGTGGTGGCGGCGGCGGCTGGAATCTGCTCTACTTCGACTTCTGTTTTCCGCACTGTGTCATGAATCTGATCCACACGCTCAAAGGATTCCTTATTGACCAGCACTTCCTCAATCACATGTGCTGTCTTGCCGACTACTGCTTCTTCGGCTGTCTCTTTCAGCTCGATGGTCTGCTCACCTTGAGCAGCGAGATCACTCTGGCTAACCGCACGATCCACGGGGCGGCGTTCCACATTGACATGCTCTTCATGAAGCGTGATAGACTCTTCAACCGGAATCTCAATAACGCGGCGATACAGGCGTACTCCGCCACGATCCACGGTGCGCTTGCCGACCTGAAGCTCTTCTTCCACAATCGGAATAGCTACTTCTCCAGCGGCCATAGTCGCAGGTGCAAGGGTAGGCGCAGGCGTTGAAGCAGCTACCGGTATCGCGGCCGGAGTTATTACAGCTTCATCGAACTTTGTAGCCTTGTGGTCCTCGAAAATGGTTTCGACCTGCTGCACGTGATCTGCGATAGCAGCGACAGCAACAATCATGCCGCCCTTCTTGACGCCTTCCATCAGGCGGTTCTGGTCACGATCCGGCACTCCAAGCTCTTTCAAGGAGGTGTTTGCGTAATCGGATGAAGCCGTTCCGGACTCATCAATTAACGAGATAGCAGCTTGTGAAACACCTGATTCAAGCAAGTTGCGGATCGCGGCCTGAGCCTGATCCCGGTGGTGGAACAAACATATGAGTGTTGTACGGTCTTCTGTCATGCAAAAACCTTTCAAGTCGCCGGTGAAGTTTCGTGTCGAGCAGAATCACGAACAAATTATGATTCCACAAATTCAATATGCAGAGTAGATGATTACGTCGTACTACCAACTACGGATGTATCTGTACTATGCAGAACAATACATTTGCACCAAGCCTTGAGATGCAATAAATCAGGGAGTAACTAAACGGATAATAGTAATATGCTTGGTATGGATTGTGCCTGAAAGTTACCGGCTGCTCCAGCTTAGAGGAATCTTGTGAAGTCCGCGGCGTGATACCCAATACCTGGACAGGATTCCATCTATGAAAATACATGTTTTTGGGAAGGTCAGCATTCGGATCGATACCTGCAGCTTGGCCAGAGAGTTCATTACTAGGAGGCAATATCCTTCCAGATGGTTGCTAGTTGTCATTGAGCCTTGAAGTGCCGGATGCTACAATCTGGCTGCCTATGACAGATGGCACCAGCTTTGCCCCGACCCTCGTTGATGTTCAGGAGCGTAGTGCTTCACCCGCTTCCGCACGGCCTCTTTGCGTCGACCTCGACGGAACACTTGTAAAAAGTGACACCCTGGTTGATGCACTGCTGGTGATGGTGCGCACCCACAGCCATGCACTGGTGCAGGTACCCGGTTGGGTACTCAAAGGCAAGGCCTCGCTCAAACGTGAAGTGACAGAGCGTGTGCAGCTGGACGTAGCGCACCTGCCCTATAACAAGCCGTTAATGACCTATTTGGAGCAGCAACGCGGGCTGGGTCGCAAGATTTACCTGGCCACCGGTGCGGATCATGGGCTTGCAGACCGGGTGGCCCAGCACCTCGGTTTGTTTGAAGGTGTGCTGGCCAGCGACGGCAAAGTCAACCTGACCG
The DNA here is from genome assembly GCA_964236655.1 of uncultured Acidobacteriaceae bacterium. Classification (GTDB taxonomy): domain Bacteria; phylum Acidobacteriota; class Terriglobia; order Terriglobales; family Acidobacteriaceae; genus EB88. Next base: position 4,304 of record CAXSFX010000054.1, on the reverse strand, counting down.
GCAGCAACAAGCTTGCTTCCTTTCAGGAGCGTTTCAGGGCGACCGGTTTTGACTATATCGGCAATGCTGAAGTTGATGTCCCACTGCTGATTGAGTCCGGCTCACCGATGGTCGCAAATCCGGACGGTGCCCTGAGGCGTGCTATTCGCGCGCGTCGCTTTATCCCGGCGCAGCGATTTGTGGACAAAGCATCGGTTGCGCAGGCGCTCCGGCGTGCCCTGCGCGTCCACCAGTGGGCTAAAAACGTCCTGATCTTTGTCCCCATGGTGCTGGCACATGCGCTTCAGTTACATACTTTTCTACATGCACTGATCGCATTCTTATCTTTCTCGCTATGCGCTTCAGCTACCTATATAGTGAACGACCTGCTCGATATCGAAGCTGACCGGCGGCACCCACGCAAGCGACGACGTCCCTTTGCCGCGGGCGACTTGCAGGGCAAGACGGGAGTGTTGCTCAGCGCCGGGCTTTTGCTGTTATCCTTTGCCGGGGCGGCCACACTCTCCGGTAAGTTCCTGGCTTACCTGCTGCTGTATTTGGTTAGTACACTCTCCTACTCGCTCTACCTAAAGCGTGTTGTGCTGGTCGATGTGGTGTTGCTCTCAGGGTTGTATACGCTGCGGCTGCTTGCCGGTGCCGCAGCAACATTCATCCCCATCTCTCCCTGGTTGGCCAGTTTTTCCATCTTTCTGTTCCTCAGCCTGGCATTCGTCAAGCGCTTTGCCGAGCTCCAGAACATCCGGGCTGCCGGCCAGGTACCGTCCAACGGCCGCGGTTACCTGATCAGCGACACCGAGCAGATGCGTTCTTTCGGCACCGGCAGCGCCTATGCCTCGGTAGTGGTGTTGTCGCTCTATATCAACGGACGCGACGTGACCGGGCTCTACGCACACCCGGAACGCTTATGGCTTATTACACCCATTATGATTTTGTGGATCAGCCGTGTGTGGTTGCTGGCAAGTCGTGGTGAACTGGATGAAGACCCTGTAATTTTCGCGGTCACTGATCGCATGAGCCTGCTGCTCGGCTTTGCCGCAGGTTGTGTCGTGCTTTTAGCCACCGTCTGACATAGCTGTGCCCTGCACCATAACGTACTACCGCACCGTCAATGTATGAAGGAGGCGTGACTCATGGCTGAAACCATGCTGGATACCACCCCGCAAGTCACACCCGGCATCCCCCCCGGCACTCCGTCCGGATCGAGACCCGGCACGAGTCCCGACGCCAAGCCCGGCAAGCGGCTGCCTCCTGCGTTTGAGTCCTGGGGCCGCTTTCCTAAACTTGACGCCACCCTGTACCCCATGAGCTGGACCTCGGATTTTCCACCCCGCGAAATTCCTCCCGGCCGCATGCTCCCCGTCGGAGCCGGTCGCTCCTACGGCGACGTCTGCCTGCTGGAACATGGCCTGCTGCTGCAAACGCGCGGCCTGGACCGTATGCTGCAGTTCGATCCTTCCACTGGCATCCTGCGTTGTGAAGCCGGCGTTACCCTGGCTGAAATCCTCGACTTTGCCGTGCCGCTGGGCTTCTTTTTGCCCGTTACACCGGGTACCAAGTACGTCACCGTAGGCGGTGCGATTGCCAATGATATTCACGGTAAAAATCACCACATTGCCGGCACCTTCGGCTGCCATGTGCTGCGATTTGAGCTGGTTCGGTCCGACGGCTCTCGCATCCTGTGCTCCAATCGTGAGAACCGCGACTGGTTTGCCATGACCATCGGCGGCATGGGTCTGACCGGCCTCATCTCCTGGGCTGAAGTCCGCCTGCGCCCCATCGTGTCACGCGGCATCAACTACCGCGGCGACAAGTTTGTCGGCTTTTCAGAGTTTCTCGATATTTCACGTTCCGCTGCGGATGTCGAGTACACCGTGGCCTGGCTTGACTGCGCCTCGACCGGAAAGAACTTTGCCCGCGGCATCTTTATGCAGGGTACCCACGCGGAAACACCCGCGCCGCTCAAGCGGTCCAAAGAGCCCAAGCTGGTCTTCCCCATCGACCTGCCGGAGTTCGCGCTGAACAAGTACACCGTAAGTCTGTTCAATTTTGCCTATTACAACAAGCAGACCAAGAAGACTGTGACCTCGGTAGTTGACTACGAACCGTTCTTCTACCCGCTGGATTCTGTGCTCAAGTGGAACCGCATGTACGGCAAGGGCGGTTTGCTGCAGTTTCAGTGCGTGCTGCCCTGGGATGATGACAATCACGGCATCACGCAGATGATGAAGGCGATCACGGCTTCCGGCCTGGCTTCCTTCCTGGCGGTTCTCAAGGTATTCGGTGACGTTCCATCGCCGGGCGTCATGAGCTTTCCCAAGCCGGGACTGACGCTGGCGCTTGACTTCCCCATCCGGCAGGAGCGCTCCTTTGATCTGTTCAACCGCTTGGCTTCGATCACGCTCGATCACGGTGGCCGCTTGTACCCGGCGAAAGACGCACTGATGACGGCTGAGCAGTACCAGACTTTTTACCCGGAGTGGCAAAAGTTTGCCGCCTATGTGGACCCGGCATTTGACTCGACCTTCTGGCGACGGGTAACTGGCCGTGGCTAGACGCAGCCCGGTGCTGCCCCAGAAAATTCTGGTTCTCGGCGCTACCTCAGCGATTGCACAAGCAACAGCCCGACTGCTGGCGGACCGTGGTGCCTCTTTTTTTCTGGTGGCGCGCGACCCATCCAAGCTGCAGGCCGTAGCCGGCGATCTGCAAACGCGCGGGGCAAGCTTTGTCTCTTCACTTGCCATGGACCTGGATGCAGTGGACGCGCATGGGGACCTGATGGCTTCAGCCGTACAATCATTGGGCACAATCGATATGGCCCTGCTGGCCCACGGCGTATTGGGCGACCAGAAAGCAGCACAGGCTGACCCTTATGTGACAGAGGCTATCCTGCGCACCAATTTTCTCTCGCCGGCCTCGCTCATCACCTTGCTGGCCAACTATTTTGAGGGGCACGGCGCAGGCTGCCTGGCTGTGATCTCGTCTGTAGCGGGGGATCGCGGGCGCAAAAGCAACTACGTGTATGGTGCGTCCAAGGGTGCGCTTACCATTCTGCTTGATGGCGTTCGGAACCGGGTAGACCGTGCCGGGGTGCATGTACTCACCATCAAGCCCGGCTTTGTGGCTACACCCATGACAGCACACCTGCGGCGCAGCCCCTTGTTTGCCGAGCCGCGAACGATTGGGCGAGGCATTTTGCAGGCCATTGCGTCGCGGCGAGATACGGTGTACCTGCCGGGCTTCTGGCGGCTCATCATGTTTATCGTGCGCTTGATTCCGGCGCGTGTTTTCAAAAACATGAACATGTAGGTAAGCCCCGCAAAGCTCCGGGCTACGTCCCCTGCTGCATTTTCGCGTCTTTCACAGACCTTTACGCGTCTATATGCGCTAAGCGAAATACGTTTTCGCTGGATTAAGACGGCGCTCTACCTCTCAGTTTCCAGGTTTTACTACTTGGCAAGCTTCCCTGCCAAACCTTCTCACCAAACATTCGCACATATGGAACCTGCGCACTTCCATCGGGATGCGCATCCATTGAAATAGCACAACGCCGCTGCGAACCCGGGAGAACCTGATCAGCTATGTGGATTGTCCGCCTCGCACTGCGACGGCCTTATACTTTTGCCGTACTTGCCCTGCTGCTGCTCATCCTGGGCCCAATTGCGATTGTGGAGACCCCTACTGACATTTTTCCCAATATCAACATTCCTGTTGTGGCGATGATCTGGCAGTACACCGGCTTGTCACCGGAGCAGATGGCGAACCGCATCATCCTGCTATCGGAACGCACCCTCACCACGACTGTCAATAATATCGAGCACATTGAGTCGCAATCGCTCAATGGCATCGGCATCATCAAAATTTTCTTTCAGCCGAACGTCAATATCGCCGATGCCAATGCACAGGTAGCCGCGATCGCGCAAACGCAGTTACGCCAGTTGCCGCCGGGCACCACGCCGCCGCTTATTCTCCAATATTCCGCCTCAAGCGTGCCTATCATCCAGCTGGGGCTTTCCGGGCAGGGGCTCAGTGAGCAGCAGCTTAACGACCTCGGCCTCAACTTTATACGCACGCAGCTTGTCACCGTACCCGGTGCCGGTATTCCATACCCGTACGGCGGCAAGCAGCGGCAGGTGCAGGTAGATCTCAACCTCCAGGCATTGCAGTCCAAAGGCCTGGCACCGACAGATGTTGTTGCCGCCGTGGGTTCGCAGAATCTCATCCTGCCCTCCGGCACTATAAAGGTGAACGAGTTTGAATACGAGGTCGAAACCAATTCCGCACCTTCCACCATTGAAGGCTTAAAC
>CAXSFX010000053.1:0-20621 GCA_964236655.1 uncultured Acidobacteriaceae bacterium | reverse complement strand
GTTGCAAACGCTCGCACCGTTCGCGCACCCTGCGCCGATGAGCCGTCAGCTCCTTCCGCGCGGCCCAGCAGGCGTAGCAGCAACTCGGCATGCAGGTTCTGCGAAACCTTGTTGGTCACCACCACAAGATCGGACAGCGGCGGCGAACTTCGTGTGGCGACAACCCGACCGGCATCTGCCGCGGGTTGAAGTGAAGCGGACCCGGCAGGCAATGTACGCAGCACTACGGGCGCATGCGTCTGCACAGTAAAAGACTGTGTTTCGATAGGCACACGGTGCTCCACGCTTGCGCCGCCCGCGACAGAGACGCCCGCCCGCATCAGCGCGGCACGAAATGCCTGCCCCGCGAACTGTGCCGGATCGTCAAGCGCGATGGCAAGATGGACCGGCGCTCCCCCGGCAGGCAAGCTTCCATAGACGCGCAGTGTACTGCCCCCCGGCATGCGCGCGATGCCGAGCGCCGGCATGGCACCGCCGGTTGAGGTGACAGCGGTGACCAGCAGCCCGCTTTCCAAGCCGGGTACATCCGGCAGCCAGCTTGCGGTTACCGGCTGCCCCGCCGCAGCGCCGGGCGCAACGCTAAGGTAGCGCACATTGTCGTTTACCGGCAGTGCGGATACCGCGGCGCCGTACTCCCATTGCAGATCGTCCCAGCCCCAGCCTGCGCCGTAGCGCTCGTCCGAGAACAGCGTGTCATCTGCGATCACCGGCCCGTCGACTGCTCGAACTCCGTTGGCAAGCACCTGCGCGGCAAGCGTATCGAGCGCGGCCAGGGGTGGATTGGGCCGTTCCGTCTTGCCCGCATACGGGTACACCCTGCCTGAAAGGGTGGGGTCTGCACCGCCCACCAGTCGCAAATCGCCATGCAGAGTACCTGCTGCATCCACAGTACCTTCAGCCACTACCCGGGTGTTCAGGGTGTACGTGGGCCCAAGCAGCGCCAGCGCGGCTGCGGTGGTAAACAGCTTGGCGTTTGAGGCAGGCTCAAAAAGTTCGCCGTCGTGGCGCGCGTACAGCACCATGCCGGTTGCCGCGTCTACGACGGAGATACCCCAGTGCGTGCGCAGCTCGGCCGGTGTTGTCAGCAAGGAATCTGCCGCAGCCGCCATGGAAGCGCGAGCGGCTGGAGGGGTTTGCGCCCCTCCGTTCTGCGAAAAAGGCAGAGCGAAGGTCAGCAGCAGGGCAGGAAAGGGAATGCGCATCGTGCCCCGGAGTGTAGCACCGGTCCTTCATTCATCTGCCCGTTTTGCTTCGGAACTTAGCCTCCGCCATCCCCGCCATCCTGTCACCCTAAGCGTCTGCGTCATATTTAAGTATTTGTGTCATCCTGAGCGAAGTCGAAGGACCTGCTTTCGCCTTGGAACTCCACCCCTCCACCCGTCCGCACAAACAAGCAGCAGCCATCCGTTCCGCACCCGACTTTGCTCCCATGTAACCTGAAACTGTCTATGCCTTTCCCCCAACGCCCTCAGATAAATTGGCAGCTTCGCACGCGTTCGCTCCCGGTCGGGAGCCGGACACTGATCCTGGGTATCGTCAATCTCACTCCGGACTCGTTCTCAGGCGATGGTCTTGTGCCTTCGGAAATGCCGCTCGGCGATGCCCGTACCGGTGCGCAGGGCATCCATTTGCTGGGCGAGCGCAGCCGCGGGGCACTACCACGTGAGGCAGGCCGTGCCGTGGCCTACGCGCTAAGCTTGCTCGATGCAGGTGCCGACCTGCTGGATATCGGTGCGGAATCCACTCGCCCCGGCTCCGGTGCTGCCGGCGACCGTGCCATCTCCGCCGACGAAGAGCAGGACCGGCTACTGCCGGCGCTTGAAGCTATTCTCCGCGAGCGGCCCGATGCCGTTCTCTCCGTTGACACCTACCGGGCTGCCACCGCGAAGGCCGCCCTTGCTGCCGGTGCGGAGATCATCAATGACGTCAGCGGCTTTCTATGGGACCCTGCCATGGCTGAGGTGTGCGCCGGGGCCAAATGCGGCGTCATATTGATGCATACGCGCGGCAAGCCCGATGACTGGCGCAGCCTGCCCGCGCTGCCGTCGCGTACTGTGGTCCCGCTGGTCCTGGATGGATTGAGCAGCCGCCTGGCCGCAGCGCAGGCAGCGGGCGTAGAGGAAAACCGGATCGCGCTGGACCCCGGATACGGCTTCGGCAAAGCATGGGAAGCAAACTACGCCTTGCTTCGAGGCCAACATGATTTATTGCCGCTGGGTCGGCCCCTGCTGGCCGGGGTTTCGCGCAAATCATTTCTGGGCAGGACGCTGGAACGTCGGTTTGAGCTCGCTGCCGTACCGCCGTCGCATCGGGACACGGCAACCATTGCCGCCTCTGTCGCGGCCATACTGAATGGGGCAAGCCTGCTGCGAGTACATAATGTGAAGCCTGCGCTGGAGGCAGGCGCGATTGCCGATGCCGTACTGGACGTCAAACGCCCTCTACCGCAGGATTAATCCAGCCATGAATCTCAAGCAGGGCTACTCGCGTTTTTCACTTGCGTCGTGCACCAGGTTGGCTTCAAAGTTCACGATGTGCCATTGGCCCTGCGCAAACGTCCACACACGCGTGTAGCGAAACTCACCTTGAATGGGCTTGCCGCTGTATAACCCACGTAAATGGACCTTGGAGGTCACAACTGCGGTATTGCCGTAAATGCGGATCTTGCGGTCCATCACGTTCAACTGGTTGATGCTTTGCTGGCCGCCGAGCCTAGCCTGCAGCTCATCGCTCTTGCTTTCCATTGTGCCGTCCGGGCCGATAGCCACATAGCTTTCAGCCAGCAGAACTGCCATTGCCGAGTTGTCACCGGCTAATAGAGCAGTTTGCCACTGTTTTTCAAGTCCCTCAATCTGCTTTTGCGAGGGATCTTTATGCCCTGTACCGGGCACAGGAAGCCTCATGGTATGGGACGTCACCGTACATAACAGCACCATAAGCAGCAGCGCAATATTTCGGCTGTGATGCCACTTAAGCGACCGTTTTGGCGATCCTGGATTGGCCATATGCGTACCTCTATCGAGATGGCGGGTACCTGATAGGAGATGTCTTATACGATAAAGCAATTACTTGAAGATGCGCCGATTTTGTGCACGATACACATGCCTGAAGTTACCTGCATGTTCAGGCCACGGCGTGCAGGTCTTCGACAGCGCGCTCCTTCATGCGCTGATACAGTCCGGCTACTACATATTTCTGAAAGTGCGGCGTAGCCCGGTGCGCCTCTTGGGCAGCTCGATCTGCATATTGCTCGTAGATCAGCACGGTGTCAGGTGTTTCTTCGCTCCAGTGCGGAATGTAAGCCACGCAACCCGGTTCCTTACGCGACTCCGCAGCCAGCTGCCGTAGGTACTCTGTCACATCCTGCCGGTCTTCCGGGGCAAAGCGCATGCGCACCAGAAAGCTTACGGTTCCGCTCATAGTTTTAAATCCCTATCCGTGCAGTTCTTTGAGTGCTGCATGAAAACCCGGCAGCTCGATAGTCTGGTCACGATCCGGGCCGGTTGAGATCATGCCGATCTTCGCACCGGACTCCCGCTCCAGAAAGCTAAGGTAGTCCTTGGCAAGCTGCGGCAGCTCATCGTAATGTTTCGCGGTCTCGGTAGATTGCTCCCAGCCCTTCAGCTCGGTGTACACAGGCTTGATGGACTCGATACCGCGCACGTCCGCAAGCATAGTATCCACCGGCTTGCCGTCAATTTCATACCCGGTGCAAACCGGGATAGACGCCATTGTGTCCAGTACGTCCAGCTTGGTCACCACCAGCCACTCCGTACCGTTGATCATGTTGGAGTAGCGCAGCAGCGGCAAGTCAAGCCAGCCGCAGCGGCGTGGACGTCCGGTTACCGCGCCGAACTCCGCGCCGCGCGTACGCAGCTGCTCGCCCGCCGCGTCATGGATTTCCGTCGGGAACGGCCCCTCACCCACGCGCGTTACATACGCCTTGGTCACGCCGATTACGGTGCCGATCCGCGTCGGCCCTACCCCCGTGCCGGTAGTCGCGCCGCCCGCCGTGGCCGACGACGAGGTCACAAACGGGTAGGTGCCGTGGTCAATGTCGAGCATGGTGCCCTGCGCACCCTCAAACATCACGCTTTTGCCTGCGTCGATGGCGTCATTGAGCAATTTGGCCGTGTCCACCACAAACGGGCGAATCTGCTCGGCCACCGCCGCATAGTCTTCGTACATCTTTGCCGGGTCCAGCGGGTGTGTGCCGAACAGCGCCTGCGCGATGGTGTTCTTCTCGCGGCAGGCGTTCTCGATGTGCGTCCGCAGCAAGTCTTTATTCAGCAAGTCAACCACGCGCAGCCCGTTGCGGGCCATCTTGTCTTCATACGCGGGGCCGATGCCGCGCGAAGTAGTCCCGATCTTCTGGCGGCCCGGTGCGGACTCCGCAGCAAGCTCGATCATGCGGTGGTATTCAAGAATGACCTGCGCGCGGTTCGATACCTTGAGCTGCCGATCCACATCCACCCCGAGGTCACGCAGCTTGCCGATTTCCTTGAGGAACGCCATCGGGTCCAGCACTACCCCATTGCCGATAACCGCCTGGCAGTCCGGTCGCAGTACCCCGCACGGAACAAGCTGCAGAATGAACTTTTTGCCCGCGATGATGACCGTATGCCCGGCATTGTGCCCACCCGCATACCGCGCCACGATGTCGAACGAGCCCGAAAGCACATCGACGATCTTGCCCTTGCCTTCATCGCCCCACTGGGCCCCTAAAATAATCGCTGTCTTTGCTTGCATTGAGATTGCGAAGTGCTCGTTTCCTAAAAATTTCCTGAAGGTGTCCTTGGCAGTACAGCTCTCCAAACGCGCTGCGGCGCAGGCGAGCTCGCATGCCACGCTGATGATATAACGGCCCTGTTGTACAGACAGCGCGAAGGCGGCTCCCTCACCGCTGCCTACACGGTTAAATCTCCAAAAGCGGCGGCCCTCTCACTTCAAACGAGGACAAAATGAATAATGAGTAGATTGGTCTTTGCCGTTGTGCTTGCGCTCTTCCTTCTTGGTAGTTTGCCCGCACCGGCTCAGGCAGTAGCTACCGGTGCCGCTGTTGTGCCCACGGCTCCCAGGGAGCTGCACTCTTTCAATACTTCTTTTATCGACAAGGCGGTAGATCCTTGCAGGGACTTTTACAGGTATGCCTGCGGTAACTGGATCAAGGCGAACCCGGTTCCTGCCAACCAGGAACGCATCATGATCTTCGGCCAGATGCAGGATCGCAACACGTACTTGCTGTACCGCGAACTGAAGCAGGCCGCCGCCGCGCCGACAACAACACTGGAAAAGCAGTATGGCACCTTCTTTGAGGCTTGCATGAACGTCGACCAGGCGGACGCCCTGGGCGACAGGCCCATGCGGTCAACATTGGCCGCCATCGACGCCATTACCGGGAAGGCCGGGATCGCGCGATTTCTTGGGGATCAGCACTTCTTCGGCGACGGGTTTTTTACCTTTGGTGCCGAACAGGATAAGCGGGATGCAACCAGGCAGATTGCCGTGTTGCGGCAGGGGGGCCTGACTCTCCTGACACCGGATTACTATCTGGCAAGCGGCGAAGCACAGGCAGTGACTCGCGGGCAGTACCGGCAGTATCTGCTGACGATTTTTAAGTTGCTGGGCGACAGCCCCAGCCAAGCCGATGCGGAAGCGAAGGGTGTCACGGAGATCGAGACCGCCCTGGCGAAAGGCTCCATGTCCCGCGTCGACATGCGCGACCCTGATAAAACGTATCATCCGATGACGGTGACGCAGCTCAAGGCGCTGGCACCGGAATTTGATTGGCAGGGGTACTTCGCCGGCGTGCGGCCACCCGTATTCACAACTGTCGATGTGGCACAGCCGGAGTACCTGAAGACCATGGCGCAGGTTATGGAGGAGGCATCGCTGCCGGCGCTCAAAAGTTACTTGCGCATTCATGCGGTCAACCCGATGGCACCGTACCTGTCTGCGCCGTTTGAACAGGCCTCTTTCGACTTCTTCAACAAAATCTTGCGTGGGCAAGCTGTCGAGCAGCCGCGCTGGAAGCGTTGCACGGCGCTGACCGACAAACAACTGAGCGACGCTGTGGGGCAACAATGGGTCAAGGAAAACTTTTCGCCGGAGAAGAAAGCTGCCATGGAGCAGATCCTCACGAATGTGAGGAACGCTTTCAGTGCTGAAATTAAGCAGCTTCCCTGGATGTCTCTCCAGGCCAGGCAGGAAGCAGAGAGAAAGCTGACCGCCATGCGGTATTTCATCGGCTACCCGGATGTCTGGCGGAACTACTCAGGTTTGCGTGTCAACTCAACCGACTTTGTCGCCGACCTGCACACTGTGCAGGTACTCAACCATAACTATGAACTGAACCGCATCGGCAAGCGACGCCGTGGGCATATCTGGTTCTGGACATCGCCCACTGTGGATGGCTCCTATGACGAGCAGCAGAATGACATCGAAATTGCGGCAGGCATCCTGCAGCCGCCTTTTTACTCGCAGTCAATGGACGCTGCAGTCAATTATGGCGGCATCGGCATGTTTGCCGGCCATGAGATGACGCATGGCTTTGATGATGAAGGCTCACATTATGACGAGAAGGGGAATCTGCGGGATTGGTTTACCCCGGAGGACCGGACACAATTCAATCGCATGACTTCGTGTGAAGTGAAGGAGTACAGCGGTTTTGAGGCCGCGCCCGGACTAAAGCTAAATGGAAAGTTGAGCCTGGGTGAAAATACAGCTGACAATGGCGGATTGCGCATTGCCTACAAGGCGCTTCAAAAAATCTTGAATGAAGAACCTGCCTCCAGGCGCGAACAAAAAATTGATGACTACACACAGGATCAGCGTTTTTTCATCAGTTTCGCGCAGGTCTGGTGTGAGCAGAGGACAGAAGCCTATCAGCGTGTACGCGGCCAAACCGATCCGCATCCGCCCGGCGAGTTCCGGGTGAACGGTGCGGTGCAGAACTTCGACCAGTTTGGCAAGGCATTCGGCTGCCGTCTTGGCCAGCCGATGATGCCTCTAAACGCCTGCCATGTCTGGTAATCATGCATTTATCGTTTACCGTTTACACGGACAGTTTCAATTACTCGGCAGATGATTTCAGGGTCAAATCCCTATGCAGCTTACTGCCGGACGCGCCTTGAATGCTTCTAGCTCACTCCAAGCTTCTCTAGCAGTCCGCCGCTCTTTTTCGGCTCCGCACCAAGCTGCTTCAAAATCCCAAGCTCATCCGAAGAACCCCAGCGTTCCACCATTTTGCCGCCTTCAAAGCGGGCAATCTGCACGCCGCGCGCCTTGATCGTCTTGCCGGTAGGCGCAATGCCCTGGAAGTCGCCGCTGTGTGTGCCGGTGATGGTGTACGCGAGTGCCACGGTATCCTCATCGGCGGTGATGTGCTCAGGCGTCGCTTTCAGGTCCGGGAAGGCGCTGCGCATCTCTGCGAACAGGTCAATGTAACCTTGTGCTCCGGGACCCTGCGTCGGGCCGGGATCATGCTCAATTACTGCCGGTGAGACCAGCTCGCGCATGGCTTCCAGATTGCCGGAGTTGATGGCTTCGCCGAACTTGGTTTGTGTCTGTATGTTCAATTCTTTGCTCATGTTCACTCCGATGCAGCGCCCGGAGAAGCGGGTGCCCATGTTTCGCAGGGACATGAGCTCCTACATACTCCGTAATGCATGTCTCCACTCAATCATGGTTACCACTGTCCCGCACTGGTATGCTGGCTCCCATGCCCAGCCCGATCATCACCACTATCCAAAGCCACATCCTCGACCAGCAGCGCCGGCAGGGCGAGGCCTCCGGTACGTTCTCCTGGATGCTCTCCGGCATCACGCTCGCCACAAAAATGATCGCCGCTGAAATCCGCAAAGCCGGCCTCAACGATGTCTACGGCGCAGCCGGGGCGACCAATGTGCAAGGTGAAGCGCAGCAAAAGCTTGACGTCTTTGCGAATGAAGCAATGCTGCACTGCCTGGGGCTGCGCGACTCGGTGGCGGCGCTGATCTCGGAAGAAAACGACGAGCCGGTTTTTCTCGACCGCTCCGGCCACAAAGGCAAGTACATCATCGTGTTCGATCCGCTTGACGGCTCGTCCAACATCGATGTCAACGTGAATGTCGGAACCATCTTTTCGATCTTTCGCCGCGAAGCCGGTACCAGTATCGAAGACGCGCTGTTGCAGCCCGGCACAAAGCAGGTTGCGGCAGGCTACGTGGTTTACGGCCCCTCCACGGTATTCGTCTACACCACCGGCAATGGCGTCCACGGCTTCACGCTTGACCCCGCCATCGGCGCTTACGTGCTGTCGTTTGCTGATATGCAGATGCCCGCGCAAGGGCAGTACTACTCTGTGAATGAAGCCAACTACGACACGTTTTCGCCGCAGTATCAGAGATACCTGACCGAGCTGCGCACGGGCAAGCTCAACGGCAAGCCGTACAGCTCGCGCTATATCGGTTCGCTGGTGGCAGACTTCCACCGCACGCTGCTGAAGGGTGGCGTGTTCCTATACCCGCCCACGGAGAAGCAGCCCAAGGGCAAGCTCCGTTTGCTGTACGAGGCCAATCCTCTGGCATGGATCGCCGAGCAGGCCGGCGGGCGCGCCTTGGGCAGCCATGGCCGCATCCTCGATATCGAACCCGAAAACATTCACGAGCGCACTTCGCTCATCGTCGGCAGCAAGGTGGAAGTGGACCGGCTTGAAGAGCTGCTGGGCCGCTGAGCAAGCCTCCTAACAGCTAAAACAATGTAAAGTTGCGCGCAACCGTTTCGGCACCTATGTGTTTCCTCTAGTGCAAGATCGAGGTGCACTATGCGGAACTTCAAGACAGCAACAATCGCAAAGTGGTTTACCGGCGCAGCTCTCGCAGCGGCGCTTGTGGTGGCAGCTCCGCACAAGGCCGAGGCGCAGGTCGGCTTCGGCATCCAGGTCGGCAGCTACCCCGCATATGGCTATCAGCAGGGCTACGGGAACCCGTATGCAGCCCGGGAGTGGCAGCGCCAGCAGTACATCGAGCATGAGCAGCGTGAGCAGTTTGAGGCCGAGCGCGCCGCCCAGTGGCGTCATGAGCAGTGGGAGCAGCAGCGGTATTACAGCCATGACCATGACGGCTGGCGCGGGCATGATGATGGCTATCGCCATGACGGGGATCGCTACTAACTGGTAGCTAATCTCCGGGCTCCATAATCTCCAGTTCTTCCATATAGAGCGCAGCGCATGCTGCGCTCTTTTGTTGACCACAAAAACTCTGGTATGACCTGGAAAACTCAAAATCGCAACGCAGAAGTTGAAACCTTCATCCGTAAGAGGCTCTCGGGAATCCAATCTCCATGCCGGAGCTTCCTGAAGTGGAAACCATAGCCAACGGCGTCCACGCCCGCGTTGCGGGAGAAACGATACTGTCTGCCTGGTTCAGTGCCAAGCCGGAGCCGTTCAAGACCGCTCCGATGCTGCTGGCCGACTCGCTGCCCGGCCGGACCATTGTCCGTGTACGCCGCGTCGGGAAACACATCGTGGCCGAGCTTGCAGCCGCCGATGGCCGTGCGGAGTCGGAATTGCTGATTCATCTCGGCATGACAGGTCGCCTGCTGGTAGCGCAGCCCCAAGTGGATCTGCCGCCGCACACGCATGCGCAGCTTACGCTCTCCTCCGGGCGAGAGCTGCGCTTTGTCGACGCGCGCCGCTTCGGACGGCTGGAGCTGCATATTCTAACGGATAGAGGCGGGTTTGCCGGGCCCGGTACAGAACCGCTGACTATCAGCGAAGCAGACTTCATCGCCATGTTCACGGGGAGGTCAGTCGCCATCAAGTCCGCCCTGCTCAACCAGTCGCTGCTGCACGGCGTGGGCAATATCTACGCCGATGAAAGCCTGCACCGCGCCGGCATCCGGCCTTCACTCGCGGCAGGTAAGGTTTCGCGCCCGCGCCTGCGCCGCCTGCACACAGAGTTACAAGCCGTGCTGCGTAGTGCGATTGCTCTCGGCGGCTCTTCCGTATCGGATTATGTGGATGCTGAAGGGGTGCGGGGGTTTTTTCAGTTGGAGCACCGCGTCTATGCGCGCGCCGGGCTGCCGTGCCTTACCTGCGGTGAAGGTACGATCCGCCGCACAGTATTAGGAGGCCGGGGCACGCACAGCTGTGCCAAGTGCCAGCATTAGGGGAGATTTTTATTGCAGCCTATATAAATCTGATTTTTAGAGCAGCTCATCTATGAAAATCGGGAGAAGTTTGGCCTTAATCTCATGCAAGTTGCTCATTTATATAGGCTCCATCTTCGGCATAAAAATTGCTTATACCGGGTATGAGAGCAGGTTAGAGGTTTCGGGCATTGACCCGCGAACCCTATGCAAGAGTGGCTCGTTCCCCGGCTGCAACTGGTGGACACCTTGCCGGATACCATAATGGCTTGGGTCAGGTATGAGAACGACCTTCAGGAGGCCAGTGACTGGCCATGTAAAAGGGCCGCCATCCGGCGGCCCTTTTGCTTTCCCAAGTTCAAACTTTGGTTTGAACCTGTGCGCTTGTGCTTGCGGACTATGGAAGGTGGGGGTAGTATCAGATTTGACCTCCTGTAAGCAACATCTACAGATGACGCGAAGGTGCTTGTCGCCCTAAAAGGCTGGCAGCTCAGGTTGGCGTACTGGGCAGTGGAATGTAACGCCCCGGTCAGTCAGGTTATCCTTTTTGAACAACTGGAGTACCCGCTCACCGGCATCTACACACGTCAAACAGGGCCTGATGGTGATGGCAAGTCGGCAATCACAACTGCTGAATACGTATTAGTAATCTTCCTGGCGGCGCAAACCCGGCCGCAGGTACGCACGAGGGACGTGCACGAATGAGCACAGAATACACTGAGCCCACCGCCACCTATGGCGATGATGGGCATAGCGCAGGCAGTGCAGACACTGCCTCGCAGGTAGGGGAACCCGGCGGCCATACCGCGCAGGGTCCCGGGAACAACAGCCGTAGACGACGTCGCCGCCGCAAAAGCAAGGGCCCGGCAGCCGCTGCAGCCTCACAACAGCCTGCGGAAGATGCTGATGCCGCGCCTGCACAGAGTCAGCTTTCCCTACAGATGGAGGCCCCTCCCGTACAGGTTTCTCAGGGACAGGCTCCTCAGGGACAGGCTCCTCGGCAAAACAGCCAGAACAATCAAAATAATCACAACGGCGGCAAGCGTAAAAATGGCCGCAAACGCACGGGCGGCGGTGCAAACCCGCAACCTGTCAACGCTGGACCCGGCAATGCTGGACCGGGCAATAGCGGTCCGCGCCAAGGGCGGCAACATGGAGGCGGCTCGCAAAACAGCGGCTCGCAAAATGGCGGCGGCTCTCAAAATGCTCCTCGGCCATCCTGGCGGCAGCGCACCAGCGAAGGTCCCGACGGCAACCGTGAAGGTGCCCGGGGCGGCTTCGGCAGTGAGCCTTTCGCAAATGCTGGCAATAACGGCGGAGGACGCAAAGGCAAGTTCGGACGTCGCGGCCCCACCAGCTTTGTCGGTCCTATGGACCACTCCTACCGCATGGTGAACGGCAATGTCGCTGACGGAGCGCCTTCTACCATGGACTTCCGCAACAACACGGCCAATGGCAACATCCATGGACGCAACGACCTGCCGCAAGGGGAACCGGCTCCTGCCATAGAGACCGGCGCGCGAACGCGCATCATCTGCTTCATTGAAGACCTGTTTGTCGTAGCGAAAATGCAGGAGGCAGCCCGCAAACTCGGCATCAAGGTGCAATTTGCCAAGGCTGAAAAGGAAACGATTGCCGCTATCACGGATGCCCCGGAAGGGGACAGGCCGTCGCTCATCGTGTTTGATTTGAACAACGCCAGTGCCAAGCCGCTAACGCTCATTCCAAAGCTCAAGGCCAAGCTCAAGCGTTCCACCTCCATCATCGGCTTCTTGCAGCATATCCAGGGCGACCTGAAGCTGAAGGCAACCGAAGCCGGCTGTGACTCCGTGATGCCCAAGGCTGCCTTCTCGCAAAATCTGCCCAATCTGCTTCGGCGGCATGGCTTTGCGGAAGAGGAAGAAATGGTCGAGGCATAGCCGCTTGCCCTACATAAAAGAAGGCCTGCCAACGCGGGCCTTCTTTTTTGTAACTCAGTTATCCGGGTGGCCAGCCCATGGCGCGCCCGCCCAGCACGTGCACATGCAAGTGGTCGACAGTTTGACCCCCGTGCTCGCCCGAGTTGATGACAGTTCGAAAGCCTTCAGTAAGACCTTGCTGCGCTGCAATTTCGGTAGCTACAGCAAGCAGGTGACCCAACAGCTCTGAGTGCTCCCGGGCAGTGTGCGCGAGGGATTGCAGGTGTGTACGCGGAATCACGAGAAAGTGCACCGGAGCCTGCGGTGTGATGTCGCGGAAGGCGATTACCTGTTCGTCTTCGTACAGTGCAGGTACAGGTACGATCCCTGCGGCTATCTTACAAAAAATGCATTCCATGGGATGAGCATAAGCCAGTGCCGGGCTGCCTTATGCGTTGCGGTAGATACATCCTTTTATAGTCTGCTCAGCGACTGAAAAATCTCATTGACGCTTGTAGGAGATAGGCCGCATTCTGGTATTTCCGGGTTAGGCTGCCGCTTTGTTCGACCGGATGCTCCCACATCTTCTCGTTCTCGCCCCCTCCAGCGACTTCGAACCGTTATGCAACCGGCACGCAGCCGGCTCCTTACCCGGAGCCTTTTTAGACCCTTCCAGATCAGGAGTCTCCAAAATGAAGGCCAGTCTCTCCGCTCTCCTATTGTTGTTAGCCGCGCCGCTTGCCGCGCAAGCCGCTGAGCAGCTTATTCCAGCCGGTTCCATTGTGCAATGCACGGTAGCCGAACCGAAACTTTCATCGAAAACCGCTGACATCGGCGACCCGGTTCTTTGCCAGGTAAGCCACACCGAGATGTACGGTCGTGCCACCTTCCCTTACGGCAGCTACCTGGTAGGCCGTTTTGAGGACTACAAGGACCCGGGCCACTTTGTAGGCAAGGGTTTTATGGAGCTGAAGTTTGATCGCATGGTCATTCAGCCCGACACGATCATCCCGGTCGCCGCCAAGGTTGTGTATGTGCGCGGTTACAACGTGGACAAGCAGGGAAGAATCCTGGGCAAGGGACATCCCGTGCGCGATGTCATAGAGTGGTCCCTGCCTATCCTGTGGCCGCTCGACTTGATCTCATTGCCGCGCCGTGGGCCGCGCCCGGAGCTGAAGGAAGAAACCAAGCTGACGCTCAAGATCATGGATGATATCGGCGTGCCGCTTGGAGCAGAGCTGCCGCGTACAGCGTCAGGTCTCGTACGCCGCTCACCGACGCACTACATCGCCCCAGCGCCGCCGGTTGAGTTTCAGCAGCCGATCGCCTACGGATACCTACCCCCGCCGCCACCTGTAGTGCCCATCTTTGTGGCAGTACCTGGGCCGGTTGTGATACTGCGTAACGGCGCGTACTATCGCACGATCGGCTCGAACTAAGGCCGGTTTTAGAATCGGGTTCATGCAAAGCGGCTTTCCTGTAAATAGGGAAGCCGCTTTTGCTTAGCTCCATCATGAGACGCTTTCCACGGGGTGTACTTGCTGGATGGCTGCCGCTGTGCTGAAGTACCGCTGACGCAGCCAAAACGCCACACGTACCAGCCCAATCAGTGCCGGAACCTCAATCAGCGGTCCGACCACGCCCACAAACGCCTCACCTGAATTGAGACCGAAGACAGCAACCGCAACCGCGATGGCAAGCTCGAAGTTGTTACCGGCTGCGGTGAATGAAAGCGTTGCCGACTGCGCGTAGTCTGCGCCGAGCCGCTTGCCCATCCAAAAGCTGACCAGAAACATGATGACGAAGTAAACCACCAGCGGCACCGCGATTCGGAGTACATCCAGCGGCAGCCGCACAATCAGACTGCCTTTGAGTGAGAACATCACCAGGATCGTAAACAAGAGCGCAACCAGGGTAATCGGGCTGATGCGGGGCAGAAAACGCATCCGGTACCACTCTTCACCCTTGGCCCGGACCAAGAGGTACCGGGTGAGGAAACCGGCGATGAACGGCACCCCGAGGTATAGCCCGACACTCGCGGCGATCTCCCCGATGCCGATTGAAACCGCGCTGCCATGCAAGCCGAACCACTTCGGCAATACGGTTAGAAAAACCCATGCGTACAGGCTGTAAAAAAGGACTTGAAAGACACTGTTGAGCGCCACCAGCCCAGCCGCGTAGTCCGTATCGCCCTCGGCCAGCTCATTCCACACCAGCACCATGGCGATGCAGCGCGCGATGCCGATCAGGATCAAGCCGCGCATGTATGCCGGCTCGCCGCGCAGAAACAGGATCGCAAGCAGAAACATCAGCACGGGGCCGATCACCCAGTTTTGTACCAGTGACAGCGCAAGCACGCGCTTGTTGCGAAAGACCTGCCCCAGCTTGTCATAGCGGACCTTTGCCAATGGAGGAAACATCATCAGGATGAGCCCGACGGCAATAGGGATGTTGGTTGTGCCTGACTGAAAACGGCCTACAAAGGCAGCCGTAGACGGTATGAAGTGCCCTAACGCCACCCCGGCCAGCATGGCTAGAAAAATCCACAGTGTCAGGAAGCGATCCAGGAAGGAAAGCTGCTTGCGTGCGGCAGGGGCGCAAACCTGCCCCTGCGTGTAGGGGGTGGCGGCCATCAATGGACCTCTGGGGAAGTGGCTGGAGCAATCGAGATCGGCAAGGGAGCACCCTGCAACACGGCAAACTTGGCCGGGCTACAGCAAGCTTCGGAAAGGCGTGCCCGATCAGCCTGCATTATGCTTTCCTCTTTAAACCAGGCGAGCGTCTGCTGTAGAACCTGGGCTGCGCCGATGTTCGGCGGCATGACGATCCGGTAGTGCATCCACTTGCCGTCGCGGCGCGCCTGCACGATCCCAGCGCTACGCAAGTAGGCCAAATGCCGTGAAATTTTCGGCTGGCCTTGCGCGAGAATCTCCACGAAGTAGCAGACACAAATTTCCTGCTCTCCCATGAGGTTGAGCAGCCGGAGCCGTGTGATATCACCGAGAGCTTGAAAAAAACGCAGTATGGGGAAGGGTGCTGCTTCTGCTGCCATGGCTTACTTATACGCCTTGACGAATATGACAGCAATACATATATTTGCTTTAACGAATGTATTTCGGGGAGCGATTATGGCAGAACAGTTGCTGGAGTTGGTGAAGTCGAAATACGGGGCAGTCGCGGAAAGTGCCTTATCGAACGATCATGCAGGTGTGCAGGCGGTGGCTGAAGCTTTCGGCTACACCGCTGAGGAACTGACTTCAATCCCGGCAGAGGCTAACATGGGCCTTTCCTGCGGCAATCCCACGGCGACGGCTCACCTGAAAGCCGGTGAAACGGTGGTCGATCTCGGCTCAGGCGGCGGCCTCGATGTGTTTCTGGCTTCGAAGATGGTTGGCCCGCAAGGCCGCGCCATCGGCATCGACATGACTGAGGCCATGATCGAGCGGGCACGGGTGAATGCGGAAACCGGCGGTTACACCAATGTCGATTTTTATCAGTCCACTATTGACTGCATTCCGCTCCCTGATGATTCGGTCGATTGCGTCATCTCGAACTGTGTTCTCAATCTCGCCCCTGACAAACCGGCTGTATTCCGTGAGATTGCCCGCATCCTCAAGCCCGGCGGCCGACTGGCTGTGAGCGACATTGCCCTCAAGCACGAGCTGCCCGAGGCCGTTGCGCAAAGCATGGCTGCCTACGTCGGCTGCATTGCCGGAGCGATCCTGATCGATGACTACAGGAATGGATTGCTCGCGGCAGGTTTCGAGCATGTCGAGATCGTAGACAGCGGCGCGGACCTGAACGCCTATGCCAAGGTTGAGAACCAGGCGGGCTGCTGCTCGCCCGCCATGAGCGGCGGCAACCCGCTTCAAATCATCGAGGCGGCCTGCTGCGCCCCGGCAGCTGCTGAGCCGTCATTGCATGCAGACCTTGCGACGCTGCTTTCGCAATACGACGTGAACGCCGCGGCAGCCAGCGTGAAGGTCTACGCGATCAAGCCGCGCTTGAAAGCATGATGCCATCAACCTGGCTCTATCGATAGGGTGCGTACCTTGAAAGGAAGCTCCATGCAGAAGATCATCTTCGCCTGCGTACATAACGCAGGCCGCTCGCAGATGGCCGCTGCTTTTTTCAACCGGCTGGCAGATGCGAGGCTGGCGCATGCTGTCTCTGCGGGCACACAACCTGCGGAGCAGGTTCATCCTGTTGTGGTAACTGCGATGGCAGAGATGGGCATTGATCTTGCAGCGGCCAAGCCCCAGAAGCTGACCGTGGAGTTGGCGCAGGGAGCAGACCTGCTTATCACCATGGGTTGCGGCGATGAGTGTCCCTATGTGCCCGGTCTGCACCGCGAGGACTGGCCCCTGCCTGATCCCAAGGGCATGCCTATGGAAGCAGTGCGAAGCATCCGCGATGAAGTGCGTGAGCGCGTTCTTGCTTTGCTAGCAGCGGAAAAGCTGCTGGCGGAGCCGGTGTAGCCGGAGAATTTGCCACGCAGCGCACCCGAGAGGTATACGGAGGCATGTCGAGGAAAATCTGGATTTCAGCAGTGGTTTTCCTGCTGATGGTCATGGTGGCTGAGGTTGCGCTCTCGACGCGACAAGAGTCGTTCTCCTGGGATGAGGGTGACCACATTTACTCCGGCTACATGAACTGGAAGCATCGAGAGTACAGCCTGAACCCGGAGCACCCTCCCCTCGTCAAGCTGGTGGCCACCTTGCCGCTGCTTGCGCTCGATCTCAAGATAGCGCCCCGGCAGGGCAGGTATTTCAAGTCCGAGGCGTACTACGGCGGGCGTGAGCTGCTGTTCCGCAATGACCCCAAGTACGGCGGCCGCTACAGCGCGGACATGCTGCTGTTCCGCATCCATATGGCGGTGCTGGTTTTCGCGCTCCTGCTTGCCCTGCTGTTGTTCCTGGCTGGACGCGAGATGTTCGGTGTGCCTGCCGGGCTCATCGCGATGACGTTGTTCGTGTTTGACCCCACGGTGCTGACAAACGCACCGTTTGTAACGACAGACACGGGCGCGGCGTGCGGCTTTTTCGCTTCGGTGTACACGTTCTACCGCTTTGTAAAAGTGCCGGGTTGGCGGAGCGCTCTTGTATGCGGCGTGGCCGTGGGGTTGACGCTGGCAGCCAAGCACTCGGCAGTTGCGCTGGCACCGATGTTTCTCCTGCTCGCTGCCGGTGAGTTGGCAGGCAGGTGGCGCGCTACCGGAAAATGGCCGGGCAGCACGGCTGTGCCCCTGCTTACGGGCATGTTGGGTATCACGTCGGTTGCGCTCTTGGTTCTGTGGGGCGTTTATAGCTTCCGCTATGCCATGCACCCGTCAGGCGTAGAGATGCCGCCGCTTGCTCATCAAATGGCTTCGCTGCGGCCGGGCATACGCGGCATGATCGCCTTTTGCACGCAGCACCACCTGCTGCCGGAAAGCTACTTGTACGGCCTGGTCGACGTGCAGCAGGTCGGCAACGGGATGCCTGCGTACATCTTCGGCAAACTATATGCGCATGGGCAATGGTTCTACTTCCCGGCGCTGCTCTCGCTCAAGTGGAGCGTGGGCGTACTGGGGCTGCTTGCGCTTGCTCTTTATGCATTTGCGAGCGGCAAAATATGCCGCCCGCGTGAGGTGTATTTTCTCGCGGTGCCGCCCCTGTTCTACCTTGCAACGGCAATGGCTTCGCCGCTCAACATCGGTGTGCGCCATGTGCTGCCGGTGTTTCCGTTTGCGTTTCTGCTGGCGGGTGCGGGCGCAGCGTGGCTGGTGCAGCAACGGCGAGCATGGGGCTATGCAGTCGGCGTGTTGCTGCTGTGGCATATTGTGGATTCCGTGCGCATGTTCCCGAACTACATGCCCTACGCGAACGTTTTATGGGGCGCCCCGCGAACACGCACTTATACTTTTCCGACTCTGCTACGGAGTGGGAGCAGGAGCTGAAGTGGACCAGGCAGTGGCTTGATGCACGCGGCATCAAGCAGTGCCGGTTTGCCTACTTTCCTGCACCGTTTCTGCTGCCGAGCGACTACGGCGTCCCCTGCAAGCTGCTGCCCACCGATGACACCATGGGCGAGGAGGACATCCTCTTGCCGCCGGTAGTCCATGGGCCGTTGCTGATCAGCTTCGCCGATCTGAACGGGTTTGAGTTTGGGACGAAAGTGCGGAACCCGTACCAGAAGCTCTTTGAGCGCAAGCCGGATGCCGTGATTGCAAATGGCGTCGCTGTTTTCAACGGAGACTTTTCGCTACCGGAAGCTGCAGCGCTTGCCTATGAGCAGCAGGCTGCGGACGCCCTCGAAAAGAACCCGCACGCGGCCCTCATCGCGGCACGGCAAGCGGTCACGCTGGTGCCGGACGGCTTTGACGCCAACCTGCGGCTTGGCGATGCGCTTGCCACACTGGGGGACCAGGCAGGGGCGCGCATGGCCTATGCAGTAGCCATGCGCCGCGTGGCTGATATGGAGCCGTCCGCGCAGGAGCATTGGCAGCCCGAAGTTGCGAGGAAGCTGGCAGCTGTCGGCTCGCGTAACTGAAGTACACTGAAGCCGATGGCAACGCTTGCGACCGATGCAGCTCCGGGCCTTATCCAAATCGATCTCTCCCCGCGCAAGCCTGCTCCAAAACCGGAGTGGCTGAAGGCGCGCGCGCCCTCCGGCGAGAACTACCACGACCTAAAAAAGCTGGCGCGCTCGCTCAATCTGCATACCGTGTGTGAGTCGGCGCACTGCCCCAACATCGGCGAGTGCTGGTCGCACCGCACTGCGACTTTTATGCTGCTGGGTAACCTGTGTACCCGGCGTTGCGGCTTTTGCGCGGTGCCCAAGGGCAAGCCGGAGCCTATCGACCGTGATGAGCCGCGACGAGTTGCCGAGGCAGTCGCGCAGCTGGGTTTGAAGTTTGCTGTCATTACCAGTGTCAACCGCGACGACGATGTGCTGGGCGGCGCGCGCATCTTCGCCGAGGTGATCGAGCGTATTCGGGAGCAGGCACCGGGCTGCCAGGTTGAGGTGTTGATTCCCGATTTTCAGGGCAACGAGGATGCAATTCGTATCGTGGTGGATGCGGCACCGGAAATCCTGAACCACAATACGGAGTCCGTGCCCCGGCTATACCGTGCCGTGCGCTCCGGCGCGCGCTACGAGCGTACCCTGCGGCTGCTCGCCTTTGCCAAGGAGCTTGCGCCGGGGATGGTCACCAAGTCCGGCGTGATGGTCGGCCTCGGCGAAGAAACACACGAGTTACTTGCCGTGTACCGCGATCTTGCGGCAGCGGGCGTCAACGTGCTGACTATCGGTCAGTATCTGCGCCCCTCCAAGGACCATCTGCCCATGACTCGCTACTACACCCCGGACGAGTTTGCCTACATGAAGACCGAGGCACTCGCCATGGGCTTTCGCCATGTGGAAAGCGGCCCGCTGGTGCGCTCCAGCTATCATGCGCACGAGCAGGCCGGTGCCGCGCAGGCCTCCTAAACTTGACATTCAAGCATGAGGCAGAATAATCCGCTGTATCACTTATTTATGAAGTGCCTTGCACATCTCGTTCATTTGAATTGGGAACAAATCATGTGCAACCAACCCTATCTCTAGCCAACCTAAAGCCTTATAGAAGTTGATTGCATTCTGATTTGTGCTGACAACCCGAAGCTTTCCGGTCTGAAAACCTCGACCGGCAATTTCTTTTTCAGCCAGCTTCATAAGCTCTTTGCCAAGCCCAGATCGTCTGGCGTGTTCCACAATCCAAAGATCATCTAGCCAGTCATCTTGGGTGAGTAGGACGCCGAGGAACTCGGATGCGGAACATGCTATCCATGCCTTGGACCAGTCGCTATGACCAATGTGCACGGGCGCTTCCATCCAAAGCCCTCCGTACACACTATCAACAATGTATTGCACAAGGTTGTGAACTGCTTGAAGCTCGTCAACTCTGGGATGTCGAACTTCAATCCTGAAAGTCTTTGGCATGGACCACTTTTTGACTTTGCGCTATCAGCTACGCGGTAGCACTACAAACGGGCTTTCCGGCTCGGTTCCCAGCAGCTTTGGTTTGCGCCTGGCCGCTGACGTAAATCCAAGACCCCACTCCGGCGACTTGAGCCCCGGCATAGGTTTGGCCTGGAACAGCCGCTTGGTTTGCTTTGCCATAAACCGCGCCATGACCTTTGACTTCTTGCGGCGCGCGCTGTCTGTTGAAATGCCGGTACCTGCGTACATCTGCCGGTACAGTTTTGATAGGAACATGAACGCAACGCGTGCCTTCAGGTTCGGTGTGCAGGCGGAACGCTCCCACACCGCTTTCCAGGTGTAAAACTTGTCCCAGACTTCCTGCGTGCGGTCACTGATTTCAACAGAACTCATCGAAGGGTGCGGCGTGAACATCTTGGGACGTGTCTCAGTCGGGATCAGCCAGTAACGCGTGATCGGCACATCACCCACCATGGTCGGGTCCTTGGCCTGCTCCTTCTCCCAGCGCCCAAAGTCCACGGTGCCGGGGAAGGGTGTCATCATCACAAATTGCGCAAACGTCACGCCGGATTTGAGCGCCATGGCGACGGTTGCGTCGAAAGTCGCGGGCTTGTCCGTCGGCAATCCGAAGAT
>CAXSFX010000052.1:0-20911 GCA_964236655.1 uncultured Acidobacteriaceae bacterium | reverse complement strand
GACCCTTCATTGAACCCTGCCGAAAACTTTACACACCCTCTAAGCCAAGCCGAAGTCCTGCTTCTTAATGTCATCCCAAGCCAAGCCGAAGGACCTGCTTCTGCTCTGCTTTTTCTTTCCCCCTGCTTCACGCCTTTGCACACTTTTATGCGAGTCGCCCCCGCGACCTCCCCCTCTATCGCACCACCAAATTCACCAGCTTGCCCGGCACCACGATCACCTTGACAACCTGCTTCCCCTCAACCGCAATCCTGATCTTCTCGTCGCCGAACGCTGCCTCCCGTAAAGCAGGTTCACTTACACCTACAGCCACACGCACCACGGTACGCAGCTTGCCGTTGATCTGCACCGGAATTTCAATTTCATCTTCCCGCGCCAACTCTTCCTCAAACGCAGGCCAGGGTGTACGCAGCAAATCCTCTTCACCCAGCTCATCCCACAGCTCCGCGCTCAGGTATGGCGCAAACGGGGCCAGCAACAGCACCACACGCACCAGCACATGCCGCGTCACGGCAGGCTCAATCATGCCGGAATCCATTGCACCCGAGGCAGCAGTCAGAGTGTTCAGCAGCTCCATAATGGCTGCGATACAAGTATTAAAGTGCCATCGATCGTTGAAGTCTTCCGTGATCTTCCTGATGGTCTGGTGCAGCTTGCGCAGCACCGCCTGCTCCGACGGGTTCAGCGTCTCCGGCAACTCACGCGGCGCGTCGTTCGCAATCAACGAATAGCGTTGGGCAAACCGGTACACCTTCGCCAAAAACCGCGACACCCCCGCAACCCCATCCTCCTGCCACTCCAGGTCGCGGTCCGGCGGCGCGGCAAACAGCGCGTACATCCTCGTCGCATCCGCCCCGTAGCGCGCGATCATCTCGTCCGGCGACACCACGTTGCCCTTCGACTTCGACATCTTGGCACCGTTGCGAATCACCATGCCCTGCGTAAACAACCGCTCTGCCGGCTCGTCGTTCGCAATCAAACCCAGGTCGCGCATCACCTTCGTCCAAAAGCGCGAATAAATCAGGTGCAGAATCGCGTGCTCTACCCCGCCGATGTACTGGTCGATAGGAAACCAGTACGCAGCCTTTTCTTTATCAAAAGGAGCACTGCTGTTCCGAGCATCCGTGTAGCGGTAAAAGTACCACGACGAATCCACAAACGTGTCCATCGTATCCGTCTCACGCCGCGCGTGGCCGCCGCACTCCGGGCAACGCGCATTCACAAACTCCGGCACCTGCGCCAGCGGCGACCCGCCCTGCTGTGTAATCGCGACATTCTCCGGCAGCAGCACCGGCAGCGCCTCATCCGGCACCGGCACAATGCCGCAACTGTCGCAGTACAGCATCGGGATCGGCGTACCCCAGTACCGCTGACGGCTCACCCCCCAATCCTTCAGGCGGTATGTCACCGTGGCCTTGCCGAACCCTCCCTGCGCCGCGCGGCCGGCAAGCTGCTCCCGAGCCTCAGCACAGCTCATCCCGGTCCACGCGCCGGAGTCCACCAGCACCGCGCCCTCATCCAAATCCGCGATTACCGGCAGCACATTCTCCGCACCCGGAACCTCCACCACCGCGCGCACCGGCAGCCCGTACTTGCCCGCAAACTCCCAGTCGCGCTCATCATGCGCGGGCACGCTCATAATGGCACCCGTACCGTAATCGGCCAGGATGTAATTGGCAATCCACACCGGCAACAGCTCGCCGGTAAACGGGTTGCGCGCATAGTGCCCGGTAAACGCGCCCTGCTTCTCAAGCGTCGCCATATCGCCCGCTTCACGCGCCGCCCGCTGCTGCTCCAGCATTGCGTCCACTTGAGCCCGCAACCCGGCATCCGTCGCCGCCCAGCCGGTCACCAGCGCATGCTCCGGCGCCAGCTGCAGGCTCGTCGCCCCGTAGATCGTGTCGATGCGCGTGGTAAACACCGTGATCGTCTCACCGGTCAGCGCCGCACCCTCGCCCGGCTCTATGCTCCTGCCCTCACCGGCGCGCACGTTCTCACTGCTGGACTGTTCGCCATTGCCATGCTGTTCGCTGTTGCTGGGCTGTTCACTGTTGCCGCGCTGTTCTTTATTGCCGCGCTGCCGTGCTGCGACAGCAAACTCCAGCTCCGCCCCATCACTGCGCCCCACCCAGTTGCGCTGCATGGTGCGCACTTTATCCGGCCACCCCGGCAGCTTGTCCAGCCCGTCCAGCAACTCCTGCGCATACGCGGTTGTCCGCAAAAACCACTGCTCCAGGCTGCGCAACTCCACCGGCTGCTCCTCATGCCGCCAACAGCAGCCGTTCACCACCTGCTCATTGGCAAGCACGGTGGCGCACAGTGGGCACCAGTTCACCTTGCTCTGCTTCCGATACGCTAGCCCCTGCTTGAACATCCGTATAAAAAACCACTGGTTCCATCGGTAATAGTCTGGCAGACACGTAGTGATCTCATTGCGCCAGTCAAACGCAAACCCCAGCCGCTGAAACTGCCGCTTCATCGCCGCAATGTTGCTCTCGGTCCACTGCCGCGGCGGCGTATTGTTCTTGATCGCCGCATTCTCCGCCGGCAGCCCGAACGCGTCCCACCCCATGGGGTGCAGCACATTAAACCCCTGCATCCACTTGTAGCGAGCCAGCGCATCCCCAATGGCATAGTTCCGCACATGCCCCATATGCAGCTGCCCAGACGGGTACGGCAGCATCTCCAGCACATAATACTTGGGCTTGCCCGCCTCACCGGCTGCGGGAACCGGCTCGGTCGCGTACAACTCCGGGTCCGCCGCCCACCGCTCAGCCCACTTAGCCTCAATGGCAGCCGGGTTATACCGGTCCATCCGCCCAACCGGGTCTGTTGTGTCTTGAGTAGCGATTGCCTGTGTGCTTATGTCGTCCATACCGGAGTACTCTCTTCAAAATTAAGGGTTAGGTTCTGAACGAGGTTCAAGGAGAACCCCTGCATACCAATCACTTTACAAAAACTATGTCATTCACGTGGTGGCGCTGAAGACATTAGAAAATCAGGGACACGCCTTGCAGAGGAGCTGCACGGCGCAGTGCGGAGTCCAGAGTTGCAAGAGCAACGCCTTTGCGGCTTGCAAGATCAAAATAGGCGGCGTCATAAGCGGTGAGATGGTACTGCTCGCTGAAAGCCAACACTGCTTTAGCTTGGATGGACGTTAGCGGTGGCTCGACGGCGATGGGCAACACGCTCAATCTATCCCACAACAGGTCTGGGCTACCGGGAGCGATGCGCTTTCGGCGAACCGCCGTGAGCATGCCGTTCGAGACTTCAATCGGCCAGTGTGCTGGAGCGGAACAGCGGTCGCCCAGGCGCACTCGTTCCAGTAAGTTGTCCGTTAATTCCGTCGCCTCGTCCTCGAAGCACCATGCCAGTACGACGGAAGCGTCGACGACGAATATTGCCATCAGTACTTGCGGCCTTCCTCGATCAGCTCTTTGATCGAAATACTCCCAAGAGTATTACCCTTGCGCAGCAATCGAAGTTCCTCGATGGCCTTCTCGATGGTGCGCTGCTCAGCAATCGGTCTTGATTCCGACTCGGCGAGCTTAACGGCAATATAGCGGTCGAGCGCCATACCGCGAGCCTGCGCTTCGGAAACAAGCCGGGCCTGGAGCTCGGGTGCGATCTCCACAACTATTGACATAACGCAAATTTAGCACGATCAGCTTCTGCTTCTTAGCATCGCCGCAATACAGGCTCTCTAACGCGCAGCCTCTCTACTGGTGCGCAGGGTCTTGCTAACTACTTCCATTGTGTGTTCTTTGCTTTCATCATCAATTACACGCAGCTTGAGCTTGTCTACAGCATACTTACATGGCTGTGAATCACCGATATTAATCCCCTTCCACCCACTGGGCCTCAATCGCCGCCGGATCGTAGCGGGTATTCTTTTCTGAAAGCAATAAATTTTCGCCGTTATGCATGGACATACCAATTCATCTTAGGAGAAAGCTAAACACTGTGCGGTAGTAACAATGCTTGCAAACTCGCCGTTAAGATCGCTCAGTGCCCCTATGTGGACCTCGTCAGCAGGCCGAATTCGACCATGGATATCCAGTTGATCGAAAGTCGCCGTGGCATCTGAAACGACGTAGGTTTTAAAGCCTAAATTGCCCGCCATCCTCGTTGTCGTCGATACGCAGTGCTGAGTAGTCAAGCCCACAATGCACAGCGTGTCGATGAACGCGGCACGCAACTCCGGTTCAAGCGAGGTTCCGATAAAACCGCTGTTTACGTTCTTGTGAAACACGAGTTCATGTTCCAGAGGCTTAGCTTCGGGCTTGACCGTATTGCCAAGTGTTCCCGGATAAAACAAGCCTGACGGTGCACGGGAATCATGATGGACATGGAAGATCGGCTGCCCGGTTTCTCGCCAGAACGCAATGAGACGAGCGATATTCGCTTCCGCCTCCGAATTGTTGCGCGGACCCCATTGCGGATCATCAAAAGCTTTCTGTACATCAATCACAACGAGTGCGGTTTGAGCCGGAAGCTGAGACACGGTGTTCTCCTGTACAGCAAGTGCAGGTTTGACTTAACACTATCTATAAGCTCATCGGAGGTAAATGATCTGGCGACGAGATAAACAGATCAATCTGCTCTCCATAGAGAAGAGCAGGCTTGCTGTATTTCATAGGAAAATAGGAAACCCGCCGATTTGAATATCACCTGGTTTCAGGGAGAGGCTTGGCGGGTGTGTTACTTAAAACGTACATCGTTTTAGCCACCAACGTAACTTTATTATTACGTTATCGCATCCGCTCAGGGCTATGAAGCTATCATGCTTTAGCTCATCCTCTGCATGTAGCCCTAGCTTGTACCTTCCAGCCGTTCAATCCTCTCATCATGGGCTACAATGGCATCGACCACCTTTGCCACGATGTCAGCGAGTTTGCTGATCTGAGTCTCCAGCTTGCTGATCTGGGCGTCCGTTTTCTCAGCGAGTTTGCTGAGTCTGGCATCTGTTTTCTCGGCCTGAGTCTCTAGTCTATCCATACTAATTTGCATGGCACGAACGTCCACAGTCAAAATCTCTACACTTTGTGCAAGAGCTTCATGCCGCTCTGCCAACTTCTCCAACCGCTCGTCTATTGTCATCTCTCCTCCACCACTCCATCAAATGATACCGATGCCACTTTGTAGGAGTATGCCCGGTAAAAGCTGTGTCCATTGCAGCTATTCTTCACCCACAACCTTACCAGCCTCAATCTACCTCAAGAGTACCCGTATCGCTTCCTCATCGCTAGTGATACGGCGTGGCTCACCAAGGCAGAACATAAAGCTCTCAACTACAAGATTGACTTGATCCCGGCCCAAGCTAGCAACCGCAAGCTCGCAAATTAGAGGATGCACAGCGCATCTCCTCGGCATCGTTCAAATGAGTTACCTGCTCCAGTCGCGCTGATGCCATTTGCAACAAGGAATCCCTCACACAATCTTGCCCCCAAGCGCATACAACCCCTGCAGCGCCCGCACATTCTTCTCCACATCCCCAGGCTCATCCACCGGCGTCTCCGCCACAAACGCGCAGTGCGCAAACCGCGCATCGTGCAGCAGCCGCTTGAACGGCGCACCCCCGATCATCCCTTCCCCGATATGCTCATGCCGATCCAGCTTCGACCCGCGCGCCGCCTTCGCATCGTTCACATGCCAAACCCGCACAGTCTCCGTACCGATGGTCGCCTCAATCCCCCGCACCGTCTCCTCCCACCCGGCCTCGCTCACAATGTCGTACCCGGCCACATGGGTGTGGCACGTATCCAGGCACACCCCCACTGGCAGGTGCGCCCGCAACATCCCGATCAGCTCCCCCACCTGCTCAAAGCTCCCGCCGAGCGAAAACTCCGACCCCGCCGTGTTCTCAATCAGCAAACGAAACGGTTCCTCCCCAGCGCTGGAAGAACCGAAGTCAATCCCATCCACCGCCCGCTCAATGCCCTCCGCCGCCCGCCGCAGCCCTTCCTCCCGCGTCAACCCCTTCCACGAGCCCGGATGCAGCACCAGGAACTCCGCCCCCAACGCCCGAGCCCGCTCCACCTCTCCGCGAAACGCCACCGACGACTTCCCGCGCACATCGTCATTCTGCGAAGCCAGGTTAATCAGGTAGTTCGCATGGATCACCACCGGCCCAATGTCGTGCTCCGCCCGCAGCGCCCGCATCCTGGCCGCAGTCTCTTCTTTCACCGGCGCGGCCCGCCATGTCCGCGGACTTGAAGTAAAAATTTGAAACGTGTTCGCCCCCACCGCATGCGCGCGCTCCGCAGCCGTATGCAGCCCGCCCGCCGTCATCAGGTGAATGCCGATCCGCTTTACCTTGTCTTTAAAAATATCACCGGGTGTCGCCATAGGTGCCATTTTAGAGCCCTGAAACAAACACACGCCACGGAGTGGCCGCAAGCCGCGCAGGCGGTCTTAAACCAACATCACGTGTACAGTGATGAATCATGGAATGCCCCGCATGACCACCCTCGTCACCGCCGCCCATT
Source organism: uncultured Acidobacteriaceae bacterium (assembly GCA_964236655.1). Classification (GTDB taxonomy): domain Bacteria; phylum Acidobacteriota; class Terriglobia; order Terriglobales; family Acidobacteriaceae; genus EB88. Next base: position 14,423 of record CAXSFX010000052.1, on the reverse strand, counting down.
TCCTCCTCCCTGACACGCTTCTAGCCGATCCCGTGCTGCTGCTCGAAAACGATCGCGTCCTAAGCATCTCTACCCGCGCCGCGCAAGCCCTGCCGCCCGCAGCCGCCCACCACCGCTACCCCGGCGCAACGCTGGCCCCCGCCTTTTTCGACGTGCACACCCACGGCTGCCGCGGCCATGATGTCATGGAAGCTACCGCCGCGGCATTCCGCACCATCGGCAGCTTTCTCGCCGCGCACGGTGTCGGAGCCTACCTGCCGACCACGGTCAGCGCCCCCAGGGATGCCACCCTGCGCTCACTCGCCGGCATGGCGCAACTGCTGCACACCGAGCCCGAACCCGGCCACGCACGCCCCCTCGGCATCCATCTCGAAGGCCCGTTCCTCTCGCACGCCAAACGCGGCGCGCACGCCCCGGCTGACCTGCTGCCCCCCTCCATCGAGTTCTTCGACACCATGTGGGAGGCCGCCGAAGGCCGCGTTGTGCTGATGACCGTCGCCCCAGAGCTACCCGGCGCACTCGACCTCATCCGGCACGCAACTGCCAAGGGCGTGCATGTCTCTATCGGCCACAGCGACGCCCCCACGGAACAAGCGCAACAATCCATCGCAGCGGGTGCAGTCTCCGCCACCCACACCTTCAACGCCATGCGCAAACTCGATCAGCGAGACCCCGGCATCCTCGGCGTCGCACTCTCGACCGACACGCTCTTTGCCGAGATCATCTGTGACGGCCTCCACGTAGACCCCATGCTCGTCCAGCTATTCGCTCGCGCCAAGGGTGCGCGCAAAGCCATCCTGATCACCGACAGCATGAGCGCCACCGGCATGCCCGACGGCACCTACAAACTCGGCCGGCTCGACGTACAAGTCACCGGCGGTCGCGCCGTCACCGAGGACGGCGCACTCGCCGGCTCCACACTCACCATGGACGCAGCGGTACGCAACTACACCCGCTTTGCCGGGGTACCGCTCGCGCAAGCCTTGTGGGCCGCCACCCGCAACCCCGCAGCCATGACCGGCCTCAGCAAGCACGTAGATATGTTCCAACCCGGCAACCGCGCCGACTTCAACGTGCTTTCACCGGAAGGCGAGCTCCACGCGACTTACCTGGGCGGGGTCCGCGTCCGGCCCTGACTGGAAGCCGATCAAAAGCCGGGTCATCCTCAGCGGAAGGTAGTTCTAATCCGGAATCACCCTGAGCGGAAGACGATTCTAAAGCTGGGCTGCCTGCGCGGAGTCCAATTCCAAATTGGGTCATCCTGAGCGAAGCCGATCCCAAAACGAGGTCATCTTGAGCGAAGCCGATCCCAAAACGAGGTCATCTTGAGCGAAGACGATCCCGAAACGGTTCATCCGGAATCAAAACCAATCTAAAAATTGGGTCATCCTGAGCGAAGCGAAGGATCTGCTTTTGCCTTTTCACAATCCTGGCAGCAGCAAATACTAGGCCAAACTTTTGTTACGGCAGTGCCCCAAACCTTGTCACAGAACTAAAAAAGCTACTTTTCTCCAACTTTGGAGCGCCAATTGTTAAAGGGGTGTTAAGAAACACCAAAAAACATCTGTTTTGGCACCTTACAACCCTTGTTTGCGCGTTCCACCGTATCCCCCAAACATTGCAGAAAACGAGCTTTTCCACATTTGACAAACACTGTTTCATTCTCAGCAAGGTCCCGTATACCGCGCTTGGTACTGCTATTTCAAATACCAAGGTGCTTGATAATCAGTGCAGCAGCGCCCCCCTCACAACTACCGCAATCCCCAGCACGCCGAACGCCATGCCCAGCAGCCAGTATGTGCGTTGCCGCGTCAGCAACGTGATCGATGTAATGACCAGGCCGATCTCCAGCAGCGCCTCTCCCAGGTCAAACTGGCCGGCCTTCTTCTCCGCTGCTTCTACTTTCTCCTCAAAGCTCCGCGCAACTTCCTGTTCCTTCTCCAGGTCCCCGCTCCACTTGGCCAGGTGTGCCTTGTAGTTCGCCACCATCGCTTGCGCCGCGCCCGGGTCGCGCACAGCGGCAAAGCTGAGCTGGTCGGCGGCAAGCTGCGTATCGTTCTGGCGAATCTTCTTGGCCTGGTACAGGTTCCACTGGTCGCTGGCGCGCGCCTGCATCAGTACCGCTTCCGTGTGCGTGCGATGCCCCAGCACCGTCACCACGGCCACCATCACAGCCAGCACACTCATCGTGAAGCTCACATGCTTCTGGTGCTTCGGCTGTGTGCCGTGCGCCTCTTCATGGCCGCCTAGCGCATGCTCATGCTGCTCGTGCAACTCCTGTACTTCATTGGCTTCCACGCAAGCACCTCTTCCAGCAATTCTACGGCTGCCGTTGCACGCAAAAAATAGGCGTTGGACATGAAGTCCAACGCCTTTCGGTGAAAGTCTATGAAATTTTGACAGGCAGCTACTTGATGTTGCCGTTGACACCGTTCGGGAAGAACAATCCGCCCTTGCCGCTCAGGTTTGCCCCACCGTACACAATGTTCAAGACTTGTGTCGTGCTGCGACCGATGACAATGGCAGTTGTGGGATCGACATCAACAACCGTCGATGCCTGCTGATTGAGAACTGCATTATTCGCAACACTCACGCCCACATCCAGGTTGTTGGTACCCGTAATCGGACTTGCCGCAGAGAGCGACTGACGAACTTTGGAGACCGCCTGTGACATGCTCTGTGCAGCCGCACCCGCCCGGAAAATTTGTGTGCGGACAATGCCTGCGTGATAGGCCTCGACAGCATGGATCTGCAGAGCGGCTACCAGGTTTGCCGTAGCCTTGATTGCGGGAGCCGCACCCAGGTACGCCGACACACCCACATCTTCGAAAATATATGCGCCGAGAAGGAAGTTCGCCTCGCTGGCGAATGGGTCAAAACCACCCTGAATACCTGCTGCTGCGGCCAGGGTGTTGAAGCTGTCCAGAAGATTGATGTTCGGCTGCGCTACAGCGGCATTCGCACCACCTGCGTTGAGTGCAGCCCGCAGAAAGGTGACATGGTTGCGCTCTTCCTGTGCTGTTTCAAGAGCGTAGGCCAGCAGGGGGCCATTCGTGGTGAACGGTACCCGCGCATTGGCCTTGACCGTGACCGTGCCGCCGGCAGCGCCTGCGCCGCTGGTAATGCCGACCGGCCCTGAACTCAACTGGTCGATGGTTTGCCCGGTGGTTGCAAGTGTGTAGTACTGCGCCTCAAGATATTCGAGGTTCAGCGCGAAGTTGAGAATATCGGTATCCGTGATTGCCGCGGCCTGTGCCTGCGCGCCGCGTGTAACCGCGAGTCCGGCTAGTGCCGCGCCGCCCATCAACAAGGCGTTGCGACGGCTGCGGATGCTGCTTTCTTCCTGTTCCAATACTGCGATGTTTTCCATAATGATCCTTAGTTAAGTCCCGTGGTCCGTAAGCGTAAGCGCGGTTTAGGAAAGTGACGTTGTGATGTTGCCGTTCAATCCGTTCGGGAAGAAGCCGCCCTTGCTGACGACGCCTGCCGTGGCATTCAGGTAGACGATATGCAGAACCTGGCTTGCATTGCGCGTATAAGCCAGCGAAGTCGATGAGCTTGCCGCAACCAGCGTGCTGCTTGAAATCGGCGTTTCTGCCGCGCCTGAGCTTGTACCTGTAACCGAATTACTGGCATTGCCGCGCAAAGTCGAAATCTGGTTTGCGATGGTGATGTAGGTTGCACCGAGCCCGTTAATCAGGTAGCGGATCAAGCCTGCGTGATACGCCTCAACCGCCACAATGCCGCCCGCTCCACTCACTACCGCGGCGTAGTTCGCATCATTGACAATCAATGGGGCCGCACCGTTGTAAGCCGTCACACCCACGTCTTCAAACACAAAGGAGCCAAGAACAAAATCGTTCTCGTTGTCGAACGGGTTAAACGCCGCGCCGATGCCTGCCGCAACCGCCGCCGCATTGAAGGCGTTCGTGAAATCAATCGCAGGCCGGTCTACCGGGGTGCCGCCAAGCGCTTTGATAGTGCTGCGGAGGTACTGCACATGCAGTTGCTCGTGCCCTGCAACCTCAACAGCGTACTGCTGGATTGCCGGGGTCTTGAAGGCAACCTGTGTACCGCCGGTCACCGTTCCGGGAGCCGTGCCGATGTCGGCAGTCGCAAGCCCGCTTCCCGTCACCGCGCGCAGATAGAACTCGGCTTCAAGGTACTCAAGGTTCAGCGCGAAGTTCAAAATGTCTACGTTTGTATAGGTCTGCACTGCGGGAGCCGGGGCAGGTGCCGGAGTAGTAGGAGCCGCGGGGCTGCTGTTGCCGCAACCGGCTGCGAGTGTTGCGGCTGCCGTAACCCCGACGCCGGCACCCACGCCTGAGATGAATTTACGACGTGAAACTTTGTTCTGGAGCACTGCTTTGATATTGTCCATGGCCTTCTCTTCAACTGGTGATTGAGTCACACGGTTGTGGTTGAAACGTACTAGGTATGACTATGGATTGCAAAACGGGCAAAAAACAGGGCGAGTTTAGAAAAACTCGCCCTCGGCATTACGAAAGTACCGTTAGGTTTCACAGGATTACTAGGCGGGTGCCCCGGCAAGCAGGATCGGCAGCGTCGGGGAAGCCGATCCGCCGACCGGCTCCACTGTGATGCCGAACGCCTTGGCCGCCACTGCCCCGGGCAGCGAAGGCACCAGCAGACTGCCGTTGCCATGCGTGTCCGGGGTAAAGGTGCCTGCAGCCACCGGGGCGCTGCCGTCGGACGGAATCAGCCATAGCTCGTACACTTTTTGGGCCGGCAACGGTGTCAGATTGCTGGCCTGCAGCAGCAGCACGCCGCTCCTTTGCTCATAAGTGGCACGTGCCGCCGGTGTGGTCGGTGCCTTGGGCACAGTGAGGTTGGCACGCACTGCAAGCGGACTTGTCAGTACCCCTAGAATGCGCCGTGCCTTGTCTGCTTCACCCTGCAACTGGACCGTTTGCCGGTTTTCCGTTGCCAACGCCTCTCGCAGGCTGTCACGGTCCTGCCGGAGCCCTGCCGCAATCACCAGGCACGCCGCGGCTGCCGCCCAGCCAATCCACGGCAGAATGCGCAAAGCGCTTAGGCGCGGCTTAGGCACCAGTCCGACTGGAGATCCAACTGGAGGAATGGCGCGGAGAGACTCACTTGAGTTACTTGAACCGGAGCTGTCCCCGTTCACCCGGGACGGACTCAGCTTTGACAGAAAACGATCGCGCGCACCTTCGGGTATCGCAACCGGTTCCGCCGTTACAGAACCTAGCGCGAACATGGCAAGATCCTCGCGCACCTGCATCAATTCCCTGCGGCACAACGCGCAGCCGCTCTCATGCGCCTGGACCGCGGCGGCCTCCTCCCGGCTGAGCAGCAGCAAGGCAAACAGGGCCAGATCTTCAATATCGATATGTTTGTACTGTTCGTTATATTCGTTCATGCCCGGGCTGCCTTTCTCAGCGTCAGGACTGCTCGCCTGAGCCGCGTTTTGATGGTGCCAAGTGGACTCCCGAGCTGCTCCGCGATTTCAGAGTGGCTCAGGCCTTCAAAAAATGCCAGGTTCAGCACGGTCTGCTGCTCCTCCGGCAAATCGTGCATCATGGTGCGGGCTCGCGCCAGCAACAGGTTGTGCTCCCCTTCCGCCGCAACATCGACCGAAGACAGCAGCACTACGTCATCGGTCGAATCCGTCGGCCGTCGACGGCGCAGAACATCGATCGAGCGGTTGCGTGCAAGCACGGCAAACCACCCTGCCAGGTTCCCTGAAAGCGCTTCCATTACCGGAGGTTTGTTCCAGATGCGCAGGAAAATCTCCTGCATGACATCCTCAGCGGCCGAGGGGTCACTGAGCACCCGCAATGCCACCGCGTACACCACGGAGGAATGCCGGTCAAACAGCGCAACCATCGCTTGCTGATCTCCTCCGCGTACGCGGTTTAGCAGGCTGCCGTCGTCTTCCGCCGTGCCCTGCCTTGTCAGCTCTCTATCCACCTAACGCACCCCATGGAACAATGGACGCCATTTTTTTACCTTTTTCGACTTTTATTTGGGACGGAACTCACGGACTACCCATAAAGTTGCAGACCCAGCCTACACCCGGACGTGCACCAACCCCAGTATGATGTGGCGTAGAGTTTTACGCCGATATGGTAGGCAGCCATGCGTGTGCTGATTGTCGAGGATGAAATTCGGCTGGCGGAAAACCTGGCCACGGCCCTGCGAGAAAGCTCCGGCATGGCTGTGGACCACGCCCCGAACGGCCTGGAAGGGGAACAGCTGGCAATGCAGGGCTGCTATGACCTGATCCTGCTGGACCTGATGCTGCCCGGTCAAAGCGGCCTGGCTACCCTGCGCCGCATCCGCGCCAAGGGCAATGGAACCCCGGTGCTCATCCTGACTGCTCGGGAAGGTGCCGAGTCGGTCATCGAGTTGCTCAACGCGGGCGCGGACGACTACCTGAGCAAGCCGTTTGACCTGGGCGAGCTGCTGGCACGTGCCAAGGCACTCATCCGCCGTGGCAAAGGCAATGCGCACCCGCTGCTCCGCGCAGGCGACGTCGAGGTCAATACTCTTGAGCAAACGGTACACCGTGATGGCCGACCCATTGAAGTCTCGCCCACCGAGTACCGCATCCTGGAGTACCTGGCGCATCGACCGCGCGCCGTCGTCTCCAAGCAGGAGTTGCTTGAGCATCTGTACGACTTCAACTGGCAGCACCACTCGAATGTCATCGAGGCGCACATCTCCAACCTGCGCCGCAAGCTGGACCGCGACAGCGATTTCCCCTTGATTGAAACACTACGGAATCGCGGCTACCGGCTCAGCGTACCGGCAGGGGCGGAACCATTGTGAACAAACAGCGTTCCATCCTTCGGCAGTCCATTGCCGCGGTGCTGCTTACCGAGACTGCCGCTGCCTTGCTGCTGATCGGCGTAATGGCAGGCTATGAGCAGCATGTGCGCTATCACGCCTTTGACATGATGCTGCGTGGCCGTGCCAATGCCATGCTGGGCGCGGTAGAGGATGCAGAGGACCCCGGAGACAATGTAGCGCTTAACTTAAAAGGGCTTGAAATGCCCCAGGGCGACCTGTTCCAGGTAACAGCCGACAGCAACCGCGTGCTGGGCCGCTCTCCCGGCTGGCCTGCTCAGGGCTTGGGAGCACAGCCGGGGCTCAACGCGTCAGCAGTTACGATCGGCGGCAAAGGATACCGTTTTATTGTGCAGCGAGGCATCCGGGTTGTGGACTCCGAGCACGGCGGGGGCACGGCACATCCCGTTGTGATTGTTTATGGAGCACCTACGGGCCAACTCCACCATGAGGTGCTTGAAGCTGTCCGCTTCTACACGGCTGCTTTCGCGCTGGTTCTGCTGGCTACTACGCTCCTGCTGGCACGAATGCTGCGCCGAGCCTTGTCTCCGCTGCACGACCTGACAGTAGCCGCAGGCAAAATTTCTGCCGAAGCATGGCACTTTGCCGCCCCCCAAAGCGCTTGGCGAACCCGCGAACTGGCCCCGTTGGCGGAAGCCGTGGAAGCTTCCGTGGAGCGGCTGCAGCAGAGTTTCGAGCAGCAGCGCCGGTTTACCGGCGCTGCCGCGCATGAGCTCAAAACAGATGTCGCAATTATCAAATCGTCCTTGCAGCTGCTGACCATGCGGCCCCGCTCGCCGCACGAGTACCGGCAGGGTCTGGCCGTAAGCCTGGAAGACTGCGACAGGTTGGAGGCAGCGGTACTTGAAATGCTGACCTTGGCACGCGTGGAGCATGCGTCGTTTGCCTTTACCGGCAGCACAAACCTGGCTGCACATGCCGCCGGGGCAGTCGGTACGCTCAGCGCCATGGGGGAACTGCGAGGCGTGCACCTTCAACTCGAACGGTTTCAGGAAGATGCCGCGTACGTGCCTCTCACTCCCGGCGATTGCGGGATTCTCTGCATCAACCTCCTGCGCAACGCAGTACAGCACAGCATGCCGGGCAGCGCCGTCGCCGCAATCGTGAGCGTAGAGGATGGATATGTTGTCATGGCCATCCAGGACGAAGGCGAAGGCATTGCACCCGAAGCGCTGCCGCATGTTTTCAAGCCCTTCTACCGCGGCGACGATGCGCGCGACCGCGAGCGGGGCGGCACCGGCCTGGGACTGGCGATATGTAAGGCTCTCTGTGAAAAAGCAGGCGGAACTATCGCTATCAGCAGCAAACCGGGCTGCGGTACGCTGGTGACGGTGCGGCTACCGGAAGCCTCTGCCGGGATTGCACCTGAAATTGCCTTTGGAACGGCAGCCGACAGGCATGATCTTCACACAGTGGACTCCTAATATCGGCTTGTAACGCCCCATGCATCCATCGGCGATAGCATGGAGTTATGAACGAAGGGCGTTGGGTGTTGTTGATCGCCAGTGAGCTTGGCGGTACGGATTCAGTTTCAGACCGGGCCATGGAGCGATTGGTCAACGCGATCAAGCAAGAAGGTTACGAAGTCGTCCGGACCTCGACGCCCGAGGATGGGCTCTCCCTGGTGATGTCGGACCCGTCGCACAGCGCGATTTTGCTGGATTGGGATCTGGAAGGCGATAACCAGTTTGATGAGCGGGCTGCTTTGCAAATCCTGCGCGCCGTGCGGCGTCGCAACAAGAAGATACCGATCTTCCTGATCGCCGACCGCACCCTGGTCAGCGAGCTGCCGCTTGAAGTGGTACGGCAGGTCCACGAGTACATCCACCTGTTCGGCGACACACCGGCCTTTATCGCCAACCGCGTTGATTTTGCCGTGGAGCGCTACCATGAGCAGCTGCTGCCCCCGTACTTCCGCGAGTTGAAAAAATATACCGACCAGGGCGCCTACTCCTGGGACGCGCCGGGCCACATGGGCGGGGTTGCGTTCCTGAAGCACCCGGTCGGCATGGAGTTCCACCGGTTTTTCGGTGAAAACCTGCTGCGTGCCGACCTCGGCATTTCAACCGCCCCTCTCGGCTCGTGGCTCGACCACATCGGGCCTCCGGGCGACTCCGAGCGCAACGCGGCCCGTATTTTCGGTGCGGACTGGACTTTTTATGTCCTTGGCGGTTCATCGACTTCCAACCAGATCGTAGGCCACGGGGTCATCGCTCAGGACGACATCGTGCTGGCAGATGCCAACTGCCATAAATCCATCGCGCATGTACTGACGATCACCGGTGCGCGCCCGGTCTACTTCAAGCCGACGCGCAACGGCTACGGCATGATCGGCCTGGTGCCGCTGCGGCGCTTCAGCCCGGAGTCGGTGCGGGAGCTGATCTCGAAAAGTCCGTTCAGCGCGGGCGCACCCGGCAAGCAGCCTACATATGCGGTAGTGACAAACTCAACCTATGACGGCCTGTGTTACGACGTGAACAAGGTAGTCAGCGAGCTGGCGCAGAGCGTACCGCGCGTGCACTTTGACGAGGCCTGGTATGCCTATGCCAAGTTTCACGAGCTGTACGAAGGGCGCTACGCGATGGGCGTGCCCGACGAGATGCCGAACCGTCCCTTGATCTTTGCCGTGCAGTCCACACACAAGATGCTGGCCGCATTCTCCATGGGGTCGATGGTGCATGTGAAGCTGAGCGAACGCGCCCCCATGGACTTCGATCAGTTCAACGAGTCGTTCATGATGCATGGCACAACTTCGCCGTTTTATCCGCTGATTGCCTCGCTCGACGTAGCGGCGGCAATGATGGACGAGCCTGCCGGGCACACGCTGATGTACGAGACCATCCAGGATGCGGTGACATTCCGCAAAGCCATGTCGTCGGTGGCACACCGCCTGCGTGCGGCTGAAGAGAACGGCGATGGCTGGTTCTTTCGGTTGTTCCAGCCGGAACAGGTGACTGATCCCAAGACCGGCGAAGTGTGCCTGCTGGAAGAAGCTCCCGACAAGCTGCTGATTACCGAGCCGGGCTGCTGGACGCTGAAGCCGGGTGAAACCTGGCACGGCTACCAGGATGAAGATGTTGCCGATGGCTACTGCATGCTGGACCCGACCAAGGTGACGCTGCTGATGCCGGGTGCAAGCGCGCAGGGCTTGAACGAAGAATGGGGCATCCCGGCGGCTATCCTCACAGAGTTCCTGGATGGGCGGCGCGTGGAGATTGCGCGTACCGGCGACTACACGGTACTGGTGCTGTTTTCTGTCGGCACCAGCAAGGGCAAGTGGGGCGCGCTGCTTGAAAATCTGTTCGAGTTCAAACGCCTGTACGACTCGGATGCTGAACTGATTGAAGCCATGCCGGAGCTGGTCACAAAGTACCCGGCACGTTACCGCAAAGTGACGCTGCGCGAGCTGAGCGACGAGATGCACGCCGCGATGATCGAGATGAACCTGCCCGGCCTGGTGAACGCATCGTGTGACGAAGATTTTGACCCGATACTGACACCGGCGCAGGCCTACCAGAGCCTGCTGCGCGGCGAGACGGAAAAGGTTCCATTTGCAGAGATGGCGGGGCGTATCGCTGCCGTCATGCTGGTTCCCTACCCGCCGGGTATCCCGATGAGCATGCCGGGTGAGCGGCTGGGCGATGCAAGCAGCCCGGTAGTCAAGCTGATCCTGGCCATGGAAAATTTCGGTCGACGCTTTCCGGGCTTCGAGCGAGAGACGCACGGCATTGAAGTAGACGCCAATGGCAAGTACTGGATGCGCGCCGTGGTGGAGGACGGCAAACGAGCGGCAAAGCGGGAGATTGAGGAACCCGCAATGCAGCAGGCCATGAGTTCGAAGCCGGTGCGGCGGGCGTCAGAGTAGAAGGGGTAGCTCTCTGCTATGCAGTGCGTGTACCGTAACAGACGCTGAGGAAACCATGCGGCCTATACGCTTTGCCTTTACTGCACTTGCCCTGCTACTTGCCGGGGTACCGGCCCACACACAAGAGCAGCGTAAAACCATACCCGGTAACGGCCCTGAAAACGCGCCGCAGACTACTTTCCTGCCGCATCAGCTTGGCACCGACCATGCCGAGGCAATCACAACGCTCGACATGAATGGTGACGGGCGCGTGGACCTGCTGAGCGGGGCGTACTGGTACGAGAACCCTGGACCGAACGGCGGCGAGTGGAAGCAGCACCAGTACCGCACCGTGGGCACGCTGAACGAGTTTGTCTCAGACTGCGGTGAATGGACCGTGGATGTAAACCATGACGGCCTGCCCGATGTCGTAACAGCCGGATGGATGCTCAACGGCCTGTTCTGGTACCAAAACCCGGGCAAGGCTGACACCATGTGGCAAGAGCACAAGATCACCGACAGCTACGACACCGAAGGCGGGGCCATGGCTGACATTAACGGAGACGGCAAGCCCGACATCATCCTCGCGCACTACGATCGTTCGGGTATCCTGTGGGTCGATTTCTCGGGCCCGCAGCCCAAAGTGCATCACGTAGGCGACAGCACGCAGGACGGGCACGGTACCGGCGTCGCTGATGTGGACGGTGACGGCAAGCCGGATATTCTGACCCCGTTCGGCTGGTTCCGCAACCTTGATGCAAACAGTGACAAATGGGAGTGGCACGGCGACTGGCAGCTGGGCGACGCAGGCTTTCCCATCGTGGGTTATGACGTGAACGGTGACGGCAAGCTCGACATCATCTACGGCGAGGGCCACAGCTATGGCCTGTACTGGCTGGAGCAACAAGGAGTCGGCTCCGGCAGGTCATGGACAAAACACACAATTGATGAATCCTACTCACAAATTCATGCACTGAAGTTGGTGGACCTGGACGGTGACGGCGAGCCGGAATTGCTGGCAGGCAAGCGGTATCGCGGCCATGACGGCAACGATCCCGGCTCGTATGACCCGCTGGTTATCTACTATTACAAGATTGACCGTAAAACCGCTCGCTTTAATCGATACCCAATTAGTGTAGGTGGGGCGGGCGGCGCGGGTACACAGTTCCTGGCGCTTGACCTGGATGGAGACGGCGATATGGACATCGCAACCGCAGGCAAGACCGGCGTGTTCTTCTTCGAAAATCTCACCGTAAACAAGGTGCCGAAAGGGACGCGTGAGGAGCAACTGCTCCTAAATAAAAATTGGCCCTTCCCCGGAGAAGGCAGCGTGGTACAGCAGGAAAACGAGCCGCGGAAACACTAAAGGATTGCACATGTTCAATCGCAGAGGTTTTTTGAAAACAGCCGGTATGGTATCGGCGGAGTTCGTTGCACCAAGCCTGCTTGCAGCCGCGCTACCGGGTGAGGCACCGCACAAGATCGCCAAAAACGACCAACTGCAAATCGCGCTGATCGGCGCAGGCGGCCAGGGGCAGTCCGATACAAAGTTTGCCTTGCAAGTGCCCGGCGTCAAGCTGGTTGCCGCCGCGGACTGCTACAACGGTCGCCTGGAACACTGCAAGGAACTGTGGGGCGCGGACATTTTTACGACCCGCGACTACCGCGAAGTTCTCGCGCGCAAGGACGTAGACGCGGTCATCATCGCCACGCCTGACCATTGGCACAAGCAGGCCGCTATCGACGCCATGCAGGCGGGGAAAGATGTGTACTGCGAAAAGCCCATGATCCATGAGTACGCTGATGGTCCGGCGATGATCGAGGCGGCGCAGAGCACGGGACGCATTTTGCAAGTAGGCAGCCAGCGCGTGAGTTCTGTCGTGTATGCCAAGGCGAAGGAGCTACTGGCCGCAGGCTCCATCGGGCAGCTCAACATGGTCACAGCACGCTGGGACCGCAATTCGTCGCTTGGCGCATGGAACTACACGGTGCCCGTCGATGCCAGCCCGGAGACTTGCGACTGGGAGCGGTTTCTAGGCACCGCGCCGCAGCTGCCCTTTAACGCGGAGCGCTTCTTCCAGTGGCGCAAGTGGAACGCCTACGGCAGCGGCGTGGCAGGCGACCTGTTTGTCCATCTCTTCAGCGGAACGCACTTTGTCACCGGCGCACTGGGCCCTTCACGCGCCATGGCCACCGGCGGTTTGCGCTTCTGGAAAGACGGCCGCGACACGCCCGATGTGCTGCTGGCACTGTTCGACTACCCGACCTTCAACCTGAGCCTGCATGTAAATTTTGTCGACGGCGGCGAAGAGAGTGAAGGGCTCATCTTTACCGGCTCAGAAGGCACCATGGAGATCGCCGGAAACACGGTAAGCGTGAGCCGCACCCCGCGCGAACGCGAACCCGGCACCTCGGTTGACACCTTTGCCGATGCCACGCAGAAAGCCACCCTTGCCGCCTACCGAACCAGGTACCCGGCGAAACGCGCCGAGAATGTTTTGGCGAATACCCCGGCACTAGGTTATGAACGCTTCGCCGCACCTGCACACTACAGCGACAGCTATGACCACTTCCGCACCTTTTTCGAGGCGGTACGCGCCCGCACCCCTGTGACCGAAGACGCCGTGTTCGGCTACCGCGCTGCCGGGGCCGCGCTGCTGAGCAACCTGAGCTTGCAGCGGGACGCCATCATCAAGTGGGACCCGGTCAGGATGCAAGTGGTATAAGCGTTTTCTCTTTCCTTGGGGAACAAAAAACCGCACAATCGCGTACAAGCAGCGAGGGTGCGGATGAACTTACGGATTCAAGGGCTTTCAAAGACTTACGGCAACGGTGTCAAGGCGCTCGACAACATCTCACTTGAAATCCCAAGCGGCATGTACGGGCTGCTGGGGCCGAACGGCGCGGGCAAGTCGAGCCTGATGCGTACCATCGCCACCTTGCAGGAGCCGGACAGCGGCAGCATCCACCTGGGCACCATTGACGTGCTGCGCCAGAAAGATGAGCTGAGGCGCGTACTCGGCTACCTGCCGCAAGACTTCGGCGTGTACCCCCGCACCAGCGCGCAAGACATGCTGGACCACCTGGCACTGCTGAAAGGCATGACCCACAGCGGGCAGCGCAAGGAGGCAGTAGCCGCGCTGCTGGTACGCGTGAACCTGTACGACCAGCGCAAAAAGGCGCTCACCGGCTTTTCCGGCGGCATGCGCCAGCGCTTCGGCATCGCGCAGGCACTGCTTGGCTCTCCGCAACTGCTGATCGTGGACGAGCCGACAGCAGGGCTCGACCCGGGCGAGCGCAACCGCTTTTACAACCTGCTGGCGGAGATCGGCGAAAATGTCACGGTCATTTTGTCCACGCATATCGTGCAGGACGTAATGGAACTGTGCACCAACATGGCCATCATCCACAACGGCAGGGTGCTGTACGCGGGCGCGCCCGATGCAGCGGTACATAGTCTCCAGGGCCGCATCTGGCAACGATTTATCCCCAAGCAGGAGCTCAAGGAGTACGAGGCTCGCTACAAGGTGATCTCCACCAAGCTGATCGGGGGCCGGCCGCTGGTACATATCTTCTCGCCCGAGGCCCCGGAGCCGGGCTTTGAGCCGGTACCTGCCGACCTTGAAGACGTGTTCTTCTCGCACATCCAGGGTCTTGCCGGTCTTGCTCCAAGTGCGATGCCTGTCTAAACAAACCAGGCTGTAAGAGGGCACCCGCATGTTTC
>CAXSFX010000051.1:0-20912 GCA_964236655.1 uncultured Acidobacteriaceae bacterium | reverse complement strand
CCGACCAGCCGCCATCCCAGGTACAAAGTGCCCAGCAGCCCCGCGTCAAGGATAGCCATCTGCACTCCGAGTAGTGCATGGAAGTCGAGTAGCGGCTGTTCGCCCATCCAGTTCGGCTGTGAGAGGTGGCCCAGGTGAATGCCTATTTTCGCAAGATCGTGGCCCGCCTGGGATAAGCCCGGCTCAAGCGAACCCCAGGCCGTGATGAGGTGAAAACTGAGGTGTGCTGCCCACATGCCGAGCCCTATGGGCAGCAGCGCCAGTGTCCAGCGCGGTAGAGCCTGTGCCAATGTGCCCTCAGACAAGCCCGGCTGACGGACAGGGCCGGCGTATGGGCGCATGAGGCTTACAGCCATGGCAAGTGCGCCAAGCAGTACCGCAGGCAGCGCCGCAGCCAGCAGCAAGCCTGCCGTCATGGTGACGGGGGAGGCAAGCCGCGCGCCGAGCCGGTCGAGGGTATTCAGGGCATCGGCAACCGGTGCCACCATCACAGCGGCGCTCCCAAAGGCGGCAGCTATAACCGTAGCGGCAAGCACGGCAACATCCATGCGCTGCGAGTAGCGGCCCACCGCCGAACGCTGCGGGTCGCGCACTGCCAGCTGCACCAGGTCGCGCGCGGGCGGCTGTACAAACAGGCCGACATTGTCATGGGGGCAAGCTTTGACGCAGTCCATGCATAGAGTGCAGTCCATATTGCCCTGCTTTTCCGGCAGGAACAGGTGCAACTCGCAGCCTCTTTGAAACGGCTGTGCCGGGGTAGGAGCCTGCGGGTTGCCGTGCCCGGCGATACAGTCGCGTGTATAGCAGGTTCCGCAGGTCTCAAGCGAGCGTGGTGCCACTTCAACCGGCGACAGCAGCGACGACACAAAGTTGAACTGCCCCAGTGGGCACACGTATTTGCAAAATGAGGCGTCACGGAAGATGGAGTCCACCGCGAAAGCTGTAGCGAAGTACGCCAGCAGGAGCCATGCAGTGCGCATGGGCGAGTTCCACAGGGCCAGTGCCTCATACGCCCAAAAAAATACAGCCACCAGTGCGATAGCAAGCCACTTGTTACGCAGGAGGCGCGGCCAAATCCGTTGCTCGATCCCGAAGCGGCGCAACACCCACTTGGCTACCTCGCGCGGCAGGGTGAACGGGCAGCTCATGCAGAACAGGTTGCCGCACAGCAACAGGGCGAGCACGAAAATGCCCCGGCCAAATGTCCACGGGATGATGTCGGCCAGGTTCATCGAGCCCATTTGTTGACCGAACAGGCCGTCAACGATGATGGCAGCCGCGATCAGCAGTGAGGCAGCCTGGAGACTTTGTCGGCCATACCGGGAGCGGAGGAAGGCACCGATTGCAGGCAGGCGCAACAAGTCCAGGTCTGGTCTCAGGCCCATGCTGCGGTGGTTTACCGCAGTGGGTGGCTTGGCATTTACAGGCGGGGTTTGCGAGCGGCGCAACGCGGTGAGCCGCGCGTGGGCAGCCTCCATACCGGCACGGCGGCGCTCCCCCTTATGCGACAGCAGGTTGATGGTAATGAGCATGGCTGCACCCAGAAACGAGATAGAGCCGATAACCCACATCAGCGAGCCGGCGGCCACCTGGTCGTTCAACACGGAAATGCCGAAGAAGCGCGGCACAGCCGCATACGCCGGGTACACCACGCGACCGGAGAAACTGAGAAAGGCGGAGAGACCCGTGTTGATGATGTCAGCCGAGAGCAAAAACGGCAGCAGCAACCAACGGCTTGCCTTGTAGGTGGTAGGCCACGGTGCCACGATATGCCACCAGAACAGCACGCTGGTAGACAGGAAGCAAATGTGCTCAAACTCGTGCCAGGAGGGTGAGCGTAGTGCCAGGTCATAGGACGCCGGTACATGCCATGCGATGAAAGTAAAGTTCATCAGCAACCAGGCAAACAGCCGCGAAGCAAAGAGCCGCTGGAGAGCATGGACAGGACGCAGCGTGAAGAACGGCCCCAGCCCTTCCTTAACAAAAAAGCGAGGCAATCCCCGCAGCATCGGCACAACAGGCGCACCCAGTACCAGCAGAGGCGGCGCAATGGCCATCAGCAGCAGGTGCTGGATCATGTGCGCTATCAGCAGGACGCCAGAGTACACATCGAGCGGCGATGCAAGCGCCACGAACACCAGGAGCAATCCGCCCAGGAAGCAGCTTACGCGCCATAAGGGGATTTGCTCAGGACGCGTGGCGGAAAGAGCGCGCCAGCCGCGTAAATACACCCATGCGGCCAGCAAAATGGAAAGCGCGGGCAGCTTGGGTATGGAATTGAAGCCGTAGGAGAAAGCGGCTTGTGTAGCGTCCTGCATGAAGGGTCGGCTTTCCTGCCTGGCTGAAGTTGCAAGTAAAGTGAAACGGCAGCAGCCCGAAGGCCACTGCCGCTTGATAGCCCGGTAAACCCGGAAGTTTAACGGCTGGGTGCTGCCAGCATGCTGATGGTAGACGGAGACTTGCTTGTCTCCGCCTTGCTCTGGGTTAACGGCTTCTTGGCCGGTGGCTGCGGCTGATCCTGGCTTACCGTGGTCGGGCCACGTGCGCCCGTCAGTGGGTTATCCGTCTGATGGTCAGGGTCTGTAGGTGGTTCAAGCGGTGCAGATGCATCTCGTGCCGGTGGCTGGTTTGCAGGATGCATCGTCTCAAGGAAAGCAACGATAGCTGTTGTCTGTGCGGGGGATAGATTTTTGCCGTAAGCTGGCATGTTTCCTCCACCCTGCAATACCTGACGCACCAGCTGGTCATAGGTCAGTCGGGTTGCTACAGCATCAAGTCCAGGACCGCGCAGACCGCCTTCACCGCCGATTTCATGGCAGTTACGGCACTGCTTGGACTGAAACACAATAGCTCCAGCACCCTCAAGCGGCATTTCCGCGTGGATTTTGGCCACCGGTAATACGGCACCGCTCCAGGCTGTCATCTTCGGGCTCCATGGCTCATACGTGCCCAGGTGATTGAGGATAGACAAACTAACTGCTAAAACTACCAGCGTGAGTACCGCAACAGGACGACGGCTCCAATGCTTTTCGCCTTCTCCCGCGATAAACGGTAGAGCTACCAGCACTGCAATTGCAATTGGAGGAGCAATCAGCAGGAACGGGGTTTCCATCGAGTTTGGCAAATACGACAGAATGGAGTAAATCCAAAGGAAGAAGTAGTCCGGCTTGGGAGCTACCTGGATGATGGTCGGGTCCGGCTGACCGCCGGGTCCAAATGGTCCAAAGGCGACCGCGCAAACAGCCACGGCGGCGTAGATGGCGGCGGAGAAGAACAAGTCCTTCCACACAGCTCCCGGAACAAATGCGATACCGTCCTTGTGTGCAAGCTCGTTATACTCATGCACATAGGTAGAGCGGCGCACGATACGGCCCGGCATGGGCCACTCATTGATGCCCAGCTTGAGCACCAGCCAGACATGAAGACCGGTAAAGGCCATCAACATGCTTGGCAAGATGAACACGTGCAGCGCAAAGAAGCGCGTCAGCGTGGCTCCGCCTATAACGGGACCGCCCAGCAGAGCATGGACTGCATACGGACCAATTACAGGGACTCTGCTGGCAATTGACGCGCCGATACCGAGACCCCAGTAAGCGTCCTGATCGTAGCGCATAACCTGGCCTGTAAATGCCATGCCCATGGTTAGGAACAATAGGCCTACACCAAGCAGCCAGGTGAGCTCGCGCGGAAATTTGTAGGCACCGAAAAGAAATACCTGTGCCATGTGGACGATGACGACTGCCACCATGAAGTTGGAGCCCCAGCCGTGCATGGCACGCAGGAACCAGCCCAGTGGCAGGTTGTTGTTGAGGTACAACAGGCTCTGCCAGGCTTCACTTGCTGAAGGCGTATATACAAGGGCGAGCAGAATACCGGTCAAAATCTGCAGTACGAGCAGGGCCATGGCCGCCGACCCAAACACATACCACCAGCTGGCAGTGGATTTCGGCACGGGATGTAGAGCAGATTCCTTAACAAAACCCTCAAGCTGTACCCGGCGCTCTACCCAGCCATAAGCTTCGAGCGCGGTCTTCTTGGGATTGATATTTAACCTAGGCATGATGGTTCCTTCTTGCTTGGATCGTTAAGGCGGGCCTGGTTAGAAAGAGTAGGTAGCTGGCCTGCATTGATCTGGAGCTCGCCGTTTACAAGTTTCCACTTGTACTCAAACATGCCGCGATCCGGTGGACCGGCAGCACGCGAGCCGTCCTGGTAGTAGACACCACCATGGCAGGGACACATGAACAAGCCGGATTGCGGAAACCAGCGTACAGGACAACCGAGATGTGCGCAGTTAATGGCGAACACCTGAAACGTTTCATCGCTGAGCCGTCGCACCCAGCAGGCAGTATTGTCAGCCGCACCATCATCCGGCGCCTTGTACGGCGTAACAAAGGTAGCCAGGCGCGTTTGCCCATTTGGATAGCGGTCTACAGTGCCAAGTGATACCCAGGACTTATAGAAACCCTTTTTACGGATTGCAGGTCCGATAATGTAGCCGACCACCGGCGCGGTAATAGCCAGACCGACGATGGCATTCAAGCCGACGCCGATCCACATCAGCGTGCTGCGCCGGGTGACCGGGTGAACGTGTAAAGGTTTGTCTTGAGTTTTATGATCCTCAACCTTGTTGTCAGCGACTTTAATCTGGTGATCTTCTGTTGTGCTCATTACTGTCCGGTCCTCCTTTGCAGTTCTGTTCCGGTCCCGGGATGCGGGGTACCGGAATCTCCTTGCCGATGTCCGCTGAGAAAGGCCACAACATCAGTAATATCGGTGTCGCTCAGCGGATGGCCTGGTATGTCGTTGCGATAGTCCGGCTGGCCCAAATCCGGCCTACCGGTAATGATGGTTGTACGTATCCCTTGGTCGCTAATCAGCGCAAGATAGGTTGGATCTGTTACAGACCCATTTTTACCTGGATGAAGCACAATGCCGTTCGCTCCCGCAGCCCCATGGCAACTAGCGCAAGCCTGCCCGTAAACCTGCGCGCCGTGCGCGGTGTCTCCGGGATGCGAGGCGGCATAGGGCGGCAAGGTCATCCCTGCCAGCATAGCGGGCTTTGCCCAGCGTTCGTGCATGCCTTTTACAATGGCGTTGATCTGACCATCAGCCAGCAAGCCGCCTGCCGTAGTACCAAAAGCAGGGCTCAGACCGCCCGGACCACCATTGACGATGTAATTTTTGATCAGCGCATCAGATGCGATGCCGAAGTACAAAGGATTATTCAGAGCGATGGCCGGACCGTTCAACCCGTTCTGGCCATGGCAGGATGAACAATTATCTTTGTACAGGATGTCGAAATCCACGACCTGGTCCGGGCGCGGCTCTACTTCCTTCATACTGGCAGGCCCGTTGATAAGCCGGTCGCAGCCGATTGCACCCAGTGCAAGTACGGCAAGGGCTGCTGCGGATGCAATCTGTTTCCATGTGCAATTACGAGACTGCGGCATTAGCTGCGATCCTTTGAGGAATGCTCTTTTTCATTGGAATCCTGATGTCCAGCTGTTTCCAAACCTAATCGTAAGGCGAACGGCAACGATCGTGCGTTACGGACATACTCTGAGCGCGACACCACCAGCCCGGCTACCAGGCCGAACGTGAGCTGAGAGATAAGAAAATCAGGCCAGTTGATGTGCGAACTCATCATTGGATTGATAGTCGGCAGAGTAGCGAACAGCAATCCGCTCCAGGCCAGCGGCGCTATGATGCCGCCGAGAATGACAGGATGTTTCGGCAGCACCGGCAACACCGAACCATAAAGCAGTCCGATCAGGGTGCAGGAGACTGCATGAATAATGACGGCGATACCGAGTGTCTGAGCGTGAAAAGCGCGCAGGCTTTCTATGCTCAAGTCTTGCTGCACACCGGAAGTACCAATACCCGCGCCACCTAGCAGATTGATGGGGTACCAGGGAGAGTGCTGGAAGATAATGCCGTAAGCAAGTGCAGGGATAATCATGGCTATACCGCCGGCAATACCGCCTTTAAGTCCTGTAAGAACAGAAAACCCTTCAAGCGGCAGATTGGTACGGTGCTCATCCCCCTTCGGAGATGCGGTCAGGTTGTTGGAACCAATACGCGCAACAGTCTTACGCGAAGTAGCAATGGAAATTTCCTGTACTCGCACGTCAACCGGCTCATGCGCTTCATGCGGCAGCACATCCTGAAACCACTTGACGCAAGCATAAGTAAGCATCAGAAAACCGAAGATGCTGATGACGTAGTGCGTCAGGATTCCGGCTACAAGCAGCGTAAAACCAAGCGCAGCCACAATGGGCCATGGAGTCGGGGCTGGAAGGTGCAATCCCTCCTCATGCGGCTCTCCGTGTGTCTGGACTGCTTCGCCATGTGGTATCTGGATCTCGGATTGACTTGAACTGCTGACATCCGCATAGTCCAGGGTGCCGGTTTTCTCTTGCGTGTTCATACGTTGTCCTTACGCTGCTTGAACTGCTTGAACTGCTCCAACCGTGTTTCCTGCTCCAACTACCTGCCCAAATTACCGTCCGATGATGTACACAACTGCAAACACGACCACCCAGACCGCATCTACAAAGTGCCAGTAATAGGCCATGGTCTGAATGCGCTCACTGTTCTTGCGTGTGATGTGACCCGTCATGGCAAACATCCACGTCGTAATCAGCATGACGAGCCCGATGATGACGTGCGAAGCATGCAAGCCGACCAGCGAGTAGAAGGTAGTCCCGAAAAGGTTGGTCTGAATAGTTAGACCGTCATGGTAGATCAGCTTGTACCACTCGTACCCGGTGCCCGCAAGAAAGATACTGCCGAGCGCGATTGTGACGCCCATCCAGGCAGTGAACTTCTTAATCTGCCCATGCTCCACTGCCTGCTCCGAGAGCCATATGGTGAAGGAACTCGATAGGAGACAGATAGTATTCACAATGGGTACGGAAAGTACTTCACGGGGCTGTGGGCCCCATTGGCTCTTGCCGATGTAGAACACGTACGCAAGCACGAAAATAGAAAAGATGGCGGTTTCGCCGATGATCAGGCAGATCATGCCGACTTTGCCCTTGTTGGGCAGGTGCCAGGGCTGTTCCAGCTCGCGTGCGACGATCGGTACTGTTACGGTGCTCATGCAAACTCTTTTCAGACCGGGATGGATGGAGCCGTGGCACAGATGCGGGCAGCCTGGGCTGCCCGCGTCGGGAATTATTCATACTTCCAGTCTGGATCATTCGGGTGCTTCAAGTCCCACAGCGGACGGCGACTTGAAACGACCGGCTCTGTAGCGAAGTTATAGTTTGGCGGCGGCGAAGACGTAGCCCATTCGAGCGTCCAGGCGTCCCACGGATCGGGACCCGCGTCTTCACCATCAACTGCTGACTTCACCAGGTTGTACAAGAAAATACCCGAGGACAGGAACTGGAAAAGCGCACCGATAGAAACGATCAGGTTCCAGGTACCCCAGCCGCGGCTTGCTTCATAGGTATATACCCAACGCGGCATACCTAGAATTCCCGGAACATGCATGAAGTCAAACGTAAGATGGAAGCCGATGAGGAAAGTCCAAAAGTGCCACTTGCCCAGCTTCTCATCCATCATGCGACCGGTGACTTTGGGGAACCAGTAATAAATACCGGCAAGCATCGAGAAGACAATCGCGCCTACCAACACATAATGAAAATGCGCTACTACGAAGTAGGAGTTGTGCAGCTGCCAATCCCAGGGTGATGCGGAAAGCATGATACCGGTAAGCCCGGAGATCAGAAACTGGAAGATAAAGGCAGTTGCGAACAGCATCGGCGTCGCAAAGCGAATCTTGCCGCCCCACATGGTTGCGAGCCAGTTGAAGATCTTAATGCCGGTCGGTACCGCGATGATCATGGTTGAAAGTGTAAAAAAGGCATTTGCAACCGAGGTCATGCCGACAGTGAACATATGGTGTGCCCACACACCAAGCGAGATGAACACGATGCCAACAGATGCCGCGACCATGGCTGGGTAGCCGAACATTGCCTTGCGTGAGAATACCGGGATAATTTCATTTGCAACGCCGAAGGCCGGCAGTACCAGGATGTAGACTTCCGGGTGACCGAAAATCCAGAAGAAGTGTGCCCAGATGAGTGCCGAGCCGCCTGCCTGCGTGTCAAAGAAGTGTGAACCGACATAGCGATCCAGCTCCAGCATGACCTGTGCTGCTGTCAGCGGAGTAATGGCAACCAGGGTCAGTGCGGAAACGCACAGCATGAGCCAGCAGAACAATGGAATGCGCATCATCGTCATGCCTTTGCAGCGCATGGAGATGGTAGTTGAAATGATATTGATTGCCGCACCCAGGGTGCCCCACCCGGTAACAAACAGGCTCAGCGCCCAGAAATCTACCGCATGGCCCTGCGAGTACGCGCGGGTAGTTAGCGGAGCATATTCAAACCAGCCCACATCCGGTGCGGAACCCTGGCCGTATAGCCCAAAGCCGCCGATGAAGGAGTAGTACAGCAGGATGCCGCCGAACGCGGTCAGCCAGAAAGAGAGCGCGTTCAGGCGGGGAAATGCCATGTCTCGCGCGCCGATCATGAGCGGGACCAGATAGTTGGCAAAGCCGAACAGCAGCGGCATGCCCATGAGGAACACCATGGTAGTACCGTGCATGGTAAACATCCGGTTGTAGACCTCGGGCGAGAGAACATTGTTCCCCGGCAAGGCCAGCTGCCAGCGCATCGCCATGGCTTCGGCACCGCCGACAACCAGGAAGAAGAGCGCGTAGATGATATACAGAATGCCCAGCCGCTTGTGGTCCACGGTGGTAATCCAGCCGTGTAGATATTCGCGGAAAGTTCCTTCCGCTGTCTTTGAGGGGGTGAGATCTAAAGCCCCGATTGGTAGTGATGCACCTGCCATGGCCGTCTGCTCCTATTTCAAGGTGGTAAGGTACAGCGAAACCTGCTCAAGCTGGGTTTCGGTTAGCTGCATGGGAGGCATCAGCGCGCCTTCCTTTACATCATCCGGGTTCCGGATCCAGGTCTTCAAATTGTCTACAGTGTTCGGCACCGCACCGGAGGCTAGCGTGTCACGCCCGCCGAAATGTGTCAGGTTAGGACCGAACCGCCCATTGGCAGCTGTGCCCTGTACCGCATGGCAATTCTGACAGGCATTATTCAAGAACACCTGCTTGCCTAGAGCAACCTGCTCGGCACCGGCCTGTGTCTGCCCCGGTCCAGGTGTAGCCTGGGCTGCCCCATTGCCTTCAAGAGCTGAGGTCACCAGATGCGCACCGCCGTTTGCATCGGTATGCGTGGTTGCGCCGCCCTGCGGCTCTACTGCCGGCTCTTGCTGGTTGCTGATCCAGCGCTGGAAATCCTGCGGTGTATCCACATACACGCGGATGAGCATCTTGGCATGCTCTACGCCGCAAAACTGACCGCACTGGCCTACATATACGCCCGGTACATGCGGATCAATCCACATTTCGTTGACATGGTCGGGAATATTGTCAACCTTGCCCGCAAGCTGCGGTACCCACCAGGAATGCCAGACATCTGCCGACTGCAACTTCATAAAAGTCGGCATGGGGCGCTCTTTGGTGCTCAGCGGTACATGGAACTCATTAGCTACAACGACGCCGTATTTCGGGTACCGGTACTCCCACCAGAACTGATGGCCGACAACAGTAACGTCAAGCGCAGTAGGCGGCTTGGGATTGTCCTGAATGGCAAAGATTACGCGCGCCGTGGTCAGGAATGTCACCACCACGATGATGAGCGGGATGATGGTCCAGGCAAGCTCGACTTGCGGAGAGCCATAAATCTGTGCAGGCTCCGTATCGCTCTCGACCTTCTGTCGGTACTTGACGATCACGTAGAGCCAAATTCCGCCCACAACCAGGAGAATGCCTGCCGTAATGCCGATGACAAACAGGCTGAGTGTGAACTCCTCCTGCGCGGGCGTGGAGACAGGGGCAAACATGTTCGGGATCAGTGACGGCTTGTTCTCAGCCCAGCCGCTCGCGGCAAACAGGAGCGAGCAGCATAACAGGAAGGTAGAGCGCGTCCTAAGAGCAGGTGCAAACAGCTTCGACATGTCAACGCATCTCTCTTTCAGTGGCGTTAGCAGATGTGCCCGGCGTGCGGCTCGGGACTCGCTGGTCTGCCGTATAGCTGTAGTGGTACGGTAACTCACATGCTGCCCCCGCGGACAGCTCCGGCAAACTATCGTTTCCGATCAGGCCGCTTTTCTTCTCCAATCCTAGCAGGGGAAAACCGCCCTGGAACGGAGAATGCAGAGGAGCGCCGGTCGTGCTTTCGACAGCACAAAGTTCCCGCGCCTGCAGGCTTTCACAAAATCAAGGCCAGTCTGACCCTCACGTTTCCTAAGAACCCTTTCTGAACGTGTCAGTTTAGCCGTTTTGCCACGTTGGCAATCGCACGCACTCCATGCAGCAAGGGGCGCAGTGGAAAGCCTTCTCCATAGCCGCGCAGCACCAGTCGCGGTACCAGCGGCAGGCGCATCAGGCGAAAGCCTAGAGCCGGTTCCCGGTAAAAACGAGCAGCCGCATGCTCCGCGACGCGCAGGTCCGATTGCAAAGCGCGGGCGGCCGAGAGAAAGGCCGGGGCAAGCGGTGCCCCGGCAAGCGCCTTTCCAATCGCCGAGGCAGCAGCCTGGCCGCTCCGGATGGCTCCGTAGATGCCCTCACCGGTAAGCGGGTCCACAAAGCCCGCGGCATCTCCGGCAAGCAGAACCCGGCTACCCTCGGCAGGTTGGTAGTCGGCAGCCCCTAAACCTAGAAACTGGCCCACGATGCCTGAATGCTTACGCTCTCCACCGCAGCGGGCTGCGATATACCGTTCCAATGCAGCGCGGTCGATTTTCGCTCCTTCGCCCTCAGCCCCGACATACAAACCCACGTTGACGTGTGTATCCCTGGGGAAAAGCCAGCCGTAACCGCCCGGTACCGGCGCAAAGTCAAAGGTCAGCGGGTACGCTTCAGACTGCGTGTATGGCACATTGGCTTCCAGCGCAAAGCCGCGCTTGAACCATTCCCCATGTGTTGCAAGCGCACGCACCCGGCTATGCACCCCATCGGCACCCAGTACAAAGCGGGCCTGGCAGGTAGTGCCATCCGCAAACCGCAGGATAACTTTGCCGTTTGTCTGTTCGATAGAAGACAATGCCGTAACCTGGCGAAACTCTGCGCCACGCTCCCGTGTGCGCCCCAGGCAAAACGCATCGAGCTCTTCCCGCACGGTCATGGCGCATACCGGTGTCTTGCGGCCCACAGTGATTGCGGAACCGGTTGCCTCCTCAAGCACGATACTGCGGGCCCAGTGCCGTACTACCGGTGCGATCGAGTAGCGCAGTGCCCGGACCGCCTTGAGGGTAAGTCCACCTGCGCAAGCCTTGGGCCGGGGGAACGCTGCGCGGTCCACCAGCAGCACGCGACGCCCGGCAACGGCCAGGTCATAGGCAGCCGCGCACCCGGCTGGGCCCGCACCTACAATCACCGCGTCCCATACCGTTTGATCCGTCGGAATCATTGTGACCGTTGAAGCCGTGCCCAAAGCCATGCCCAATTATGACGCGGCGGCTGCTCCCATTCCCTGGAACAGCACCCGTCCGGAGAAGTCCGAAGAAGATTTTGCTGTGGTTGAAGTCGGGATACGAGCCGGTCGCCCCCTACCGGCTAACGGGCCACCGTGCGGTTCAATGCAATCCCGGTGCAGCGTGGCCTCTATGCTAAGACATGGGCAACGTGGCACAGGGTGAAACAGCGCAGCTGATCGCGTTGTGGCAGAGAGCGCAAAAGCGCGGCGAACAGGTGTGCCTGGCCACCGTGGTGCACGTGGAAGGCTCGTCATACCGCAAACCTGGAGCGCGCATGCTGCTAAGCTCCGGCGGCGAGCGCGCGGGTACGGTAAGCGGCGGCTGCCTTGAGGCGGAAGTCGCCCGTAAAGCCTGGTGGCTTACCGCAAATGGCCCGGCGCTGGAGTGCTACCAGAGCTCCCTGAGTGAGGACGGTGAAGACGAGAGCAGCGGCGAGCCCTGGGGCCTGGGTTGCGGCGGCACCGTGTGGGTGCTGCTGGAGCAGGACCCTGTGCCGGTGCTTGAGGCGCTGGAGCGCGCACTTGTAGCTGGAGAACCGGCTGTGATCGTGGCCGGACTCAGGCTTGGCTCTACACCCGGAACGCAGGCGGTGGTTAGCACTCCGGCAGAGTTCTCTACTTTACCTGCCCCCCTGGCGCACGCTGCCGCAATCGCCGGCGAGGAACGCCGAAGCCTGAAGCTGGATGCTGAGTTCGCGGAGACAGTACCCGCGCCCGGTGAGGCACCCGCGTACTTCATCGAATACCTGCCCGCATCCCCGCGCCTGACCATCTTCGGCGCAGGTGACGATGCGCAGCCGATCGCCCGCTTTGCTGAAGCGCTGGGCTGGCGCGTCGCCGTTGCCGATGGACGCTCTAACCTGCTGCGGAGCGAGCGCTTTCCTGACTCTACCGAACTGCGGCGGCTGCTGTTTACCGACGGCGACTCGCCGCTTGTTTGTATGCTCAATGCCTCGGCGCATGCGTCCCGTCTTGACCGTCCAGGAAGTATGCCTTTGGTGGAGACCGGGGTAAAAACCGGCGAGCTTGCGGTCTTGCTGACCCACTCCTATGAGCAGGACCGGGCGCTGCTCTTGGCGCTGCTGCCACTTGAGCTCAAGTACCTGGGCATCCTGGGCCCGAAACACCGCACGCTGCGGCTGCTTGGAGAGGTTGCTCCCTTGCTGGGTTGGACGGTTGAGCAATGCCTGCACCGCCTCCACACGCCGATCGGCCTGGACCTGGGCGCGCGCGACCCGGCCTCCATTGCGCTTGCCATTGTGGCGGAGCTGCAAGCCACGCTGGCGAGTCGGCAGGTCCATCTCACCCGGACAAAGCCGCCTGCCGTTGTACCTTTGACTCGCCATGGTTAAGTTGGTTAAGTTGGCTAAGAGTGGCTGCGCGGCCATTGTGCTGGCGGCGGGCAGCTCTTCCCGACTGGGTCAACCCAAGCAGCTCATTCGGTACGCCGGGGAGCCGCTGCTACACCGAGCCGCCCGGATCGCATTGAGCGCCGGGGCCACCCCGGTATTGGTGGTAACGAGCGCGCCGGAATATGAGGCCGCTGTTAACGACCTCCCGGTAAGCATGGTTTTGAACCCCCAGCACGCCCAAGGCATGGGCAGCTCGCTGCGGACCGGCATGGCGGCGCTGGCGCGGCTCGCACCGGCAGCGGAGCGCGTACTGCTGCTGGTATGCGACCAGCCGCTGCTTGAGGCAAACCACCTGCTTGCCTTGCTCGAAGCTGAGGCTCCGCAGGGTGCAGCGGCTGCCGCGTACGGAGGCAGGCTGGGGGTGCCTGCCGTATTTGCGCGCGTGCACTTCCCTGCGCTTGCGGCGGTTGCCGGGGACAGTGGTGCTCGCGCCCTGCTGCGCGGCATGGCGGTGACTGCGGTAGCAATGCCCGAGGCTGCGGTAGACATCGACACACAGGCAGATCTGGATGCACTCTACACGCCGCTAAACGCTTTTCCGCGCAAGTAAGCCTGCCCCTACTCCGGCTTGCCGATGTTCTTCGGCTGCGCAGCCTGCGGCACAGGGTCCTGGTGCACAGGCTTTTGCCCGGCATCGTCGGGCAGGCGGCCCGGTACAGGCCGCACATTACCGTTCACCCATCCCACCAGTTCATCAAACGCGAGCCCTGCCTGCTCCGGCGTGATATTGCAATGGCCGTCACGATTCACATACTGCTGCACAAAACGCTCACCCACACCCAGCCGCCGGGTCAACTCGTCATAGTACCCGGCTGTGGAAGCAGGCACCAGCGGATCGTAGGTTGTATGCAACGCAAGCAGCGGTCGCCGCAGATCGCCTGAAGGGGAACCGTACGCAGCCACGTAGCGCATGGCTTTCGGGTCGCCCGCGTAGCGCCGCACCCGTGCATTCAGGGCATTGTCATCGGTAGTGCCGGTGTAGATCAGGTTGCGATTGTCAAACGGATTGCCGCCTGCTTTTTCTCGCAGATCCTTGATAAGAAAAGTATTGAAGACAAGCACATCGGCCAGGCCGCGGTTGGTGTGGATGTCGGCGAGCGAGCGCAGCAGCGCCGCCTCGGTCGGGTGCGCGTCCAAGGCCTTTTGCACCAGGGTTGCGGTGTCGGCGTCGTTGATACGGAAGGAGGCCGGGATGTGTTCGACATCGGGCAGTACGCCGGGGAAAAAAGCATCGAAAGCAACGCGATTGGCAAAGGCTCGTTCGTTGATAAGGTCCGCAGGGGTCAGCACACCGCAAAGGGCAAGGCCGCCGGCATAATCGTGCGGTCGCTGTTCCAGCGTGAGCACGGTAAGCAGCCCACCCATGGACTGGCCCATGACGAAGGTCTGCTGCGGTGTGCTGTAGTGCTTTGAAAAGTAGCGACGCAACGCTTCCCCATCCCCGGGTGCAGTGGCGATAGCCCAACCGCCGATGGCATACCCCGGCTGGGCCACGGCGTAGCCGCGCAGCAGCAGCTGGTTGATCTGCCGCAGCGGTGTGTAGGGCAGGCCGGTTACCGGGTTCAGGCGGAACAGCTGCGGCTCCGACTGGTAGCCGTGGAAGTAGACGATCAGCTTGCGATTCCAGCTCGCGGGTGTGGCGTTGGGTACGTCGATACGGAAGGAGGAGTCGCCGATCCTGCCTTCCTCGGTGTGGACCGGCGCTTGCACAGCCCCGGCGTCCTTTAGCGCGCGCTCCGCGGCGGTCCGCTCCGGCTGCTGCGCGATACCGGTTTTTGGACCTTGGCTCTCCCCCGGTTCAAGCGGCTTGGCAGGCGTTTGCGGGCGCGCGGTTACCCCGGTGGGCGCGCCTGTGCCCTGTGCCCGGACGGGAAAGGGACAAGCGCCTAGCAGAAACATTGCTGGAACGAGCAGGAGTGCCTGCCCCGTCTTGAACCGGCATGTGAGCCGCATGCAGCGGCTGGGGCGTGAGCTATACCTCATTGGATGGGATGGTACCGTCTGGGGGGCATAAGGGCAAAGGGCTGTTCTATGGATGGTCGCTATGCGTCCTAAGAGGGTGTGAAATAGTCCTCGACTCGGAATTTTGTAATTTGTGTCATCCTGAGCGCAATTGCAAACCGAGAGGCTTGCAATGGAGTCAAAGGACCTGCTTCTGTCCTGGAGCTTCGCGCCGCTGCGCTAAAAGCAGGTCCTTCGACTTCGCTCAGAATGACACAAAAATTGCGATGAAGTCCGACCGGGAAACCACGTATCGCACAGCAGCCCGCTACGATAGAGCCATGTCTTCCTCCACTCGACCCATTCGCTCGCAAGCTCCCATCACAGTCCGCGCCGGAGCCACCGTCAACCGCCGCGCGGCAGAAAAACTGGGAGGCGGCCACGTCTGGGTGTACCAGTCAGACGTTTTGGCCATGGAGCCCGCCGACCAACCCGCCGGACTGGTGCCGGTGCATGACCAGGCAGGTCACTTGCTGGGCACCGCTTTATGGAGCCCCACCTCGCAGATCGCACTGCGGCTGGTATCGCGCGAGTACCTGCATCCTGAAGCCTGGCTGCCGCTGCTGCGTGCCCGGCTGCAAACGGCTCTGGCCCGGCGCGAGTCCATGCTGCACGCTCTGCCGACTGACGAGACAAACAGCTGCCGGCTGGTATTTGCCGAAGCCGATGAGCTGCCCGGCATCATCGTCGACAAGTATGCCGGCATCGCTGTGGTTCAGCTGCTCGTGGCAGGGCTCGATACGCCTGAAGTACGTAGCACCGTCATGGAAGAACTGGTGGCCGCCCTGGGTGCCGGCCTCGAAACCGTTGTGGAGCGGCCGGACCCGCGTATTCGGGAGCTGGAGTCGCTTGGCGCACCGTCACTTGAGCCGCTGTGGAGCGCAAGCGGCAACTTGGAAAACGCAAAAACCGCAACCGAATTTCGACTCAATGGATTGCGCTTCCTGCACGACTCCGATGCAGGGCAAAAAACAGGTTCCTTTTTAGACCAGCGATTGAACTACCGCTTGGCCGCGCAGTACGGCCACGGCGAGGCGCTGGACGTGTGCACCTACCAGGGCGGTTTCGCGCTGCACCTGGCTATGACCTGCCGCTCCGTGACCGGGCTCGATACCTCGGAAGCTGCGCTGGAAGTGGCCGAGCAAAACCTTGCGTTGAACCGCGACATGCTGGGCGGCATCGAGGTGGAGTGGGTCAAGGGCGACGCATTTGCTGTGCTGCGCGACTGGTCAGAGAACGGCGCGGAGTACGACACCATCGTGCTGGACCCGCCTGCATTTGCCAAAAGCCAGCGAGCCGCTGAAAGTGCCATAAGGGGCTACAAGGAGCTGAACCTGCGCGCCATGAAGATGCTGCGTCCCGGCGGGACGCTGGTGACCTGTTCCTGCTCGCACCATGTGTCTCTGGCGGAGTTTCAAGAGGTGGTGGCCGCGGCAGTGGGCGATGCCGGGCGGCGGGTGCGCCTGCTGGAGCGTACCGGTGCCGCGCCGGATCATCCTGTCATCCTGACGATCCCGGAGACGGAGTATTTGAAGTGCCTTGTGCTGGAGGTGGAGGACTAATTTATAACGGAACGTTAGTGGATCATTTGTAACGGAACGTTAGTGGATCATTTGTAACGGAACGTTAGTGGATCAAAACTAAAAGCCAAAGTTTAACGAAGGACTTGCACATTCAAAAATACTTTGATACTTTACTCTTATACTCGCTGGTAGGGCCGAAAGGTGTTGCCAGTTCATAAGCCGCTTGGGCGATAGCCCAGCGGCTTCTGCTTTTGTACTCATATGACTGCACCCTTGCGCACTTATGTTTACGTCGATGGTTTCAATCTGTACTACCACGCGTTGCGACATACAAAGTTTAAATGGCTTAATCTACAAGCCTTGGCAGCATCCCTTCTTGGCCCTGAAAATGAAATCTCCCATATCCGTTACTTCACAGCGCCGGTAAGCGGTCAACGCGATCCAGGACAACCGATTCGTCAGCAACGTTACCTTCAAGCGCTTCAATCACTCCCCTCAATATCAATCCATCAGGGGAACTTTCTTGTCTCGAAGAAAGTGCGTCCTTTGGTTAATCCGGTGCCTGATGGGCCAACGCACACGATGATCTGGAACAGCGAGGAAAAAGGCTCTGATGTAAATCTCGCAACGTACTTGATTCATGATGCATGGCGAGGATTATTCGATGTAGCCCTCGTTCTGTCGCAAGATACTGACCTCATTGAGCCTGTGAGAATTGTGCGAGATGAGATCAAGAAGCCAGTTGGAGTTGTAGTATTGGACGGAAAAGCGGCTGGCAAGCTAACTACTTTTGGAAGCTTTGCCCGGCAAATCACTCCAAGTCGGCTTGCTGCTGCCCAATTTCCGGAAAATGTGCCATTTGGAATTAAAGGCAAGTCTGCGCAAAGACCTTCTGAGTGGAGCTGATTGAGTTTTCTAAGAACAAAATTAGACAATAGCTGATAAAGATCGACTCACATTATCTGCATCTTTTAAGCCTCACAGATCGTCTATAAGCAATAAGCTTCTGCGGCAACAGCTGCATCGTAGGCCATAGACCTTGTTTGGAGTATTCAGAGTATGGCGATTCGTTGGGACAAGTTCACTGTAAAGTCGCAGGAAGCCGTGCAGGCTGCCAATGGCGCCGCCTCTGACAACGGCAATCCTGAGCTGCTGCCGCTGCATCTGCTCTCGGCTTTACTAGCGGATCGAGAAGGTGTGATCCTGCCGGTGCTCGAAAAGCTGGGTGTGCCTACCGCGCAGCTAGCCGGCAAGGTCAAGGAAGCACTGACCAAGCTGCCCAAGGTCGCAGGCGGCACCCAGCCCGGCATGGGCCAGGCGCTGCAACGTGTGCTGGACCAGGCGAGCAAGGAAGCCGAAAACTTCCATGACGAGTATGTGTCAACCGAACACCTGCTGCTGGCGCTGGCTGAGGCCAAAAACGACGGAGCGGGGCTGCTATTGGCCAGCTTCGGCGCTACGCATGAAGCTATCTTGAAGAGCCTGTCTACCGTGCGCGGTTCGCAGCGCGTGACAGACCAGAATCCCGAGGCCAAGTACCAGTCGCTTGAAAAATACTCCAAGGACCTGACGGAACTGGCGCGGCGCGGCAAGCTGGACCCGGTAATTGGGCGCGACGAGGAAATTCGTCGCGTGATCCAGGTGCTGGCGCGCCGGACGAAGAATAATCCGGTTTTGATCGGTGAACCGGGCGTAGGCAAAACAGCGATTGTGGAAGGGCTGGCGCGTCGCGTCGTTTCAGGCGATGTACCGGAAATTCTGCGTGACAAGAAAGTAGTTTCGCTTGACCTGGGCGCGATGCTGGCGGGGGCAAAGTACCGCGGCGAGTTCGAAGACCGGCTCAAGGCAATCCTCAAGGAAATTGAAGACTCGCACGGCGCGATCATCCTGTTCATCGACGAGCTTCACACCCTGGTCGGCGCGGGTGCCGCTGAAGGTGCTATCGACGCGGCCAATATGCTGAAACCTGCGCTGGCACGGGGTGAATTACGCGCTATCGGTGCCACCACTTTGAACGAGTACCGCAAGTACATCGAGAAGGATGCGGCGCTTGAACGGCGTTTCCAGATGGTGTACGTCGGCGAACCGAATGTCGAGGACACGGTTGCCATCCTGCGCGGTCTGCGCGAGCGCTATGAGTCACACCATAAAGTACGCATCAAGGACTCGGCGATTGTGGCTGCGGCCACCTTGTCGCACCGTTATATCTCTGACCGGTTTTTGCCCGACAAGGCCATTGATCTGGTCGATGAAGCAGCGGCGTCGCTTGCAATCCAGATCGGTTCGGTGCCGGAGGAGATTGACACACTGGAACGCAGCATGACTTCGCTTGAGATCGAGAAGGCTGCCCTGCGCAGAGAGACAGACGCGAAATCGAAAGAACGTTCGCAAGTGATTGAAGGCGAACTGGCCGGGCTGAAGGAAACCGCAACCGGACTGCGGGCGCGCTGGCAAAAGGAGCGTGAAGCCATTACGCGCCTCAGCGAAGTCAAGCAGCGCGTGGAGGCCTTGCGCTTCGAGTCTGAAGAGCAAACTCGGTTGGGCAAGCTTGAGCGCGCGGCACAAATCCAATATGGTGAGCTGCCGCGCCTGGAAGCCGAGCTGCGCGAGCTGAACGCAACTCAAGACGCGATGGAGCACGGTGTACGCATGCTGAAGGAGGAGGTTGACGAGGAAGATATCGCCGCCATCGTGAGCAAGTGGACCGGGATTCCTGTATCGAAAATGCTGGAGGGCGAGGTGCGCAAACTGGTTGCGATGGAGTCGCGGCTGCGCGACCGCGTGATCGGGCAGGATGACGCGTTGACTTCAGTTGCGAACGCAATCCGGCGCTCGCGTGCAGGCCTGAGCGACCCCAAGCGGCCTATCGGTTCGTTTCTGTTCCTCGGTCCGACCGGTGTGGGCAAAACGGAAACCGCGCGGGCACTCGCCGAGTTTTTGTTTGATGACGAGCAATCCATGGTGCGCATCGATATGTCGGAGTACATGGAACGGCATGCCGTGGCACGTCTCATCGGCGCGCCTCCCGGCTACATTGGCTTCGATGATGGCGGGCAGTTGACGGAGGCTGTGCGTCGCAGGCCCTACGCAGTCATTCTTTTCGATGAAATCGAGAAGGCGCATCCAGATGTGTTCAACGTGCTGCTGCAAGTGTTGGATGATGGCCGCCTGACCGACTCGAAAGGTCGTACGGTCGACTTTAAGAACACGGTGTTGATTATGACCTCAAACCTTGGCGCGCACGTGCTGCAAGGCGAAGCACTGGAAAGCGAAAACGGCTGGGAGATGGCACGGGATGAGGTAATGGACGTGCTGAAGGGGCACTTTCGCCCGGAGTTCCTGAACCGCGTGGATGACATTGTGCTGTTTCGCCCACTTGGCGAGGAGCAGCTGACGCACATCATCGACCTGCGGCTTGAAGACATGAAGCGCCTCCTGGCCGATCGCAAGATCACGCTGCAGCTGAGCGAAGGCGCGCGACACCAGCTTATCCTGACCGGCTACGACCGCGCGTACGGGGCGCGACCGCTAAAACGCGCGTTGCAGAAGCTGATCCAGGACCCGCTTGCCATCCAGATTCTGGACGGCGCGGTGCTGCATGGAGACACCGTACTGGTGGATGCGGACCCGCTGAACAACCGGCTTCGCTTCGAAGTGGAACGGCAGGCTGTCGAGGTGCCCGCGCAGGCATAAACCACCTGCGCGGCTTGCGGCCGCTTTGCGGCATATCTTGCAGGAGCTGTTGTAATGCGTAGCCATAGCTCTCCTGTTGGGTGGATAGGTACCCGCATATTTATCTTTATCGGAAGACTTATTTTCTACATGCAATAACCGGTTATTGCAAAATGGCAATCGCTACACGTAAGTTCCCTGCCAAATCGGGCAAAAATGTAAGGCCGGTCCAGCTTGAATTGTTATTAAATAATGCAGCCAATGCCTCACTCTGCCCTGCACCAAGCTCAAGCGCAAGTAACCCGCCTGGCTTGAGCAACTGCGCTGCCTGCGGCAGCAACCTGCGGTAGATGTCAAGCCCGTCATTTCCGGCGAAAAGAGCACCGTGCGGCTCCCAATCGGCAACCTGCGGCTCTAGTACATCCGCTGCGGCTACATATGGCGGGTTCGATACGATGCATTGGTAACGCTCGTTCATAACAGCAGCAAGTAAGTCAGAATGAAGTAAATGTACGCGCTCAGCAAGGCCGAGTATTTGCGCGTTTTCCCTGGCAATGTCCAGCGCTTCGGGAGATATATCAAGTGCGTCAACATGAGCTAGCGGCAGCATGTGCGCGAGTGCCAGCGCGATAGCACCGGAGCCGGTACCGACGTCTACGATGCGCACCGGCTGATCATGCGGCAGCCGTGCGAGCACTGCCTCGACAAGGTGCTCAGTCTCAGGTCTCGGAATAAGT
>CAXSFX010000050.1:0-21029 GCA_964236655.1 uncultured Acidobacteriaceae bacterium | reverse complement strand
GAGCCCTTTCCGTCGTTGAAGTCGATCTTCAGAATCCAATTCTGGTGCCGCACCGAGAGCAGGAGGTTTCCATCATCGGCAGAGTAGAGCAGGGAATTGCTGTGGGTCCAGTCCGGGAACTGAAATGGATGGCGATTTACGTCGAGGTGATCGAAGGAGTTCCACACCCAGTCCGGCGTAAAGTTTTGGTCTACATCGATCAGGACGTCGCCGATGACGTTTGTAGTGCCCGGGTAGCCGGGCAGGTTGCTAAAGGCCTTGGTGGTGGTTGCCAGCAGGACCATGTGCCCGTTCGGCAGCGCCAGCACGTCATGGTGCAGGCTGCCCAGCGTAAAGGCATAGCCTTGCGCGGTAAGAGCTGCTGCCAGCTGCGTCTGGGTGAGCGAGCGGATTGTGTTGCCTACCAGGTCCACCTCACGAACCTCGTCGAGGGTGCCGGGCAAAATCGTCGGGTTGCGCAGCGTGATCGAGGAAAGATAAGCAATCTGCGCCAGGAAGTGTCCATTAGGGAGCAGCTTGAGCGGCTGCAGCGCGTCTTCTGCGGTGCCTCCGTAGCTGTAGGTCCAAATGACGTTGCCGCTGAGGTCGGTTGCGAAAGCCGGGGCAGGCTCGCGCGGTAGCAGTGTGTCGAATAGTTCAACCCCCGGCTGGGGCGTTTGGCCGTTCTGTGCCGAGGCGCTAACGGCCGCAGTCACCGGAGCCGCGCCGGTAGTAAAAGTCTGATCCGTATCGGTGTAAGTTGCGCCATCGGCTAGAGTCACCAGAGCGCGCATATGGTAGAGAAGCTGCGCCCGCATACCGGCGACATAGATACTGACTTGGCCCCCGTTGGGCGTCGGCGTCGGCTGCGCCCAGGTGGGTAGCCCGTAGCTTGCAGTGGGGCCGAACTCGATACGTACCTGGCCCGGCGCAGGCAGGTAGATGGAGTACGCCGCGACCTGCGGGTTGGCAGTAGCAGTGACTGCGCCGGGATGGATGATGGAGACGACGGCAGTTGCGAAGTCGGTCGCAGGGGAGGCCGCCAGCGCGGCGGTCACGGTTACATTAATGCTTTGCGGCAGAGCGGCTGGAGCAGAGTAGTTACCGTTTGCGTCGATCGTGCCTGCGGTCGCATTGCCGCCCTGGACCCCATTCACCAGCCAGTTGACGGCGGCTCCGTTTTGGACGGAAGCAGAAAACTGGAGCGCTTTGCCGGGGCCGGTCGCTGCATATTGCGGCTGAATGGTGATGGCACCGCTTTGACCGGCTACCGGGGGTGGCTGCGCGGGCGGGGCTTGCGAAAGTGACTGCGCAGCAGGCTGCTGGTTAAGGTGCACACCGCAGCCTGTGACAAGCAAAAGATTAAGGATCAACCAAATCGCGCTGTATCGAACCTGCTGTTTACCCGCCACAGTAATACGACGACTTCCTTTCGCCAGCGTATGCCGCTAGCAGGCCAATTGCTCCCGTTCGACCTTGACACCATCAAGTCGGCCCAGCATGGTAAGCGCTACCCGCTCAGGGTCGAACAACGACTGCGCCATGGCTTGCAAGTCTTCAACCTGCACTGCTTCCACGCTGTCTAAAATCTCCTGCGGGCCGAAAAAATGATCGAAGTACATCTGCTGGCGGGCCAGGTTCGACATGCGCGAGCCTGAGCTTTCAAGCGACAGCAGCAGGTTACCCTTGAGCTGGTCCTTGGCGCGGCGCAGCTCGTCTGCCTCTACGGGTGCTTCTTTCAGGCGGCGAAACTCCTGCATCACCAGTTCGATGAGCTCAACTGCCTTGCTCGCCGAGGTGCCGGCATACACGCACAGCGAACCTGTATCGCGGTACGGGTTCAGGTCAGAGTAGATGGAGTAGGCCAGGCCGCGCTCCTCGCGTACTGTCTGGAAAAGGCGTGAGCTCATGCCGCCGCCCAGGATGGTGTTCAGCAGCAGCGAGATGTAGCGCGAGGCGTCAGCCAGCGGACGCGCTGGAACGCCGAGGCATAGCTGCACCTGCTCAAGCGACTTCTTGCTGCGCAGGATGATTTTGGCCGCAGTCTTCGGCGGGGCTTCCACGCTCAGTGACTGCCCGGCGGGCAAGGCGGCAAAGCGGTCTGTAACCATGGCGACAAAGCGGTCATGCTCAATGTGCCCGGCAGCGGAGAAGACAATGTTGCCGCCGTGAAAGCGTGCGTTGTAAAAGTCAAGCAGCGTAGAACGCTCAAACGCGCCGACCGTGTTGACCGAGCCGAGGATGGGCCGCCCCAGCGCGTGACCCTGCCAGAAACTTTGCGTGAAAATTTCATGGACCAGGTAGTCCGGGTTATCCTCGTCCATCTTGATCTCTTCCATGACGACGCCGCGCTCGCGCAGGATTTCGTCCTGGGCGAAGGTGGGGTGCAGCACCAGGTCTGACAAGATATCGAGCGCCTTGGGCGTGTGCTCGTCCAGCACTTTCATGTTGAAGCAGACAGTTTCTTTGCCGGTAAACGCGTCCAGGTTGCCGCCGATGGCGTCGACCTCGCGTGCGATGGCCTGCGCGGTGCGGTTCTCGGTGCCCTTGAAGACCATGTGTTCGACGAAGTGCGAAATACCGTTGACCTCGGGCGCTTCGTGCCGCGACCCGGCGCGAATCCAGGCACCCATGGCGACCGAGCGCAAGTGCGGCATCGGCTCAGTCAGGATGATCATGCCATTGGGCAGGGTGGTGCGGCGAATGTTGCGGTCGGGCACTTCGTAGGTTGCGGGTGCGTCAGGTGCGAGAGCTGCCATGCGTGTCCTGTGTCCTTGTGGCCGCTTGCAGGTTGGGAGCTGCGGTATCCTCAAGTGATACCGGTCATGGCCACAACCACTCAAAGCGGGGTCTTTTCCATTGTAGCCGCCGGGCCTCTCCCTGCCGCAGCGACAAAGCCGCTGTTCGGCCTCAACGCATTGGAGTTGGCAGAGATCGCTGCTCAATTTGGCGGGGCGCGTTATCGGGCGCAGCAACTGGAGCATGCGCTGTACCGGCAGTGGGCCGGGTCGTTCGATGAAATGCTGACGCTGCCCAAAGCCTTTCGTGAGCAGCTGGGTGAGGCCGGGTATACGGTGGGTTTGCCGCAGATTACCGAGACCTTCCGCTCGGTCGATGGCACGGAGCGCTACCTGATTGCCGGGCTGGACGGGCAAACAGTTGAAACCGTGTGGATGCCGGGCGGCGACGGTGCTGAAACCACCATCGAGGGTGCTGCGGAGACACCCGAAGATGCCGCACCGGACACGCGCGGCACCAGCGTCCCGCAAAAGCGGGCGACTATTTGCGTCTCCTCGCAGATCGGCTGCGCGGTCAACTGCCAATTCTGCCTGACAGCGAAGATGGGCATCGTGCGCAACCTGTCGGCAGGCGAGATCGCCGGGCAGGTCGTCGCGGTGCTCAAGCGGCAAGGCGTACACCTGGGCCGCGACCGCATCAACCTTGTTTTCATGGGCATGGGCGAGCCGTTCCTGAACTATGACGCCTGGATTGCCGCATTCAAACTGCTCATCGGCCCAGTGCAGTTGCAACCTTCGCGCATGACTGTTTCCACATCGGGCATTGTGCCGGGAATGCTGCGCTTTGCCGCGGAACCCGTGCGCCCCCGGCTTGCCATCTCGCTCAATGCGTCGAATGATGCAGTGCGAGAAGCAATCATGCCGGTCACCCGCAAGTGGAACATCGAAGCTGTCATTGCCGCCGCCCGTACCGTCCCGCTCGGCCCGCGCGAAAAGATCACGTTTGAGTATGTGCTGCTCGGTGGAGTCAATGACAGGCTGGAGCACGCAGATGAAGTCGTCGCACTTGTAAAGAGCGCGGGCTTCCCGGCGTATGTCAATCTGATCGTCTGGAACCCTGGACCGGGCACACCCTACTCGCAGCCGGAGCAGGCAACGGTTGATGCTTTTCAAAAGCGGTTGATCGCACGCGGGGTTACGGCATACGTGCGCCGCCCACGCGGGCGAGACATTTACGCGGCATGCGGACAGCTGAAACGTACCACCGGTGCAGCCGGGACCTCATAAGCCTGCCGCACTATTAACTCTACTTATGCCTGGCGGCTGAAGCTGGCAAGGTAGGCATGCCCCAAACGTTCAAGATGCGGCTCCCAGCTTGAAATGAAACTCACCTCTTCCGAGGTTTCGAGTACCGCACGTGTTGCACCTGAGATGGCAGCGAAAAAGGTAAATGCAATCATCTCGATATCGCCTTCCGGGAGCTCCGGTGCTGTGCGTAACATGGCTGCAATGGCTGCGACTACCAATGCTCTTTGCTGGGCGAGAATAGCACCCGCGCCAACATCCGGGACAACTCGATACACTGCTTTCGCTACATCCCTATCTTCAAGTTGAGCCGCCACGTACGCATGGAGGAAGACAGAAACCATGATGGGCTGCGGCTTGCCGTGACTCTCCCTGCAAGCCTGCTCCAGCACCTTGGTGATCCGCCGCAAGTGCCGGCTTATAAGCGTGAGCAGCAACGCCTCTTTGTTAGGAAAGTACTGGTAGTACGTCCCCACAGAAACACCGGCTCGCTTGGCAATGCGGATAGTCGTAAGAAGGGTTGGACCTTCTTTTAGGAGAAGCTGGATGGCAGCCTCACAAATGGCTTCCACCGTTTCTATGGCACGCGACTGCACCGGAGCTTTGCGATGGCTCGATACGGGTCTGGTGATGGTGGCCATACACCATTAAAGGACTCCAGCTATCGCTCCACAGTTTCAAAGATTTGAAAAAATTGAAAGAATTGTTCCGCAGGCAGGGCCAGGCTTATAAGCCCGGCCCCTGCCGTGCGATGGCTAGCGTCCGTGACCCCATCCGCCGCCCCATCCACGCCCCGAACCACGGGGAAGCGAGAATGCGTACAGCTTGTTATTGGGGCTGCCGATGCCGAGGCTGGTATAGCCCGAACCCCAGTACAACGTTCCATCCACGATGGACGGCCCACTGGCAACCGAGCCTCCGCTCGCAAACTTCCAAAGCATCTTGCCGGTTTCAGCATTGAGCGCAACCATGTC
Organism: uncultured Acidobacteriaceae bacterium; assembly: GCA_964236655.1. Lineage (GTDB taxonomy): Bacteria > Acidobacteriota > Terriglobia > Terriglobales > Acidobacteriaceae > EB88. The sequence continues at coordinate 16,033 of CAXSFX010000050.1, read as the reverse complement.
ACCGGAAAGCGCGCCGGCATAGAAGACGCCGTTTGCTACCGTGGTTTGGCCGATGGCACCTGATGCTTCAGCCGGGTTCAAAGGGTTTTGGCCGGTAACCGGAACCTGCCACAGAACAGCGCCTGTGCCTGCATCCATTGCCGCCCATGACGCTGCATTCCACTCCTGCGTATTCTCCGGCTGCAGCATGAAATTGGTATAAAAATTGTTATTCACTGCCGAGTACACGCGCTTGCCATCCGTAGCAGAGCCCCACTGGATGCCGCCCAGGTCGCCGCCCGGCCCAACCTGCGTAGACCAGAGCACGATACCCGTGTCCGGGTTGAGCGCCCAGTACATGCCGCTTTTTTGCCCGGCACCGATCTCCTCGACCGGCTTGCCGTCTACCTCGGTTCGAATCATGTTCGGCCCACTGCCGAAGTCATAATCCGGCCCGCTCGGAGTGGGGCATGGTACGCCGCCCGTTCCACTCACTAGGCAGGATACCGTCCAGGTATCCGCGCCTTCCAGCCTATGCCCCCACTTGACCTTGCCTGTGGTCAGGTCGAGCGACAGGATACTGTCGATATAATCTGTCGGGTCAAGGCAGGCAAGCTTCGCTGTCGCATCGGTACCTGCTGAAGCCAGGCATGCGCTAACATTCTCAGGCACGCTGTAGTTATTTCCCGAGCTCACATATAGAGAATTACGTCGTAAATCCACAACCGGATTGCTGCCCCAAACGGAACCGCCCGTATAACCCGCAGGTATTGTGTAGGTTTGCCACAGAATGTGTCCTGTTTGCAGGTCGAGCGCGACGACACTGCCGCGGAAGGTGAGTTTGAATCCAGGTTGCAGGGCCAGGTTTTCCTGAAGCGAAGCTACCCCTACATAAACCTTGTCTCCGACGATGACCGGGGAAGACGTTATTACGGCTCCGAAGGATGTGTCGAGTGTAGATTTCCAAAGCAGTTTGCCGGTTGCCCTATCGACCGAGAGCAGGACGGCACCGGTAGCTGCGATTGCTTGATCGCCGAAAATAAGCTGCGTCGGCCCGATTGCCAGGGAATTTCTTGTAACGGACTTGGCATTTCCTGTATATTCCGATACTTTGTGGCTCCAGATCGCTTTCCCTGTTTCCGCATTGATACGGTAGATGAACCCGCCCCAGTCGGGCACATACACCGATCCCTGGCTTACCGTCGGAGTTGCGGAAACATCGCCTGCTGTCTGGAACACCCACTTTTGCTGCAATTTCGCTGCATTGTCCGGATTGATTTCATTCTCATTTGCACCCGCATGGGTATTGTTGAGATTGCCTCCCCAGAACGGCCAACTGTGTTCTTCAGGCTCACCACCGAATTGTGCCTGCGCAAGGCCACTATGAGCAGATATTCCAGCAGTGCTCAAGGCAATAATTGCAAGCAAGGTTGTACGATTTACACCTTTCCACATACTTCTATGAATCCTACAACCTGATTCCTGACGGTGTTCAAACATATATGTCACTCCTTTTATTTTCCGGTTGGAAAATATCTTCGATGAGGTGCTTATACGCTTCAACCTAAGCGCAATTCATGTTCAAACATGAATATCGCTAACGAAATTTTTTCCGGACAGTCGTAAGTCTCTAACCAGCTTGCACTTAGGCTACGCACTCACGCCCGTCAAATGCGAACTTGCCTGTTTCGGAATATCTCTCCTGCACTGGGTATATTCACTGCCGAGCGACGGCGGTCATCTTGCCGCGAAATCTGCGCATCGTGCAGGTAGAGGTCCATAATGCCGCAATGGCCTTTAGTATCAGCACCCTCGATCACCTCGTCCTTACCGTGGCCAACCTCGATGCAACCACCGACTTCTACACGGAGGTCCTGGGCATGGACCTGGTCACCTTCAACGGGCGCAAAGCACTTGCCTTCGGCGAATTGCGCATCAATCTGCATCACCGCGGGCATGAGTTCAGCCCGCGCGCCGCCTACCCCACGCCCGGCTCGGGTGACTTGTGTTTCATCACGGAGACACCGATTGAAGAGGTAATCGACTACCTCAATGCCTTGCGCGTGCACATTGAGGAGGGACCTGTAGAGCGCACCGGCGCACAATCGCAGCTTCGATCGGTCTATATCCGCGACCCGGACCGGAACCTGGTTGAAATTTCGAACTACATCTAAAAGGGCGTCAGACCTTCTACAGGCTCCTTTGCAGCAGCTGTGCGATACACTCAGACGATATCCTGCGAATAAAAACGAGTTTAGTATGCGTTTCTAAACCTGAGCCATCCCGCAATTTTGCGGGATGAGCTATTTCGACTTGAGATCTCTGGAGATCCGTCGTGCGCTTCCCGAACCATGTTTTTTCCGCGAGTGTTTCTTGCCTGTTGCTGACGCCCGCCGCCTTCGCGCAGGGTCCGAGTGTCAGCGGAGCGGTTCGTGACCCCGGTGGCCAGGTAGTCGTCGGGGCGCAGGTATGCCTTGACAGCAAGACGACACACCGCATTGCCACAACAGGCGGAACGGGCCGCTACAGCTTCACAGGCATGGTTGCTGACAGCTACACACTTACCGCGCAGCAGCCCGGCTTCAACCCGGTCAGCATGCCGCTGACGCTGACCGGGGAAGCGGCTGCCGTGCTCGACCTGGCCTTTGCCGCAACCGGCACCACTGCCAGTGTCACGGTACAGGCCGACCTGTCAGGAACTGCTGCCGCAGGCTACTACGTGGGGCAGACGCAAAGCGGGGTGTTGGGCACGGCACCCATCGTAGACCAGCCTTCTGTCATCACTGTGTTGCCGGCCGCGCAGATCGCCAACACCCAGGCGAGAAGTTTGCGGGACGCAATCAAGTATCTGCCGCTGGTGAACTTCAACGAGCAGCAGGGTGACCAAATCCTGCGGCCCTCCACGCGAGGCATCCAGGGCAGCATCGTGCAGAACACCCGTATGGACGGGATGGCCACTGCAGTTACCGGCGCAAACGCCGTAGAGCAGGATCAGGTTCTGCAAGTGCAGAACGGGCTGGGCGCTTCCTTCTACGGCCCGGCAAACCCGTCAGGCGTCTTCGATTTCATCCTGAAGCGGCCTACTGAAGAGCGCACCGCCAATCTTTATTTCGAGCAGGACGGCAACACCATCGGTACGATTTACGGCGATGCGGGCGGTCGCTTTGGACCCGGTAAGCTTTTCGGTTACCGGGGCAACCTGCTCTACAGTGACGGAGGAGCCTGGGTTGCAAATTCGCGCCAGCGACGCCGTTTGGCCGAGACGGCATTGGACGTGCGCCCAACCTCCAAAACATTGATCGATGCCCACTACAGTGCTTATGACGTGGTGCAGCGGGGCTTTCCGGGATGGTTCAGCTACGGACCGGATCCGTCTGATACCGTTGACCGGCCTGCGCGCACGCTTGCCTTGCCGAGTGCGCCCGACCCGACGCGCGTGGGCTACGGTCAGGCATTTGCCGGCATCAACCTGACGACGCAGAGTACGAGCGTGCGCTACCACTACCGAATCTCACCGGGGTGGCGCCTGGAAGCGGGCGCATTGGCCCAGCGCCTCGACCGCTTCATCGACACAAGCGTCAATACGCTTCTTAACAGTGCCGGGGCCTACTCGACCTCGTTTTCCTCGGGCTTTGCACCGCGTTTCGGAACCGCAAGCGACCTCGGCTACATCACCGGTACCGTCAATCGGTGGGGTGTCAAGCAGGATATCGTCATCGGTTCTGAAGGGTATCGATTTACGCAGTTCAGCTACGCCGCCCCCCCGGCGGCAAGCCTGCTGCTCGGCAGAGCAAGCGTCAGCAACCCCGTCCTCTACGCACCGCCCACGGCAGGGTTGCCTGTGTACCGCAACCTATACCGCTCCTCGATTGTGAACCAGCAAGGCTTTAACCTGGGAGACCTGATTTCACTTCCTAAAGGCTTGCTGGTGCGCCTGGCGGGCAGTCAGGATTACTTCGGCGTTGACAACAATGCAGCAACCCGAACACGCACCGGCGGGTCCAATCGAAACGGTATCAGCCCTTCAGCAAGCGTCCTGTTCAAGCCGGCGTACTGGGCTACTGCTTACGCGACGTTTGCAAGCAGCCTGCAGCAAGGAGATACCGCTCCCGGCAACGCGGTAAACGCCAACCAGGCGCTTGCACCATATCGCAGCACCGAGTGGGAACTGGGCTTCAAGACTACAGACCATCCGATCGCGTTTACCACCGCGCTGTTTCGCATCCAGCGCCCGTTTGCCAATCTGGATGCAACCCGCGTCTTCCGCATCACGGGCCTGCAGGTGAATTATGGAGCGGAAGTCTCCGCGCAGGGCCTGCTCTTTCATAGCTTGCTGATCGACGGCGGTTTTAGCGCGCTCAATGCGAGACTGAACCAGACCGGCATCGCTGCGACAAACGGGCAGCGGTTTGTCGGCACACCGTCCTACAAGTCCAACCTGTTGAGCGAGTACCGGATTCCACATGCCGCGGGCTTGATCCTGACAGGTGATTGGCAGTTCATCGGACGCCGCCCGCAGGATGACGAAAACCGTAACTACACCGGCAGCTTCAACACCTTCGACCTGGGTTTTCGCATCGGACGCCAAATCCTGTCAAAGCGGGCAACGCTTCGTTTTACAGCGTATAACCTCGGCAACGTCCGCTACTACAGCACTATCAGCCCCGGCGACATCACCGGCACCAACGCCGGCAGCAACACTGCATTTCTAGGGGCACCCAGGACGGTCTCATCCTCACTCCAGTTTGCTTTTTAATTCATTACGCACAGCACGGTCCTCAAGCGCCAGCCGCAGCGCCGTGCGCGCCACCAGGTCCGCATTGTGGCGCAGCACGTCGCCTTCAGCGGCAAACGAGCCCGCGATGCAGCGTATACCCATGGCTTCAATACGCTCGATGTCGGCAGCGATGACCTCCGCGCCCTCGGCGGCATAGCGTTCGCGGATAGCCTCGGAAACGGGCGCTGTATTGACCAGGGCATAGTCGAGGAAAGGGGAACGGGCATGCTCGTACATGCGCTCGATGTGCTGCGAGGCACTCAGGTGCAGGCTTTCATTGCCCTGTGTCATCAGGTTGCACACATACACGCGTGTGCCTTTGGCGGCAGCTAGAGCCTCCGGAATGCCCGCAACCAGCAGGTTGGTGATGACGCTGGTAAACAATGATCCGGGACCAAGCGTGATGAGGTCGGCTGCGGCGATAGCTTCAAGCGTTTCCGGCAGCGGCGCTGCATGCGCGGGTTCCAGCATGAGCTCGACAATGCGGGCGTGCGAGCCGGTGATCTCCGTTTCACCGCGGACAAGCTCGCCTGTATCCATGCGGGCGGCCAGGGTCACATTGGCATTGGTGGCCGGGTAGATGCGGCCGCGCGTGGCCAGTACCTCCGCGGCCAGCTTGATTGCCTGTGCGAAGTCGCCGGTAATTTCCTGCAAGGCTGCTACGAACAGGTTGCCGAAGGCGTGCCCTTCAAGCTCGCCGCCGGAGCGGAAGCGGTGGCGAAACAATTTCGAGAGCAGTTGCTCATCTTCCGAGAGCGCGACCATGCAGTTGCGCAGGTCGCCGGGCGGCAGCATCTTGAAGTCTTTGCGCAGGCGGCCGGATGAGCCGCCGTCATCGGTCACGGTAACCACTGCCGCCAAGTCGCTGATAAGGCTGGGTGTGGACACCGTACCGGGCATAGGCTGCACGGTTGAAGCCGTAAAGTGCTTGAAGCCGCGCAGCAGGGTCGAAAGCCCGGTGCCGCCGCCCATGGCAACCACCCTCAGCGCCCCATGCTGGGCTGCGAGTGTTACACCGCCTCCGGGTACAGCAGCTCCGTAAAGCGCGGATCATCGGCCATCTGGCGAAAGTCCACATCGCTGCGAGCCAGCACGCGGTTGTAGGGGTTCAGCTCAATGGCGCGCTCCAGGTGGTGCAGGCAGCCCTCTGCCTGGCCCGTCATGCCGTGCAGGATAGCCAGCCCGTAGTGGGCGAAGTCCACGTCGTCCTCGCGCTCCAGGATCGCTTCCAGCTGGTCTCGCGCTTCCTCGTAGTCGCCGTTGTTGATGCAGGCAATGGAGTAGTCGAACTGCTCGGAGTTCGAGAGGAACTCAAGCCGGGAGGTTTGTTTTTGAAGCTGGCGCTCGCAAGCCAGCAGGTACACCTGGGTCCGCTCGCGGATCTCCGGGGCGCAGCCCATATCGATAGACTGAAATGTCTCCATGGCTTCGGCGAAACTGCCGGACTGCATGGCCTGCAAGGCCGCGCTGTACAGCCCCAGTGCTTCCTTGTGGGCGTTGTTAGGAAACGGGTGAACTTTAGCAGCCAGCGTTTTGGGGGATGCGGTGGGCTTGGTCATGCGGGCGGCCTTGTGTCTCCAGTGGTGTGACCGGAATTATGCCTCAAACGGCGAAGCTTGAGAGGCGTGGGTCCGGATGTGAATTCGCGCTAGGTTGCCTCGTTTTATACGCAGGGGAAGGGCTCGGCGTCAACTCACGTACAGTCTCTCACTTCTCTTGATCTCGCAGCGGCTCCGCCCGGTAGACCGAAGGATTGAGACTTGGGTCGTTATACATCTTGAGCTGACGGTAGACCTTGAAACTACGCTCCGAGCAAAGCACACGGTTCCAAAGGCGCTCCAGCCCCCGCTGCAGATCACCTCGCTGCTCGTTCAGAACAGCCAGGCGCTCCCGATTGCGATCAGCATGCCCGGCAGGCGCGCCGGGTCGTGTCAGCTCCTCGTGCGTGTGGAACAGCTTGAGCGAGAGTATGCTGAGCCGGTCGATCATCAACCCCGGGCTTTCCGAGTGCAGCTCGGCTCCCCGGTGCGGCAGTCCATGTGCTGCGAGCATGCTGAGCAGCAGCGTATCGCAGCTCTCGGCCAGGTCGTTGCGCTGTTGGTTGACCCGGTCAATGGCGCGCTTGGTCCCGGCAAGTTCGCTGTCGTCGATCCCCGGTCTTCGCGCTGCATCTTCAATGTGCCACAGCTCGTAGTTGGCGCGGTGCTGCGCCAGCACCACTGTTTCCAGCGGATTGCCGGCAGGGACCGGGGCAGCAGGCTCCCGGTGCCACAGCCGCGTGGCATGGTCATGCAGGGTCGTTACAGCGGGCAGTACGGGAAGAGGCATAGGCGATGGAAGCCGGAACCGCTTACTATGGGAGCGTCACGGCTTGGGCTACTGTGCATCTTTGCACAACCGGGCCGCGATACCATGGGGAGCCGTGCGGTTTGAGCTCCGCCAAAGCCATGTTTTTCAAAAGGAGCCTGCGTGCCCCCAGCTGAGCTGTACTCCCCCTCCGTGACACCGCACCGCCGTTATAACCCGCTGCGCGGCCAGTGGGTGCTGGTCTCGCCCCAGCGCACGCAAAGGCCCTGGCAGGGGGAGGTAGGTGCCGTGGCAGCCTTCGGCAATGTGCATCATGACCCTGCCTGCTACCTGTGCCCCGGCAATGCGCGGGCGGGCGGCGCGCAAACGCCTGTGTATGAGCATGTGTACGTGTTTGACAACGACTATGCGGCCATTCTGCCGAACGCCCCCGCAACTATGCCCACGCCTTCGCCGCTGCTGCGCGGCGAGCCGGAGCATGGCCGCTGCCGCGTGCTGTGCTTCCACCCGGACCACTCGCTGACGCTGGCGCGCATGGAGCTGCCCGACATTGAGCGCGTGGTGGAAGCCTGGACCGGGCAGGAGAGGGAACTCAGCGCCGACCCGGCCATCGCGTATGTGCAGATTTTCGAGAATCGCGGTGCCATGATGGGTGCCAGCAACCCGCATCCGCACGGGCAGATATGGGCCACCGGCCACGTGCCTGATGAGCCTGCAGCCGAGGCCGGGGCGCAAGCCGCCTACCTGGCCGAGCATGGGACCAGCCTGCTGCTGGACTACGCCGCGCTTGAGGCCGAGCAGGAGGTGCGGGTGGTCTGCGGCAATGACGAATTTCTATGCGTGGTGCCTTGGTGGGCCGTCTGGCCGTTTGAGACTTTGATCCTGCCGCGTAAGGCTGTCGGCAGCCTCGGGAGCTTCTCAGCGGCCCAGCGTGCGGGCCTGGCCGACATCCTGCGGCAAACCACCACTCGCTACGACAACCTGTTTGAAACCAACTTTCCCTATACCATGGGCTTCCACGGTGCGCCCTGTGACGGCGCGGAGCACCCCGGCTTCCAGTGGCATGCGCACTTCTACCCGCCCCTGCTGCGCTCGGCTACGGTGAAAAAGTTCATGGTGGGTTTTGAAATGCTGGGCATGCCGCAACGCGACATCACGGCAGAAGGAGCGGCAGAGCGCCTGCGTGCCGTACCGGCTGTGCACTTCACCAGGCGGTAAAACGCCTTTACTCCCGGGTGTGCCGCTCCCGGATGTGCCGGAGAAGCATCCCACCGCAGGGTGCAGGCAGCCCAGGGTGTGACTGTTGCGGCATTTTCTATGGTTAGGACTGGAGCGATCTCTGCATGACCCAGGAGCGATCCCATGCGACCCTTACGGATGTAGCCCGCAGTGCCGGCGTCGGTATCGGCACTGTATCCCGTGTTGTAAACGGCGGCATGAATGTAAGTCCAGGCACGCTGAAAAAAGTCGAAGCAGCTATCCTGCAGCTTGGCTATCTACCGAACCATGCTGCGCGTGTTCTCAAGGGAGGACGCACCAAGACGATCGGATTGCTTGTTCCAAGTATCGCCGATTCCTTCTTTGCAAACTGTGCTGAAGCAGCAGGAGATATAGCAAGATCCCATGGTTGCCTGCTGATCGTCGCCATAAGTAGTAATCAGCACAACGCAGAAAAAAATAGCCTGGAAGTGCTGATGCAGCATCGCCCGGACGGCCTTCTGATCGTCCCCGCAGACTCGGAAAGCAAACATCTTCTGCGTTTTACTAAAAGCGTATCCTGCCCTGTAGTTATCTTTGACCGGCCGTTGCTCGGCAGCGATTGCAGCGGCGTTTCCACGGATAACTATGAAGCTGCTTTTGCGGCGACAACTCACTTGATTGAGCATGGTTATCGCCGCATTCTTTGTTTTGGAAGCGAGCCCCGGCTTTTTACCATACAGGAGCGGCTAAGAGGCTATACCCGGGCCATGGAAGATGCCGGCTTGCCTCCCCTGGTAGATACAAACCTGCATGAGGACGGGTCTACGGCGGAACAATTATTGCGCGCTCACTTAGGGAGCCGGTCGCCCGATGCTATATTTACCCTGAAAAATAGCGCCACTGTTGCTACCTTTCTTGCGCTGCGAAAGCTGAAAATTTCTGTTCCCAAGCAAATAGCATTGCTTGGCTTTGACGATTTCGATTTAGCCGGTGCGCTTCAGCCTTCGGTAAGTGTAGTGCAACAACCGGTTAAAGATGTTGGGCAAAAAGCCGCGGAATTACTATTTACGCAGCTTGGCCATAAGTATTCATCAGAGAATAGGAAACTGCTTGCACCGGAGACGGTAGTGCTCCCAAGCCGGCTTGTGCTTCGTGAATCGTGCGGGTGCAAACTGCCTTCGTTCAAGACACCATAAGAAGCGTTGAGGGGAATGGTTACAGCCGAAACTACTTTGCAGTTATCGCAGCTGTACCAGCCTCTAAACCTGTACTCGCTATAGCACTCTTGCTCTTACCCCCACCGCCCGTAACCATGGTCCAGGTCTCGGTAGTGCGGCCGTCTTCACCCACGGCAGTGTGCACCGAGCCTGAAGCAAGCTTGGTCTTTCGCCCGGCAACCAGCTCAAAGCGGCTGTCACTGCCGGGTGCCATGGCCGGGGTAAAGGCGAGTGAAAGCGTGTGATCGGCCTTGGCACCTGCAGGTCCAAAGCGCACCCGGTTTACCGTCCATCCACCGGCACCCCCCTGTGCGTCAAGCGTCATCACGCCGCGCTGTGCATCGGTCAGGCTCACGGTTGCTCCTGCGCCCCCTGCCGCATCGGCATGGGCGTTCAACACAGTACCGGCAGCACTCGTAAGCTTCCAGGCAGCGCCTGCGGTCAACGCGGGCTGCGCATCAACCCAAGTGCTCGCATGCGGCGACATGGACAAGATGTGCACCCCTTGCGACAGCGCTGCGTGGTACGGCACAAAGTAGGGCGGCTGCGCCAGTTCCTTCCACATCTCGGCTGTGCTGGTCACCGCGCCGACTTTCAACGCAGTGCCTTCAGCAGCCAGCGCGCCCTGCTCGCGGTACACAAGCACCGGAAACGGCGCATCTACCGGGCTCACTCCGCTCCCTTGCTCGCTGATGTCGGTACCCTGCACAAACTGCCACACCACCGGCACGCCCTTCTCCGTGTTGAAGCGGACCCCGTACTGTGCTCCCTTGCCGGGTGCCTCCGGCTGATCGAACTGGATGCGAGTCACCAAAGCATCATCACCCTTGGCCTTGTCTTCAGCCGCAAGCTCCGGCGTATTGACGTAATGCACCGGCTTGCCGCTCGCGCGGTCGATCAACTCGACATCGTAGCTCTTGGCGCTGTCGTCGGCGTAGAGCACGATCATGGAGTAGGGCAGCTCCGGGCCGACCCACTGGACCATCTGCATCGGCCAGTAGCGATAGTGCAGCCCGGCAGGCGGCAGCAAGGGTGCGGCTGTTTGCGCGGTTGTTTGCGCGGTAGCGGCTAAAGCAGGCAAGAGTGAAAGCGCGAATACACGGGAAAGTACGGTCATGGTGATCCTCCTGGATATTTAGCTGGATGTTTAGAACGAATATCGAGCCCCAACTTCAAGCCGCCGTGCAGCCTCTGCCGCGAGCGACTGCGTAAAGGTAGGCGAAGAGACAATGGTGCCGACAGCGGTGACATTCGTGTGGTTCAGCAGGTTGGCACTGCGCGCGTTCAGGGTGAGTGTGCGCGGCGACTCCTTGTTGCCGCCCAGCCTGAACACGCGGCCGGCGTTCAGGTCGATGTGGATACGAGCAGGCATGGTGCCCAGGTTGCGCGGCACATCGCCGTTGACGCTGTTTGTACTGAGCAGCCCGAAGCGCGTGTTGTAAACGCCTGTACCCGTCACGGCAGCGTAGGATGGCCGGTCGTTGAAGTCGCCGTCGCCGTTTGTGTCCGTGCCGGTAGTCACGTTATAGGGATTGCCGCTGGAGGCGTCAATCTGCGTAGACAGCTCGACCTTGGCAGGCAGGTTCAGGTTGCCGAAGGCGAAAAACTGGTGGTTCTGCTGCCAGTCCGGACGGGAAAACTCGCCTTGCTCGCTGTAGGAAGACTGCGGCAGGACCGCGCCCCGTCCGGTGTTCGTCAGGAAGTTCAAATGCACATAGCCCGCGAAAAAGCCGAACCGCTTGTAGCTGTGCTGGTCCAGGCCGAGAAACACAACATTGCCGCCCAGGTGGCCCGAGTTCTGGTACTGCAGAATGTTCCGGTTCGGCGCAAGCGGGCGAGGCACCAGCAACGCTGCCGTGGGGTTAGGCACGACATCGCTGCTGCCTACAATCAGCGGGGCATTGATGTTGCGCTGGCGTACCCCATTCCACTCATCGCCGAAGTAGACATTGGCCTGCGCGTGCCAGTGGTGCGGAAAGTCGTGCTCCGCGCCGATCTGCCCCTGGAACGAAGTGGATTGCTGCAACCCGCGCGGTAACGCCTCGACAGTGCTGATCTGCACTGAGCCTGCATTCGGCGCAAGCGGGCTGGTAAAGCTTGGCGAGTACACCAGCGCTTCCTGCTGCCGCACGCCATCAAGCCGGTATACCTGCGTGGCCAGGGACTGCCGGTTGACCCCGCTGAACAGCCCGGCGCGCAGGTGGAAAACCCATGCCGACTTCTTGTCAGGTGCCCAAGAAAGCCCCACGCGCGGCCCGAAGTTGGCGTAGCTGCCCGGCGTAGTCTGGAGCGCATAGCGCAGCCCGGCAGACAGGCTGAGCCGGGGCGCAAGCTTCACCGTGTCTTGGGCATACAGTGCCAGCCGCCACTGCGTCAGCGGCACCAGCGGCGTGCCGGTGTTCTGCTGGAAGGTGGTAGGCGTGCCGCCCGGCAGCCCCAGCAGCGCGCGGCGGTACTGTTCAATCGGCTGCACATTTGTCGTTTGGCCCATTGCAGCGCTGTTCGCATTGAGCACCGGCTCACTGCCGCCGCCGAACACGTAGGCACCGTTGAACGTGTCCGGGTCATAATCATGCACAAAGATGCCGAGGGCCTGCGCACCTACCTTGCCGGAGTGCCTGCCATGCGTAATCAGCGCGTCGTCGTCCACCTCAAGGTTGCGCTCGCGGTCGTTCAGGTTCTGACTCACAGCGCCACCGCCGTTAAAGAAGCCCGCCACGTTCAGCGCCGGAGCGTTTGAGGTAGGCGTTTGCGCGGTGCGCTTCCAGGTGTAGCCGATGTGTGTTTCATGCAGAAAATTCGGGTTGAAGGTTTGCGTGTTGGTCAGGCGCAGGTCATACTCGCGCACCGAACTCGCGTAGCCTGCCTCTGCCAGTGTGAGCCCACCCACGCCCTGGTTGCCTTGGCTGTTGACGTTAGCCGAGTAGGACAGCGTCGCGACATCGTTCGGCGTCACCTGCCAGTCGCCGCGTCCTGATGCAATCCATAGCCGCTGCGGTGCTTCTACCGTCTGCAGCAACGGCGTTTGCTGCCCCGCACTGTTCAGTGTGACGGCATTTACCACGTTGAACTCGTTGATGTCGCGCTTTTCAAGCGCCAGCGTAAAGTTGCTGTTCCTGCCCACAATGGGCCCATTCAGCTCAAAGCCGTACCGGCGCTTCGAGGCCGGTGTAGCCGTGACAGAGAACGGGTCAGTCGCGTTGAAGCTGCCTTCGCTGTCGGTGTAGAAGATTGCGCCGTGGAACGCCTTCGCACCCGGCTTGGTGACGATCTCGATACGGCCGCCTTCGTACGGCGGGTTGTCGTACTCGGACGAAAACATGTCCGGGTTCACGCGGATCGACGCGATAGAGGATTTGGGCGGCAGGGCGCTGCCGTTCTGAAAACCGTCCACCGTGATCGTCGCCGAGCCCGGCGAACCGCCGCTGGTAGCGGCCAGGACTTGTAGCTGCCGCTGAAAGTCGTCCGGATCGTCGGCAAGCTGCTGTATGTCCTTACCGCTGAGCGTCGTGGTGCCCGCACCGTGATCGGCGTCAATCGCGGTTTTATCATCGCTTACCTGGACGCTGGTATCGACGCGAGCCACCGGCAAAGTCAGCGTGAGGCGCGCTGTGCCGCCGGGCGCGCCTTGAGCCGTAGCGGTACCTTCGGAAAAACCCTCAGCCTGCCCCGTCAGTGCCCCGGCGGCAGGGGGAATGCAGGCAAAGACAAAGCGGCCATTCGCATCCGCTGTAGCCGTTTCGCCGTCAGCGGCCCCCACGTGCGCACCGGCGATAGCGGCCCCATTCGGGTCAAGCACCGTGCCTTCAACGCGCAGGCCGCCTGTGCAGTGCTGGGCATTCGCTACAGCCGGGCTCAGCAGGGTAGCCATGGTTGCGACCAGCTTCCAATTCCGTTCCATACCAGCTCCTTCAGTTGCAAGATCATGTTGCATGAGGGCAAGGTGCCCGCTACAGTGCAGGTTGTCATTGAAATGCCCTGACAAATGTCATCTGCTAAATGTCATCTGCCGTTCGCTGGTACGCAACAGGGGGCCACTTGGTTCACGCAAATGCACTCTCCGGTAAACTTGAGCTGCCGCGGACATTTCCGCCATGGAACACTCCCTTGCCCGTTGCCGCCCGTTCTGATGTACTTTCCGCTGCCCCTCTCACGTTTCAGGAGCTGCTGCTGCGCTTGCAAACCTTCTGGGCCGAGCGCGGTTGTGTGCTGCAGCAGCCCTTTGACATGGAGGTAGGCGCGGGCACCATGTCGCCGGAGACGTTTTTGCGCGTGCTGGGGCCGAAGCCGGTACGGCTTGCCTATGCGCAGCCTTCACGCCGCCCTGCCGATGGCCGCTACGGCGAAAACCCGAACCGGCTGTACAAGCACACGCAGTTTCAAGTGGTGTTGAAGCCGCCGCCGGCCGATGTGGAGGAGGTTTACCTCGCATCGCTTGCCGCCATCGGCATCGACCTGCGCGAGCACGACCTGAAGTTTGAAGAAGACAACTGGGAGTGGCCGGTGGGCGGGGCCTGGGGCGTGGGTTGGCAAGTGATGCTGGACGGGCTTGAGATTACGCAGTTCACCTACTTCCAGCAGTGCGGCGGCATGGACCTGGACCCGATTACGGGTGAAATCACATACGGTCTCGAACGCATTGCGGCATTTTTGCAGGATGTGGACTCGATCTACGACGTTGTATGGGCGCGTGACTCCCAAACCGGCGCGGCGGTGACCTACGGCGACATGCGGCTTGAAGAAGAGCTGCAGCTCTCGGTCTACAGCTTTGAGGCTGCTGAAGTGGACAAGCTATGGGAGCACCTACGCCTGTATGAGGCCGAATGCTCGGCGCTGCTTGGAAGCTTTAAGGACGCAGAAAAGAAAGCGGGCGAGCATGCCCGGCAGCACGAGCGGCTGCTGGGAGAAGAGGGCGCAAAACCTGCGCAAGAGCTCGATTTACGCCGCTTTCCGGTGCTGGGCGCGTATGAGCTTTGCCTGAAGTGTTCACACCTGTTCAATGTGCTCGATGCACGCGGAGCCATATCTGTAACAGAGCGGGTGGCAGTGATGGCACGCATTCGCACGCTGGTAGTCGGCGTGGCACGCGCATACGCTGCGCAGCATGCGCATGCCGCGAGGGAAGGGAAGCAGCATGGCTGATTTTCTACTGGAAATTGGGCTCGAAGAAGTACCGGCACGCATGCTTGCTGCGGCGCAGAAAGAGCTTGGCGAGCGTGTACACGCCCTGTTGGAACGCGAACGCTTGCTGACTGCCGGAGCCGAAATCGCAACGTACTCCACGCCGCGCCGGTTAGCCGTGTTGGTGCGTGGAGTCGCCGCAAAGCAGGCCGATGCGGAAGAGGTGCTGACCGGTCCGGCCTGGGCTATCGCCTTCAAGGAAGGCGCGCCTACCCCCGCCGCGCATGCGTTTGCCAAAAAAGCGGGCGTAACAGTGGAGCAACTGCAACCGGTGACAACAGCAAAAGGCGAGTACGTGAGCGCGCGCGTATCGCGTCCGGGGCGCGATGCCGCGACGCTGCTGGCGGAGCTGCTGCCGCAGGAAATCGGCGCACTTAGCTGGCCCAAGCCGATGTACTGGCGTGCAGGCAAGCCCGAACGCTTTGTGAGGCCTGTGCAATGGTTACTGGCGCTGCTTGATCAAGAGGTTGTGCCGCTGAGTTTCGCAGGCGTAATAGCCGGACGCGAGACCCATGGGCACCGCGTGCTGCACGGAGTTAAATCAGTTGCAGTTGCGAGTCCCGGTGCTTACATTGAGACACTGCGCTCGATGCATGTGATGGTCGATGTTGAGGAACGGCGGCACCGGATTCGCAAGGAGCTTGACCGTGTAACCCGCACGGTTTCGGGCGCACGCTGGCGTGAGGACGAGGCGCTGGTCGATACAGTGACACACCTTACGGAGTGGCCATCAGTCGTGCTGGGCAGCTTTGCGCCGGAATACCTTGCCCTCCCGGAAGAAGTGCTGGTAACGGTAATGCGTGACCACCAGAAATACTTTGCTGTTGAAGATAAACAAGGCAAGCTGCTGCCGCACTTCCTGACTGTGCTCAACACGGTTACAGATGAGCGCAGTGAGGCCATCATTCGTCACGGCAATGAGCGCGTATTGCGCGCGCGCTTCTCCGATGCGCAGTTTTTCTGGAATTTCGACCAGAAAACATCTTTAGAATTTCGTCGAACACTCCTTGCGTTTGTGACGTTTCAAAAAGATCTGGGTAGTTATGGAACAAAGACAAAGCGCACAGAACAGATTGCTTATAAATTAATGCATGTTGTGAGAAGCTTCGGTGTTTCAGTCGATCAAACGGTGCTGAGACAAGCTGTCGAACTTGCCAAGGTGGACCTTACAACTGAGCTGGTAAAAGAGTTTACAGAGCTACAAGGTATTGTAGGTGCCTTATATGTGCGTAACGATGTTGCCGGTAACTATGCTGACAGGGAAGCAGTTGCGCAAGCGATTTACTGGCAGTACCTGCCCGCTTCAATCAGTGACGCTACCCCTCCAACTGTCTACGGACAAATCCTCGGGCTGGCCGACCGCATCGGCACC
>CAXSFX010000049.1:0-21403 GCA_964236655.1 uncultured Acidobacteriaceae bacterium | reverse complement strand
TGATGAAAGATGAAAAGCCGGGCGGCCACGGAGAGCGATGTGTCGCCGTAGGCGCTATCGATATGGCCGTTTGGGATGCTACCGCCAAGATCGCCGAGAAGCCGCTTTTCCGTTTGCTGGCCGAACGGGCCGGAAAACAAGCGGACCCTAAAGTGTTTGTCTACTCGGCCGGCGGCTATTACCAGCAAGGTAAAGGGATAAAGGAACTTCGCGCTGAAATGCGCTGCTTTCTCGATGCCGGTTACTCTGTTGTCAAAATGAAGATCGGCAATAGCTTGGAGGAAGATAAACCGCGCATCGAGGGAGTGTTACAAGAATTGGACGGTAAGGCAAAGCTGGCCGTTGATGCAAACGCCAAGCTCAATCTGAAGCAAGCGCTGGACTATGCGAAAGCGCTGCAACAGTACTCACTTTTCTGGTTCGAAGAACCCGGAGATCCCCTGGATTTCGACCTACAGAAAACAGTTGCCGAAGCGTATCCCGGTCCACTGGCTACGGGAGAAAATCTTTTCAGCCACCAGGATGCGCGTAACCTCCTGCGCTATGCCGGCATGAGGAAGGATCGTGACTGGCTCCAGTTTGACCCGGCGCTTGCATACGGCCTGACTGAGTATTTGCGGACGCTTCAAGTAGTGACCGATGCAGGATGGGACTACTCCCGTTGCATTCCCCACGGCGGTCATCAGATGGCGCTCAATGTCGCGGCTGGATTGGGTCTTGGCGGTAACGAAATTTATCCGGGACTGTTCCAGCCATTTGGCGGATACCCGGATTCAGTTCAGGTCGAAGACAGCTGGGTCACAATGCCCGAGCTGCCGGGAATTGGCTTTGAAGGGAAAGCTGCCTTAATCGGCATGATGCGGGAATTGATTTAGTTGCTGCATACCACGTTGAGATCAAAAGCTGGAGATGGGAGAACTTGCAATGCACTACAAACAGATTGCGGAAGAACCTAAGACCAACGTCGTCATCTTTGAAACAGGCGATGAACTTGCTGCGGGACTCAAGCAGCTCGCGTCCGAGTTAAAGCTTGCTTCGAGCAGCTTCAAGGCCATCGGCGCACTCTCTTCCGTGCAGCTCGGATGATTCAATTGGGAGACTAAAAAGTACGATACTTCGGTCATTCTCAAAGAGCAGACGGAACTGGTCTCCCTCATCGGTGACATCGCTCTGAAAGACGGCCAGCCTCAAGTACATGCGCATGTGGTGGTTGCTAAATCCGACGGTACCGCTCACGGCGGACACCTCCAGGAAGCTTACATCCGCCCAACCTGCGAGTTGGTCTTAACCGAGAACCCGCAGCATTTACAGAAACAGATAGATCCGGAATCGGGGCTTGCTCTCGTCGGACTGTAACCCGCTATTTACGCTGGATCAGTCGATCAGGCTTGGGAAAAGAAGTAAATGGATGCTCCACTATTTATGCGGCTACGCTGCCGCTCGAACATGACACGGAACCCTGAAGTTACATGCAGTATGTAATTTTTTAGAAAGGCAAACCATTGAAAAGTCAAGAAGCTTTCGCCGGCAAAACGGATGTTCTCCTCGTAGGAGCAGGCATCATGAGCATGACGCTGGCAGTCCTGCTCAAAGAACTTGATCCAACTCTTCGCATCGAACTCTATGAGGTGCTTGACAAGGAAGCACAGGAGAGTTCTGATCCTTGGAACAACGCGGGCACCGGCCACGCTGCGCTTTGCGAGCTGAACTACACTCCGCAGAAGCCCGATGGTTCAATCGATATCTCGAAAGCGCTGGACGTAAACACCCGCTTTGACCTGTCACGGCAAATGTGGTCTTTCCTCGTAAAGCAGGGAGTTATCCAAGATCCCCGAAGCTTCATTCACTCGGTCCCGCATTGCAGCTTTGTTTGGGGAAAGGAAAACGTTGACTTTCTGAAGAAGCGTCACCAGGCGCTTTCGTCTCACCATACCTATCATGGGATGGAGTACACGGAAGATTGCAACACAATGGCCGAATGGTTTCCGCTTGTTATGGAAGGGCGAGACGCAGACGGCGAGTTTGCGGCTACTCGCATGATCACGGGCACAGATTGTAACTACGGCGCACTTACAACTGACCTTCTCTCCTGGCTCCGCACCAAAGAGGGTTTCACTGTTCATTTCGGAAGCCTCGTGGAGGATCTTAATCGCGAGGGCTCCGGATGGAACGTGCAGGTAAAGGACCAACCCACAGGAGAAAAGCGTGCCATATATGCTGACTTCGTCTTCCTTGGTGCAGGCGGCGGCGCGCTTCCGCTTTTACAGAAGTCTAAAATTCCAGAGCAGGACAACTATGCCGGCTTCCCTGTAAGCGGCCTTTGGCTTCGCTGTGATGACGAAAAGCTGGCAGCCCAGCATGATGCGAAGGTGTATGGCAAGGCCGGCACCGGTTCTCCTCCCATGTCAGTTCCCCATCTGGACCGGAGGCACATTGATGGAAAGATCGCCCTGCTTTTCGGTCCCTATGCCGGATTTTCTTCGAAATTCCTGAAGCATGGATCGTATACAGATTTATTCAAGTCCATTGAGATTAAAAATATCCTCCCGATGCTGGATGTCGCCAAGGACAATCTTTTGCTTGAAAAGTACCTGATTGGGGAGGTGCTGGAAACCTCCACAGAGCGCTTCAAAGCGCTGCTTGAGTACTATCCTTCGGCGAAGGAAGCGGACTGGCGGTTGGAGCAGGCCGGGCAGCGTGTGCAAATCATCAAGCATACCAAACAGAAGGAGGGTACCTTACAGTTCGGCACAGAGATCGTCAGCTCCGCAGATCGCAGTATCGTAGCCCTTCTGGGTGCCTCTCCCGGTGCCTCGACTTCAGTTTCCATCATGCTTGCGGTGATGCAGCGCTGTTTTCCTGACCGGTTCAAGAACGGCTGGCAAACAAAGCTCAAGCAGATGATTCCGTCTTACGGCATCTCTCTGGTTGAGGATGCTGCCTTGTGCGATCGCGTGCGGAGTGAAACTGCAGAGGTTCTCAAGATCAATTACACGGAAAACAAGACGGGGACGACCACACCTACAGTGAACGCAAATTAACGATGGAAGCAGGGTTCTATGATTCGTGCATATTATCTTTACACCGGTGATGATGGCCACTCGCATGTGAAACATGGCAGCATCGAAGTCAAACATGTCATCGCAGCGAGTTCAGTCCAGTTCAAGGAAGACCCGCCGCACTCCTCACTGGACTGGCACAACGACCCGATACCGCAGTATGTTCTCTTTCTTGCCGGTGCGCTTGAGTTTGGCATGCACTCCGGTGAATCTTTCACCGTCCAGCCGGGGGAGGTCCTGATTGCCGTAGATCACACGGGCACCGGTCACATTTGGAAATTGGTGAATGACCAGCCGTGGATCCGTGCTTACGTTGTTTTCGAGCCGGGGGCAGATTTGCACTTTATTGCTGATTAGTTTCATCCGCACTTATTAAGAGGCAGACGAACAAGCTACTGACCTACATCTTTCTTTATTCAGAGTCACGGTCGCAGCATGAGGCTAAACGTGAATACTCGCTTCAGCACATGTCGACATCGCCATTAAGACAAGTTGAGCATTGGGAGCTTCGAGAGCGATGCCAAAGCGCAAGACTCGCTAGCTTGAGAATTGTCACGCACATCGCGTCCCTTTAACAGACGGTAACGAGATAATTTCTCCTCCTGGTGTATGTGGCAAACCAGCGGCGGACTGCCATGCAAAATGAACATCAACGATGTGATTTTAATAGTGCCATCCAAATAGCGAGATGGAGAGATGCGAGGGTGCAGCAGCAAAAGTCATTCGCCTCCTTCCATTCCAGCAGCATAGCGGTAGCACAAACATTAACGAATGGAGCCATCATGAATCGGCGATACTTCAATGCAATGGGTGTAGGCACAGCTGCGGCAGCCTTGATCCGGTCTGCATCGGGCCAAACGGTGCAAGCGCCGTCTCCCGAAAACCTTCAAACGGCACTCCCAAGTCCAAACTCCGGACCGAACAAATGTTCGGATCTATCCGAGCTTCCTACGCCGCCCTCGGATGCGGTAACCCGGCAGTTGTTTCCTGGTTTCAAGTCACAATTTATAAAGACTTCAGGAGCGACAATCCGGGTTCTGACCAAAGGTGATGGCCCTCCCTTGCTGTTACTGCATGGGCATCCTGAAACGCATGTGACCTGGCATAAGGTCGCACCGGCACTGGCTGCACAGTACAGCGTCGTTGTGCCCGATCTGCGAGGCTATGGCGATTCCAGCAAGCCTCCCGCTAATGAAAACCACAGCAACTACTCCTTTCATGCGATGGCCCAGGACCAAGTCGACGTCATGCAACAGCTCGGCCATGCGCAGTTCCTGCTCGCAGGCCATGACCGCGGCGGTCGCGTAGCGCACCGGCTCTGCCTGGATCACCCCGAAGCTGTAAAGAAGGTAGTCATGCTGGACATTGCGCCTACACTCACGATGTACGACGATACGAACAAAGAGTTTGCGACGAAGTACGTGTGGTGGTTCCTGCAGATTCAACCGGCACCGATGCCGGAGCACCTTATCAGCCTCGATCCGGTGTACTACCTTCGCGATCACCTTTTTGTACAAAGCAAGACTCCCGGTGCGGTGACGCCGGAGGCCATGGCCGAATATATCCGTTGTTATTGCTGCAAAGGAACCATCCGAGCCGTTTGCGAGGATTACCGGGCGGCCGCGGGGATCGACCTCGACCAGGACCGCGCGGACGATGCGGCAGGCCACAAAATTCAGGTGCCCCTGCACGCATTATGGGGCGCAAAGGGCACCGTGGGCCAACTGTGGGACGTACTTGCTACATGGAAACCCAAAGTAGCTGGCCCTGTTACCGGCAAGGCGCTGCCCTGTGGTCATCTGCTTCCGGAAGAACAACCGGAGGATGTGCTTACAGAGTTGCAAGCCTTCTTCGGTGCATGAGATCCGGCTGACCTGCCCGCTTATGCCCGCACAAGAGGAAGTACGATTCGGACTTAAAATTGACACGGTATTTCGTATGCGAGTTAGCCTGCGTTGATAAATAATTTCGGAGGGAGCTTATGTCGGCGCTGCTGGTCATCATCAATGCAATTTTCCCGATCGCGTTTGTGATCTTACTCGGAGTTTTGGCTGGTCGCATCGGCCTTATCGATCCCAAAAGTAATGGTATCCTAGCGACACTCGCGCTCAACTTCTGCTTGCCCTCCTTGCTTTTTGTCGCCACTGCTACCCTGACTATGGCCGAACTCAGGGACTGGCGTTTCTTTGTGGGAATTACACTTGGCTTGCTCGTCGTCTATAGCGCCAGTTTTGTGCTTTCGCTGAAGCTCTTTCATAAACCTGCAACTGCAAGTTCACTCCAAGCGCTCAATAGCGCCTATCCCAACATGGCCTTCATGGGTGTTCCTTTGCTGACAGCCGTTGTTGGTTCTTCAGCGCTGCTTTCCGTTGTTGTGGGAAATCTTATCTCTAGTTTTATATTGCTGCCTGTAACGCTTACATTTCTTCAGCCCGGAAGTGCTGAGCAGTCAGGCAGGAAAAGCGTTGTCAGCTGGCATTCTCTTCTCGGTGCGGTCAAGCAACCGCTGGTCTGGGCACCGCTCGCAGGGATGATGATCGCACTCACCCACATCCCCTTCCCTGCTGTGGCGAATAAATCGTTCACGCTGATCGGCGAAGCTACTTCAGGTGTCGCCTTATTTGCGATGGGGTTACTGTTGAGCGGGCACAAACTTAAGATTGGGATGGCATCTGCATCGAATGTGGTTTTCAAGATTCTCATTCAGCCTGGGGTCATGTGGGGATTGGCGATAATGCTCGGAGTAACCGGCGCACACCGTCGGGAGATGATCCTTCTCGGAGCTCTTCCAGCTGCTTCCATGACCGCCATGTTCGCAGTGCAATACAAAGTCTACCAAGAGGAATCGAATGCCAGTATTCTGGTCAGTACGGTGCTCTCGATTGCCACATTGGGGGTCATCGTAGCCTTAACGACATCTATGACCGGCTGATTTAGCAAGAGGCATTTACCGACAATTTTCGAAGTGGAGTGCGTTCCCACGGATGCGCCGAGTTTGGGTTCCATTGCATTAACCTGAAATCACTTCTTCGATACACAAGGTGTAGTGGCCAAGGGGTTTGTGACCTGTAATATGTCGTAATCTGAAAAGTTAATTCCACAGAGTCAGAAGTAGAGTGTTGACAATCATCATTAGTGACTTCCTCATTCTGCACGGCGCTGCTTTGTTCGAAGATGGCTGCGTTTCTACTTTCATTCAAAGCATTTACGGTTAGCGCTCTGACGCCATGATGCAGGCGGCAATCTTGGATGGTGCTTGTAGGCCCACTCAGGAGCCTAGTTAGCTCGCCTGAAGCGATCAGGCCTTCGGGTGAGTGTCTCCTCCTGCAAGTTCGGTTTCTATCCACACGGTTTGCGTATTAACGAAGGCATGTGGGCCAAGGTGAGAAAGCTCTCGCCCGTACCCGCTGTTTTTGATGCCCCCAACAGGAACACGGGGATTGGAGGCTGTGATGCCATTGATGAAGACGCCGCCGGTTTCAAGTTCGCGGGCCAACTTGCGTGCACGATTTACGTCCGTAGTCCAGAGGTTCCCGCTGAGTCCGTACTGGCTTGTATTCGCGGCGACTACTGCTGCATCCGCATCGGGGACGCGGGTAATGGCAGCTACCGGGCCAAAGGTTTCATTATCAAAGACCGGCATACCGGGAGTGACCAGCGAAAGCACCGTCGGAGGATAGTAAGCCCCCTTGCCCGGCACCGGTTTGCCTCCGCAAAGCAACTTCGCTCCGGCTGCGACGCTCTGTTGTACCTGCTGGTGAATCCCCTCGCGCAGGTCGGCGCGCGCCATCGGGCCAAGCTGACTACCAGGGTTCATTGGATCGCCCACCTTGAGTGCCTTTGCTGCCTCGACGAACCTGTCCTCAAACTCTTCTGCAATGCTGTCGACGAGAATGAACCGCTTGGCCGCTAGGCAGACTTGGCCTGAATTGCTGAAGCGTCCCTTAATCCCGGCTGCCACAGATCTTGGAATGTCGGCATCTTCGAGGACGATGAATGCGTCGGACCCGCCCAATTCCATCACAGTCTTCTTGATGACCTTGCCGGCCTCAGACGCTACAGCGGAGCCCGCGCGAACACTTCCCGTGACGGACGCCCCTTGAACCCGGCGGTCATTGATGACGTTGACGATGTCCTCTGTGCGCAAGATAAGATTTTGGAAGACGCCCTCGGGAAAGCCCGCTTCAAGAACGACCCGCTCCAGTTCCAACGAACTCCTTTGCGTGTTAGGGGAGTGCTTGATGAGGACGGCGTTACCGGCCAGGAGCGTGGGAATGCAGAAGCGCGTGACCTGCCAGAGCGGGAAGTTCCAAGGCATGATGCCAAGGATGGAACCAAGCGGATGAAAGGAAATATAAGCCTCGGTGTCGCCGGTCGGCGCAGGTTCGTCGGCAAGCATGTTCGGCCCGTTTTCTGCATACCATTCAGCTTCAAGCGCGCATTTTTCAACCTCGGCCTGCGCCTCGGAGAAGATCTTTCCCATTTCGGTGGTGATTGTTTTAGAGAGGCTATCCTTGTTCTGACGCAACGCTTGCGCAAGCTGACGAAGGAGACCGGCACGGTGATAGGTTGA
Organism: uncultured Acidobacteriaceae bacterium; assembly: GCA_964236655.1. Lineage (GTDB taxonomy): Bacteria > Acidobacteriota > Terriglobia > Terriglobales > Acidobacteriaceae > EB88. The sequence continues at coordinate 13,771 of CAXSFX010000049.1, read as the reverse complement.
AGTTTTGCGAAAGCTCTTGAAGGCCGCTTCAGAGCGGTTGAGAGCTGTTTCGGTCTCGGCAGGCGTGTAGGTGTGAAATGTCTCGATAGTTTCGCCGGTAGCAGGATTGATCGTGTTGAACACTTCTTCGCTCATATATATTCCCTCGGTAGGTCTGAATTGCGGCATGCAGGAAGACCTCTCCGGCAGCAAGCCATTGGCTAGAGAAGCGATGGAATCGCAGTGCTGATCTTTGCGGTGATCACCGTCGGACCGTCATGCTGCAAGGCAGCCTTGAGTTGATCGCTCACGTCATCCGGCGTTGCCGCCCGGCTGGTCCTACAGCCGTATGCCGCGGCAAGTCCGGTGATGTCGATTCCGGGTATATCCAAACCGGGAACGCCGGCGGTATTTTCCTGTTTGGCAAAAGCCTTAAGAATTGCGTACTCCTCATTTACTGGCACAAGGATGACCAGCCGCGCCTTCTGCTGGGCAGCTGTCCATAATGACTGCACGGAATACTGGAAAGAGCCGTCGCCGATCACCGAGATCACAGGGCGGTTACGGCCCGTTGCCCGTTCCCCAAGTGCCACGCCAACGCCGCCGGGAAGTCCCCAGCCAAGGCCGCCGCTGGCCATTGTGAAAAAGGAGAGCGGTCTGCGTGTCGGCAGGTGCTTGTGCAAAACAGCCAAGTTCGATGGCGACTCCTCCACAATTACTGAATCGTCCGTCCGAATTCGGCTGATTGCACCAAAAAAGGCATCTACGCTCATCGCGGATGGACCGGCAACTGATGATCCGGTATTTGCGGAGAGCATACTTTCTGTGGATCGCTTATAGGACTTGCGCTCATACTGCGACAGAAGCTGCAGCAGTCCCTGCAAGGCAAGCTTGGCGTCGGAGATCAGGCTATCGCCGACAGGGGACCTTCCCGCTTCTTCAGGATCATTCGTAATGTGCAGCAAATGGCAGCCATCCGGCAGATAGTTGCCCGGCACATAGGGGTAGTACCGGAAGACGGGAGCACCGACGACAAGCACGAGATCATGGCCGGCAAGCTGCTCACACAGCGGGCCGATTGCAAATTTCAAGTTCCCTGCGAACAATGCATGATCCTCCGGGAAGCCGCAGCGTTCCCCGCCCGGTGGTCCGAACACCGCGACACCGAGCTTCTCAGCGAGGGCTACGCCTTCAGCCCAGGCGTCAGCGCGATCCACGTCCGGGCCCAACACCAAGACGGGGCTCCTGGCCCGGCTAAGCTGCGCCGCGAAATCCGAAAGACGTTCTGGATCGGGCGCTACCCTGAGCCCAACGGTGCGCACGATGGCCGCACCTGTCGATTCAACTTCCCAATCATCTAGCGGAAGCGAAAGATACACAGGCCCTTGAGGCGGCTGCATCGCCGCCGCATACGCGCGCATGAACGCCGCAGGTGTCTCTTCGGCATGGGAGGTCTCATAGGACCACTTCACATGCGGACGCGGAAAGGTGGTGGCATCGACATTGGTCAGCCATGGCTCCATCAGGAGCATCTTGCGGCTCTGCTGGCCGGTGGTGAGGATCATTGGCGTCTTTGACATACGCGTATTTACCAGATTGCCGAGTGCGTTGCCGAGGCCAGGGGCGGTATGCAGGTTCACAAACGCTACTGTGCGCGTGGCCTGCGCGTACCCGTCGGCAATCGCCAGTGCTGAAGCCTCTTGCAGCGCGAGAACAAACTTGAAGTCGCCAGGAAAATTCTTCAGAAAAGTCTCTTCGGTCGAGCCTGGGTTGCCAAATACAGTCGTTATGCCAAGCTTGCGCATAAGCTCATAGGTGTCGTCGCGAACAGTTGCCATACAGGTCTCCTGTCGTTAGGTGTTGTGAATCAACGCAGAAACAAAGGTCGAAGGTGGGGTCAAGTTGGCAGGAGCATGAGTTTGCCTTGTGCACGTTGGCTCAGGCTGAGATCAAGTGCTGAACGCCAGTCTTCTAGAGAGAAGGTTCGTGCGACCGGCACCGTGAACTTTCCTTCTGCTGCAAGTTGCGTGAAATCAGCCAGAGCTTCCCAGCGCAAGGTTGGGTTTTCTCCGAGACTACTGCGGACGCCAAGTTGTTTTGCCGAGGCGAAATCGCTGATAGTAAGCACGTGCGAAGGGTCGCCTGCGATTCTGATCAGTGCGGGCAAAACGCCGCTAATCGGAGCCGTGTCCAAGATCAGGTCTGGGGATCTCCCTGCGATTGCAAGAACCCTTTCCACCATGCCATCACCATATGGGGTGACCGAAGCTCCTAAGGCACGCAGCCGATCAGCAAAGGTATTCCCGGCGGTAGCTATCACACGAGCGCCACGCATGAGCGCCATCTGCGCAGAGGCGAAGCCTACTGCTGTTCCGGCCCCATGTATGAGGATAGTCTGTCCGGCACCTACTCGCAAGATTTCGAGGTTGCGAAAAGCTGTTTCTACAGCCAACGGCAAAGCAGAGGCCTGAATCCGATCAAGGCCAGATGGCCGATGCGTCCAGAAATTCATGATCGCGTAGTCCGAGGCTCCCGCTACCGGCGCACCTGCAAAATCAGCGGACCCTAGAACTTCGTCACCAACCAAAACATCCTGGACACCGTCACCGACGGCCTCGACCGTTCCTGAAACATCGAGCCCCACACCGCGTGGAAGCTTTCCTGCGAACAGTCCTCGACAGAGAGCCCAGTCGGCCGGGTTGAGACCGCAGGCATGGACCCGCACGCGGATGCGTTTAAGGCCAGGACCGGAAAGTTCTACTTCTTCCAGTTGCAGCACGTCAGACGGTTCGCCGTAGCCGTGGAATCGAAGCGTTCTTGTCCTAACCAATTTAGTCTCAGCAACGCTCATGAAGGAACCTCTAGAGACGGTTTTAGGCCAGTCATTTTGGCGCTCGTGTTCCATAGATCGAGCGCATTGTCGAGGCTGTAGGAAAAGTCTGAGGAACGGACTTCGCGGCCGTCCGAGAAGTATTTCCCTGTCGCTAGACCCTCGTTGCCTGACGCCAGTAGCGCCAGACGCCCTCCCGACTTTTCCGGGTTATTGATGTTGCTCCTGAACAGCGACAGGGCGGGCAGGATGTATCGAGAAACGAAGCGAAGCGGAGCGGAATAGGTACGGGCCAGCCCCGTGGCTCCCATAAAACCGGGATCGAAGGCATTGACTCGCAGGGATTTAAGGCGTGGGTCCGACGATTCGGCAAAACGTCGAGCGAATTCATAGGTGCAGTAGATGTTGCAGAGCTTAGAGGTTGTGTAGCGACGCCTTCCTGCGAGCGGAGTGGGCTCGCAGTCATGCGCCACTGTCTCAGCGTTGATGTAACGGGGCTCCGGCATCCCAGTTTTCTGCTTCGGGTCATGAACTCCGCTGGCCACGAAAATGATGCAAGCACCGCTTGCGAGATCAGGGAGCAGCAGACGGGTGAGGAGATAGTGGCCAAGATGATTGACAGCGAAGGTAGTTTCATACCCCTCCTGAGTCTTCGTAGGAGCACTGACGTTCTGCCCGCCAGCATTGCAGACCAGACCAACCAGTGAAGGGAATTGCTCTTTTCGGAACGCTTCAACGAATGCGTGGATCGACCCTTGCTTCGCCAGATCCAAGAGCAGGACCTTCACACTGCCCCCGTCGTCACGAATACGCTGGGCGGCTTGTTCGCCTTGTTGAGTATCTCGGCAAGCGATGACCACTAGGACTGCGCTATCTTTCGCCAGGGCGGACGCACACGCAAAGCCGAGGCCTGTGTTGCTGCCTGTGACGACAAATGTCTTAGCTGGCGTCTTTCCCAAGGGTGCGCCTGTACCAATTATTGGATGTGCCAGATGTTTCCTACTTTCTGCTATACGAACGGCAAACCGTGAATGTGGACGCCGTACACCTATAAGATGCAGATGTGAGCCGGAAGATGTACAGTGTTCTCAGATGCCTTATCCATCCAAAACGGATCGACAGACGATCCTTAAAACGGCAATAGAGCAGGTTTCGACAGGCGGAATTAACAAACTTGCGGTGCGGAGCGTGGCGGCGGCTCTAGGCGTGGCTCCAAACGCGCTATATCGGTACTTTGACAACTTGGCTGCCCTTGTAGCTGCACTAGCGGATGAGAGTCGCCGGCGTCTCCTCGATACCCTTCATAAAGCCGCAGGAACGAAGCAGCCCAAAAGTGCCATTCGAAGCATCGCGCAAGCCTATGTGCAGTTTGCGAGGGAGCAGCCGCAGATCTTTGCTCTAACGCTCATGCCGGGGACTGTTGACACGGGAGAGGCGGCGTCGCACGTACAGTCCTGGCAATTTGTACTCGGACACGTCGCTCGTATCTACGGTGAAGAGAGAGCTCCAGAGGCGGCGGTTGCTTTATGGGCATTCTTGCACGGCATGACCGCTCTAGAGGCGGCAGGAGTTTTCGGGGAGCGGAAGCCGGTGAGTAGCTTTGACTTTGGATTGCGAACGTGGATCAAAGCAGCGCAGGAGTTTGCCTCAGAGATCAGAGAGTAAGGATCACTCGCCTAGCGCTTTTCCGCTACTCGTTGACACCTCTGCGCATCATGCTTGACTGCTCCACCCATAGAGCTTCGAGCGGAAGTGGAGTCCTGATCTCTGAAGTCACTTAGTGAGATGGTCCAGGCGTTGAAGAGATACGAAAGGAAATTGTGCAAAATATTATTCTAATTCTCAACCTTATTGCATCGATAGCCTCGGCAGCATGGGGGGTTATTGGGCTCATCCGTCCTGCCATGCTTTCAGGCACAGCTGTCCCAGAGCGTGGTGAGAGGTTTTACGCGCGTATGTATGCTGCACGCGCCATTCCTTTCGGTTTGTTGGTAGGCATACTGCCGTTTAGCTCGAGCAGCGTTGCTTGCGCCTCGCTCCTTTTTACCGCTGCCGTGGTCCAGCTGGCGGACGTAGCGATCGCATTGATCAAGAAGCGTCCAGGCATGGTTTTTGGAGCTTTTGCGGGTGCATTCGTGCATCTCGTGTGCGGCGTAGTAGTTATGCGAATGATCGGCCGGCATCATTGATGCTACACAATGGATACTTATGACTTCGGGTCAGTGTAAGAGGAGCAAGTTACTCGAATTCAATCAACTGACAAGGTCCTGCATCCAGGACGAAGGCTGCTTTGTCGTGAATTTTAACTCAAACGTAAACCGATGCTCTTCATGAATACCTAAGAAACTGAGTTAGCAGCGTCTCACAGCTCAAGTAGGTGCGCCCTTCTTGAGCTGTCCTTGTTATTCTTTGGCGCCGGCAGCGGCCTGCATGGCCTGGGCGTTGCGCTGAGCGTAGATTTTGTCGTATTTGCCTTCGCGCTCGGTGAATCGTTGGGGGTAGCAGGTCTTCGATGCCCGCTTTTAGATTCTCGGGCTTCATGATACCGGCATTGTTGATCAGGACGTTGAGCTTGGGGATCTCGGCTTTAATCTGAGCTACGACACGCTGGATCTCGTCCGGTTTATTCATGTCGAGAAGCATTGCCCTCATGCCGGGATGCGCCTGCGCGGTTTCGTCGAGTGCAGATTGGCCACGGCCGGTGATGATGACCTGATTACCCGCCTGATAGAAGGCCTCCGCGAGGCGGTGACCGATGCCGGAGCCGCCGCGCGTGATGAGAATGGTATTTCCTGTTGCGTTCATATCGTTCTCCTGTGTGCAGTGCTTGATGAGTGTGCATAGAGTGTTTTGCAAGTGCTGGATGTCTCCGGGTTCGCAGACCAGCCGAGCTGAACCCGGCGCCGCTTACGAATATTGCGTCTGCTCAAGATCCTGAATGAGACCCGGGCGAGAGGGATGCCATCCTAGCCGATCCTGGGTCTGTCTGCTGGATGCCGACATGTCCGCGCCGACAAACATTGCCAACGGACCGAAATGGGACTGCGCTTGTTCTGGAGAGAGGCTGGCCACCGGAACATCCAGGCCTTTGCCAATTGTTTTCGCGATAAGGTGCAATGAGACCCCTTCTTCTGCGACCGCGTGGTACCGGCTGCCCGCCTGATGCTTTTCCAATGCAAGTCTGTAGAGATGGGCAACATCGAGGACGTGTGCCGCCGCCCACCGATTCGAGCCATCACCGATGTATGCTGAAACGCCCTTCGCTCGGGCCACATGAATGAGGGCAGTTACGATCCCCTGCTTCATGATGTTGTGAACCTGAGGAAGACGGACCACCGACACGTTCACACCGCGATCCGCAGCGGCAGCGCCTGCGATTTCTGTTGCATTGCGAGGCTTTGGTTGACTGGGATCGAAGTAGTCCTCCGTTGCCAGCTGGCCTGGCGACGGGCTACCCATAGCCGCTACCGATGTAATGACTAGCGGACGATCCGAACCCATGAGTTCGTTGCCCAAAGCATCGATCGCCTTGCTCTCCTTCTCGTTGCTCTCCTTGAATTTTGCAAAGTCGTTGTTGAAAGCGCAGTGAATTACGCTATCCGCTTTGCGGACACCGCTGCGAAGGCTATCGAGATCGTCGAGACTTCCTCGGTGTACCTCAGCCTCAGCCGCGGTAAGAGACTCCGCACCGGCGTCCGAACGCGTAAATCCAAGCACCTGATGTCCCGCTTTAATGAGCTCGGGAACAATGGTGGAGCCAATGAACCCGGTTGCGCCTGTGACAAAAACTTTCATGAGCTGCTCCTTTGATGGATCGTTGCTTCGTTGTTGAGGAACGCCGTTTGCGCTGCCCCGTCATTAAGGAATAGATGGGAAGCAGGAGCGTGCGATCTATGCCGAAGGTATGCATTACTAGTTCGATCGTACGGAGAATTCATAGATCCACTCTCTGAAGTGTTGTCGTTGCCCAAGCTGAAGAACTATGTGTCGGGCAGCTTCGGATTAAGGCCAAAGATGGGCATCGACTCCCAAAACATCAGGGCATAAAGTGCTACGCCCGGTGTCGGGCTCGTGCTGGTTGTCGGTCGAGAGTAATCCCTATACGGTGCAGATGAAGGCAGTAGATTGTGTCATCTTGCCTCGTGGTTTGCCATTCTGCTTGGCCGGAGAGCCCTCTCTTCCACGTGGTAACTTCCGCAGATTTGGCATGCGAGAGCCCGAGGATGAAGCCCTCTATAACGGAACGCAAGCGTGTTCCTTCACTAGAGGACACTTCCTGCTCGCTGGTGGTCACTTCGAGACATTGTTGAACTCATTGCCTGCGGATAGTGCGTATCCATGGGGAATCGGACAAAGCGACGATATGCTGGTCACTGGAGCGCATCATAGAGGAATTGCGCGATCCTCAGCCGGGAGGATCTTTCATGGCTCAGCAACTGGCATACATGATGCTGGTTCAAGCTCTTGGACTGCACCTGCAAGAAGAAGCAGCGAAGGGCGTCCGCCGGCTCTTCGCCCTTGCGGATTCACAGATGAGAATAGCGATCACATGCATGCACGACGACCCGCGACACCCCTGGACACTACAGGAACTCGCAGACCGCGTAGGCATGTCCCGCACGGTCTTTGCCCAGAAGTTCAAAAAGACGTCGGAACGACCTCAATGGAACACCTGACATGCCGGCGAATGTCGTTCGCCGGAAATCGCTTGACGAGCTCTGATGATTACGTTTCGGCAATTCGGGCCAGGTCTGCCTGGCAGCCAAGCGATTCATTCTTGCAGACAGCATTGCAGACGAGTTCGAGAGCACATTCGTAGAGACGGCAAAGGCGCTCAAAGTTGGTGACCCGATGGACCCCGACGGTCAGCTAGGCCCGATGGCACGAGCCGACTTGCGGGATCAGCTTGATGAGCAGGTATAGAAGAGCGTCGCGGCTAAAGCAAAATTGCTTTACGGCGGCAAACCGGTAGAAGGCAAGGGTGCTTACTATCCCCCGACGGTGCTTTTGCTGGTTACTGCGGGTATGCCCGCTTTTGACGATGAAACCTTCGGCCCTGTCGCTGCCATTACCCGCGTGGCCGATGCGGACTCCGCAATGGTGGCGGCCAATGCCAGCCAGTATGGCCTGAGCGGCAATGTTTGGACCGGCGACGTGGAGCGCGCCCGCAAGATGGCCCGGCGAACTTGAAACCGGCGACGGCTTCATCAACGGCATCACGGCCTCTAACCCGCGCGTTCCGGTGGGCGGCATCAAGAACAGCGAGTACGGGCGAAAGCTTTCTCACTTTGATCCACATGCCTTTGTTAATACGCAGATCATTTGGATAGAAGCCGAATTTATAGAGGGAAACACTGACCCGAAGGCCTGATCCTTTTGGGAAGCCACATAGGATCACGGCATTACACGCTAGGCAATTACGCAGCACAACTATCTCGGGTATCAGTACACCAAACGTTAAGAGCCGGACACTAGCAATGCAGATTTTAGGAATGACGCTACATACGATTGGTCAGGGGTAGCGAGCGAAGACAAGATGACAGATGGCTCCGCCCTGAGCGAGTCCATGGCAGCGGCGACGGGTGATTCAGCTGCCGGGCCTAAGCCATCACGTTTCAACCCTGCTTCAGCCTTCTACCCGTTAGCCCTCAGCTCCTGCTCCAACCTTGGTTTACGGCTCGCGGGAAAGCTACTCTGTGGCCGGTAATACGGTTGGTAGATTTTGCCCGAAAAGCGCAGCGGCGGCAATACCCAAAATGCAAGGCAGCAGGGCTTGTCTTGGAAAGAAGTGGCTACATAAGCCGCCGAGGAGAGCGCCAAGTGCGAAGAAGAGGCAGATCGCGCCCGTGGCCATGAAAGTTTTCCGGTTTTGCGCAGGGTTCTTCCGTGCACGCCAAAGCACGAGTGCATTTAGAGTGGCTCGGAGATTGCCGGTGGTCATGGCGGAGTTGAACTTCCAGCCGCTGACCGCCTGAAAGCTGGTGACCTGCACTGCCGCGACGAAGGCAATCGAGGGAACGACAAGCGAGTTTGGAGTTTCCGGGCCGAGTAGAAAGAGTGCAACCAGGACAGCAAGCTCGGTACACGCGCCTATGGTACGAAGCCGTGCTGCCTGAAAGCTCTTGCTCTCATGAATCCATAACGTGCCGAGAACGCCCGCGATAAAGGTCAGGATAGGAGGCAAATGGCTGAAGGCGGCGGTGGGGCTGCCGTTTGCCAAGGCAAGCCCGAGCAGGACGATATTACCCGTTTGCGCATTCGCGAAAACATGGCCGTGGCTTACGTAGCAGTATGCGTCGAGATAGCCGCCGACTGTTGTGTAGAAAAACGCAGATAGGTACAAACCACGCTCAGACCCGCTTGCATTCATTGGTCGATCCTTGCGGCCCCAAGTTTCCGTCAGCGGCAAGCGGGGCTATTGCCGTTCTCGTTCGGTGTGGAAGGAAGTTTTATGCCATGCGGCTTGACGAGAAGCCGCATCCGGTGCCGCTGCCTGCTTTGCGTGTGTACGAGGTCGGCTGTAACGGTACAGGCTGTTTTGCTTTTCAGAAATCTACCTTCGTATGCAAGCCGAAGACAGAGACATTCGCGCCGGTGCCCCCGGAGTGGATGAAGTATTGCGCCACAGGCTGGACCAGAATGCCGCGCGGCAGTTCCAGGAGGACGTTGAGCTCCATACCATGCTCGGCGGTCTGGGGCGGCAAGGGTTCTGTCAATGTAATGCCTTGATCGATTCCGGTGCGGACCCAGGCTAAGCCGATTGTGTTGTGCAGGTGTGTCAACAATGGTTCATTCAGGCGCATGCCTATGTCGGTTACCTGGTTTGTCCGATTACGGTCTGATGGACTCCAATCCACGCCCGCTGTCAGATCGAGGCCGCGATCCCCGTTCGGGCTCGTCCGGTACACAGCCTGGTTCAGCATGCCATAGATAAGATAGTCGCCACTCACCTGTCCGGTCCGGCTGGTGGAGCGGAACTTGCCGGGATTCCAAATAGCGCCGAACTGGTACAGTCCAGAATAGCCCTTTCGGTCTTCCACACTGTCCTGCGGCAGGAGCGTGTACGCACGTTTGCCGGGGGACCAGCCGATTTCAGACGCCGAGGATGCCGCGCCGCGGAAGTCGGGAACGAGCCCGGTAAGGTTGTGAGCGTAGGGCAAACGATCGGCTGCGTAAACCATGGACTTGACGTAAAGGTGCTTGGCAGGGATCACGCGAAGCTCTGCCGCCGAGGTAGATGGAGGATCAAATGTCGCGTAGGTCTCAGTCAAATTGTCGAGCGCGTATTGCAGCGGCTCGAAAATGAACGATGGGCCAAACAGTTGATCGCTGTAAAAGTCGCCTGCTGCGAACTGGCCGACCCGCAGATACACATGCTTCTCCCGAAGTGCTTTCTCGATCCACCAGGAGTCGAGGCGGAAGCTGTTCGCACTAGCCAAGCCGCTCGGACCGGCGAACTGATTCAGGTACGTCCCAAGATTGCCTCCGCCCTGCCAAAGAGCGGTGACATGCAGCTTCCAGCCGGGCGTTCCGGTCAGCTTTGCGAAGTCAAGGTCGACCGTCCCGCGTCCGCGCGCGAAGACCGTAGAGCGGGTCGGGCGCGGGCTCCGAACATTCCAAAGCAGATCGCTTTCGTATTGAAAATCAAGGCTTACGCCCTTGCGCAGCAGCTCCGGCCGTTTGCCGTCCCACTCGCCGAAAAAGTGCTGTTGGTGGGTGGGGTCGTGCTGGTTCCGGCTGCCGCCGCTCAATGTATTGTCAGGCTGCTCCGGCTCTCTCGACAACTGTGCTTGAGCAATCGCCGGTGTACCCAGGAGAGCTGCAAGGATAAGGAGAGGCCACCGCGGGATCACGGACACGACGCTCTTGGCTCTACTGCAGAACTCCAAATAAACTCCTCCATGAATCCATAGTAGTAAGCATCGCACGTAAGGTTAAAGCCTTCATAGCGGGACCTGCCGGATACCCGAAAATGCCAAGATCGTGCTCATCCAGTAGAAGTGTTCAACAATATAAGTGTCCGCAAGCATCGCAACCGGATCTTCGCAGCCCGAGATTCGCGTCTCCCTCAAGATCGTTGAAAGACGTCACGCTGCCACGTGAGTTTGAGGGATGACAAGTCGCACCAGGGCGGCATCCACATATTGCCCAAGCCTGAGCCATGCACAGGTGATCGCTGTGGAGGAGTAAAAGGCTTCCATGGTTCGGCACTATCGTGGGGCAGAGGATCACGCTGGAGCAGGTGGCAGAGATCCAGACCACCATCCGCAAAGGCAAGCGGAAGGCAGCGTAAGATGCAATGCAGCAGTACACATTGCCGCAGAAAAAGGAAGGGTAGTTATGGCTTATGAGTAGGCCGTAAGAAATACTTGTGCGGCCATGGCATATGTCGGCCTACACATACTTCATGTTGCTCGCGATCTGGCGAGCCTGTTTTTTGCATCAACTTGTACTACATCATGTAGGAGCACGGCGGCTCCATGATCATCAGTGCATCTCGCAAGGATCTCGAAAGTCGGTTTAGCTTCCAGACGACCCTGTATTGTCCGCTGTGGGTGCGAGGTCCGACTCCAGTGCGGTGAAGTGTATTCCGACTACCGACTCGGGATGGTTTATCGCAAGGACCGTCGTCACCGCAGCCCCAAAGTCGTAACTACTCGCGCCATAGTGAGAATCTAGACCGAGCTCAGTGACCGGCCAAACCTCAGAGAGAACTCGCCTGTCGCCATTATGTACGGGTGTATGGCTCTGCCTAGCATACGACTTCGACGTTTGGTGTGGTGACCCTCATGGTCATTCCATGCGTTGTCATGGGGGTGGTCGGCACCTACTACTTCTTTGAGAAGGACATTTGGAGGATTGACGAAGGGGTAGACACGATTTAACAGCAGATGACTCCGGTGGCCCCGGTTCCAGCACCAAGCCTCATGGGTGCGGTAAAGAAGCACAGGTAAGAGGCCTTGGCCACTCGAAAAGGCTGAACAAGCAACAAATCAATCTGCTTTAGCAAGCCAGTCCTGTATGCCCTGAATCGTCCGAAAATCCTCCGCGGAACGAACTCGAGTATCAGGAAATTGTTTAGCAGCCATGTGGGCGAGTGCGCTGCCCGGACCTAGTTCCAGCATGGTTGTGGCTCCCAGCTCATGACAGGCCTGCATACATGCCAACCAATCTACACTCTGCGAAATTTGCATTGCCAACTTTTCACAACCTTCCTGAATACTCCGGATTGGATCGCCATCAATCCCACTCAACACGCGCCGGCCTTCACGCGGCATGTTTGGTTCGGCTTCCTGACACTCTTTTAGAAACAGCGGGCTCGCTGATGCCAATAGCCGGGTGTGGGATGGAACGGAGACATGGAGGATTACGGCTTTGCTCGCCCCTTTACGCTTTGCTTCATCGCACAGCTCGCGCAACGATCCAAGGTGACCACCTACGACAAAACTATCCAACCCGTTGTGAATAGCGATTTCTGCCTGGTACTTGTCTAAAAGTGGCTCGAGTGCGCGAAGAGGAAGCCCTGTGATTGCACTCAGCCCCGTGTCCGGGGGTGCGGCCCGGTCCATGATCTGTGCGCGCCGGCTAACCACCTTGAGCAGTGCCGCAGGGTCCAGCATGGACGAGCATCCCCAGGCTGAAAGTTCGCCTATGCTGTAACCGGCGAACACCAACTGTTTTGCAGGAACCTGGTCCAGACAAGCCCATAACGCCAGCGCTTGTGTGCAGCAGAGGAGTTGCCCAGCGTAGTTCTCAAACAGTTTTGACTCCTCTGCTTGCTGGACGAAGATCCTCGGGTCTTGCCCTAGCAATTCCGTGGCACAACTGAAGATTTTTGCCGCTTCTGGAACGTCAGCAGTCAGCGCAAACATCTCTCGATGTTGTGTACCCTGGCCTGAACAGAGGATGGCGATGGAGGCCGGCATCAGTGTTTCCCCGTGACGATGATTGCGACAGTTAAGGTGACAACGCTCAGGAGGGTGCTAACGATGAGGGTAGAGCCGGCGATACCGGGATCTTTACCATAACGAAGTCCGAACAGGATGCCGAAGAAACCGGACGGCAATGCGGTAAGGAGGATTGCCGCTCGTGCCGAAGGCTCCGGCATTCTAAAGAGCAACACCAAGCCGCATGTAAACAGTGGATGTACGACGTTTCTCAATCCAACAGAGACCAGAACGTTTGGCGTCAGAAGGAGCTTTTGCGAGGAGAGGATGAGGCCCGTAAGAAACAACGCCACACCACCGGCGCTTACGCCAATCACTTGCAACGAGGTTGTGATCAGACTAGGGAGAGGAATTTTACTCAGGGAGAGCGCAATGCCGATAATGGGGCAGATCACGATCGGTTTTAGAAGTGAATGCCCGGTGGCGCGAAAGACCTCACCCAGGCGCGAGCTTGAAACCGGCTGCGAGTGGCTGGACGCCTGAACGCCGGATGTCTTCTCCAATTCTAGAAGAACAAGGGTGGGCGGCGACAGCTCGATTGAGCCGGCCGCAATGGAGAGAGCAACATATAGAGTCTTTGTCGCACCAAAGACCGCTTGCACCAGTGTTAATCCAATGGCAGCATAATTGGGCAATGCAATGGTAAGGGCCTGCATGCCGGCTTCGCCTGAATCGGCATCGAAGAAGCGTCGTTCCATCCAGTATGAGAATGCGAATAACAACAGCATGGAAAGGCTCAACACCAACAGGAGCGGTCCCTGTGTCAGCAGCAGTGTGCTGGGGGTGGAGGCTGTGGCGACCAGCAAGGAAGTGGGCAAAGCGAAATCCATCACCAAGGCATTCAGTTCTGCCACATGCTTGTTGTCCAGATCCCGGATCCATCCAGCGAAGTACCCGAGAGCCATCACAACAAAGATGGGAACCAACGAGTTTGCGACTGTTTTAATCATCCATGCTCCCTCCATCCAACAAGTCGACAGCATCGACGAACAAGGTCATGCTCAGCAGGTCAGCG
>CAXSFX010000048.1:0-21480 GCA_964236655.1 uncultured Acidobacteriaceae bacterium | reverse complement strand
GACGGCGGCGGAACCCACTACCTGGCATGAACTGATGATCTCAATGGAGCGCTACTTCGGGGACAGCCTGAAGAACCAGCGCATTGCACTACAGGAATACGGCGCGTCCAACCCGGAATTGCTCGCAGCGCTGACCGAACGCAGCGCGTCCGTGCTGAAAGTTCCTGTGTACCAATGGGCGCTGCCCGACGATCTGCAGCCGCTGCGCGAGTGTGTTCATGGTCTGACGCGCGGCGGCGTCGAGGTTGTACTTTTTACAACTGCCGTGCAGGTCATTCACCTGATGCTGATCGCGCAGGAGATGAACCAGGTTGCGGAAATGCTCGCGGGCTTGCGCTCTCTGGTCGTCGTTTCAGTAGGACCCACCACTACCGCCGAGTTGCTGCATTACGGCATCACGCCGGATTTTGAACCTTCACGTCCCAAGATGGGCTTCCTCATCAATGAGGCCGCGCAATACTCCGCACAAGTGCTCAAGGCAAAGCAGGAAGGTGCCTTGCTGCCCAAATACGAGCAGGACACGCCGACCCTGCCCGCATTCGGTGCCGAGCCGTGGACGCACACCGCGCAATCCAGCCGCACGGTGCGCCGTGTCGCGGCCTCAACCCCGACCATGGCGGGCTTCAGTGACGGGCTTAGCTCGTTCGATTTCCTGCATGAGATCTCCACTCGCCTTGCCGCTGCCGACCCGCTGCACACCGTCCTCAATCGAATTGTGGAGTTCATCACAACGATGATTCCGTGCGATTCCTGCTTTATCTACACGCTTGAAGGCGAAAAGCTGGTGCTCCGCGCCTCGCGCAATCCCCACGCCGACATTATCGATACGCTCGGAATCAAGCTTGGCCAGGGCATCACCGGCTGGGTGGCCGAACACCGGGAACCGGTCGCCATCGCGTCCAGTGCTTCAAAGGATCCTCGCTTTTCGAAGTTTAAGAACATCCCCGAGGACACCTTTGAGGCCATACTCTGCACGCCCATTGTGTGCGCGACCCGGGTAGTCGGCGTTATCAACCTGCAACACCGGCTTCCGTACAGCCACAGCAGCGTGGAAGTCCGGCTCCTCTCCCTGATCGGCTATCTCGTGGGCGCGGAGATCGAGCGTGCGCGACTGGATACGGAAAATCTGCAACTGGTCGACCGGCTTGAGACACGCAAGGCGATTGATCGCGCAAAGGGTCTCCTGCAGCGCGACCTGAACCTTTCTGAAAACGATGCTTACCGCATCATGCAGAAAGAGAGCCGCCAGCGGAGAAAAACAATGCGCGAAATCGCAGAGGCTCTTCTGCTCAATGACGACATGAAGAGAGGGGCCACGGCCGACTCTGCATCATGAAGCGTACTTCCAGTTATTTACTTATCTTGGGAGCCGGCACCTGCCCGGCTACATTCCGCGCAATTTCGGTTGCCTGCTCTTTAACTTCAATCGCCGGCTTACGTGCTTTGGCAATTCAAGTGAACTCAACAACAGTGTCACCTAATGAGCAATCCGCAAAAATCCCTGTTGTCACTTTCAAGTTCATACGCCCCTCGATTCGAGGGCAAACGTTAGCGCTGCATCGCAATGCACAAGCGTGGTATCGAAAACCGGCACCGGCACGTTGCCCTGGTTGAGCAGCATACCGACTTCCGTGCAGCCAAGAATCAGGCAGTCGGCTCCACGCTCAACCAACCGATTGGCGATGGCAATATAGGTCGTCTCGCTGTCTGCGAGCACAATCTCTCGGCAAAGCTCCTCATAGATGATCCGGTGCGTTTCGGTACGATCGGCTTTCTCAGGAATGATCGGCGCAAGACCAGCTGCGATCAGCCGGTCAGTGTAGAAAGCTTCTTCCATCGTGAAC
Organism: uncultured Acidobacteriaceae bacterium; assembly: GCA_964236655.1. Taxonomy (GTDB): domain Bacteria; phylum Acidobacteriota; class Terriglobia; order Terriglobales; family Acidobacteriaceae; genus EB88. Next base: position 19,636 of record CAXSFX010000048.1, on the reverse strand, counting down.
GCCGTCGCTATAAGGCCAGGTGAACGGAATCCCGCTGCTTTAATACTGACTGCCGTCGCATCGGCAATGTGCAGTAACGGGATGGAGACACCTTGCATCATTTCCTCGGCCAGCTTGTGCATGGTGTTCGTTGCCAGCATGATGCATTCTGCACCGCCTCGCTCTAACGCTTGCGCTTCCCGGTTCAGAATCGCTCCTGCAGCTTTCCATTCTCCCTTTTTCTGCAATTCCTCGATCAATGCGAAATCGAGAGATCGAATCAGCAATTCCGGCGAGTGAGAACCACCCAAGCGTTCTCGCGTACGCTTGCACATCTCGCGATAGTAGGTCTGCGTCGATGCTGCTGACATGCCGCCGAGGATTCCGATTATCTTCATGGCCTATCTGATGATGTCGATAAGGGCTACACCGATGCCAAGGTGTTAGTTCGCAGCCAAGCCGAGCACAGTGTTGCCATCATCGGCCTCGTTGTGCAGGACCCGAGCGCCGGCATCAAGAGCACGCACCCGCAGGCAATCCGGCACAGCAGCTTGCGCCGCGCCGCTACCGCGAACTCTCCAAAACCCATTTGCAGCATGTTCTTACGGCTGCGGCGATCAACCTGCTACGCATTGCTTCATGGCTGGACAGCATTCCTCTAACACCAACTCGCTGCTCTCATTTTGCGCCCCTTCAATTTAGGCCAAGATAGTTTGGCCACGATGCGTCATTGTTGGATCTATCTCTTCTAACGATGGTGACGATTACGCTTGCGACTTCCTACAGGTCCGGGTGCTGGAACCGCAGGCATCGGCGGCAGGCCTGCCACAGCCAGTAGAAGTTTGTTTGCGGCATTGAAGAGGTTCAGGTGCGTATCGATAGGACCATCCGTCGCAGCCAGAAAGATCGCAGTCCGGCGAGGATGATTGATGGCGATGTACGTCTCGAATCCTGCACCGCCGCCGGTTTTCTGAATGATGTGCGAAGGCGAATCAACTGGCAGTATGTGAATCCATCCCAGTCCAATGCCGGTGGGCTCGCCCGCATGGTCCAGCCCCTTCTGGCTCAGCAGTTGCGAAGGAAGCATATAAACAGCCTGTGCTGCCGTGCCTGGGCCATCGGTTTGAAGCAGATATTTGAGCCAGATTGTCATATCGGCCCCGGTGGAGTACAGGCCCGAGCTCCCTGCGGTGGCCTCCGTAGCGACACATGGCCCTTCTTCATTGGCACCGGCCAGCAAGCGCCCACACTGCTCCGCGCTTGGAAAGAGTGTTGTTGAACGCATTTGAAGCGGGTTGAGTGTGCGCTCGGCAAGAAGTGCGGGGTAGGGCTTATGCGTCGCGGACCCGAGAGCATCACTGAGGAAATCGAACGCTACATTTGAGTAAAGGGCGGCACTGCCGGGAGTGCTGTGCAGACGCTGGTTCGGCAGCCAGTGCCGGCGGGTAGCGGAGTCAGGGTACGTGAAATGCGGCGTATTAGCAGGAGCATTTCCCAGCTCTCTCGGCAGGCCGGATGTGTGCGTGGCCAGATCGGCAAGTGTGATGGAGCGGCCGCGTGTCGGTACAACAACGCCTGTAGGCGCATAGCGTTGTAGCGGGTCATCGAGCCGAACGGTTCTGTCTGCAAGGAGTCTCGAAAGAACATCGGCGGTAAAAATCTTCGTGAGTGAGCAGAGCCGCAGTAAGGAGTTCTGAGTCGGCAGCTGATGGGAGCCGGGTGCGGTTTCGCCATAACCGCCGAAGAACACCTGGTTGCCGCGAATCACTACGAGAACCATGCCGGTGGGAGCGGCCTGGAGGAAGAGGTCAGTGCCGAGGGCATTTATGCCTTGTCGATCGGGGAGTGAAGCTGGAGCCTGCGATTGGGCAAGAGCATTCGTGATAGATAACGCGGATAGGAAGACAACCAGCGCGTGCAAGTGGCTGGCAAGGCTCATTCTCATTTTTATAAGGTATAGAAGCGAGCGACTTTGCGCGGCTGCTCTGTGATCTGCCCAACTCATCCGCTGTCTTCCGGTAGATTGCCTAAAAGCAGGAGCTTGGCTATAGCAACCCCTTTAACGCCGCCCCGTAACCGCAATCAGCGGATCGCTCTCGGAGCCGTCCCGCAGCACCTCTGCGCTAATGTCGCCAAAGCCGGCGCGCTCAAAGTAGAGGCTCACCAGGGCGGCCTGTCCGCGGGTGTCGAGCGACCGCCAAATCGCCACCGCCTTTGTTGGAAAGCAGCGGTTGGAGAAGCTGACGATGAAAGGCGCGCCCGGTCGCAGGACCCGCAATATCTCGGCGAATACCTCCAGGGGACGCTGCAGGTACTGGACGCCGACACAGCACAGGGCGGCGTCGCAACTATCGGCTTCCAGCGGCAGGATGGGGGTACGGTTCAGGTCTTGCACGAAGCTTCGGCTAAGCCGGGGATTGGTCCTGAGCTCCTCGGCGTTCATACCCTGGCCGATTACCTCGGCGAAGGCCGCCTCGGGCGGCAGGTGGCTGACCCAGCTCGACATGAGATCCAGCAGCACGCCTCCAGCCGGCAGGGTGGTTCGATAAAAAGCGGTGAGCGCGCGTGTCGCTGCTTCGTCGATGTGGGTAACCAGCCGGGTCGGCGCGTAGAAGTCGGCGTCGTCGCCCGCGTCCTCCTTGCGGAAAGCACCGGGCGGTAGCTCAGGCAGGCAGTCGCTCATCCCTGCCATGTAGCGCCCTGCTGATGGTGGTGAAGATGCCACACACTAGCCCAGGCCGGAGCAGCAACCAACCTACACTGTTGAAAAATCATGAGCGTCGTCGGCGTCATCGGCCTCGTTGCTTCGGTCATTATCCATGGCCATCGGCGTCCTTCCATACGATACCTCTATCCCATCAACTTGTGGCTGCTCGCCGGTGTGCCGTTTGCCGACATCTTCAACCGTCATCGCTTACGTTACCACCCGGAGTTTGCATCAAGGCTTCGTGATCTGTCACATGCGGTCAAGCGTAAACTGACGCACCCCTCGGCAGTAGGTTAACTTCATCGTTCCCATGTGCCCAAGTAAATGGCTCGCAATGACAACTGCTTCCGAGTACATGGATAACTTAACGGACATAAACGGTATTTTCAGAGAGTACAGCTTTTAAGTTTCCTAAATGTACGCAGGAAACCTGGCACGCCGATGCCTCCGGCACGTACGAGGTGCCCCCCAAGCGCCCCCGACGCTCGTGCGGGCGTATCGACTTCACCCATGGAGCCGACTACCATGAAGGGATGGCTCCAAAGGAACCAACCTCCCGCAGCAGCACGGCAAGAACACACCTTCTTGACACGGCTCAAGGCATTGTGGGGGCGAAAGGCTTTGCATCGGTAGGTCTGAACCAGCTTCTAGCTGCGGCAGGCATCCCGAAGGGCTCGTTTTACTACTACTTCCCTTCCAAGGAGGCCTTCGGGAAGGAGTTGCTGGAGCACTACTTCAAGAAAGATCTCTTGCAAATCGACTCGTTCCTGTCGGGGCCTGGTTGTGCTCGGGATCGGCTCATCGCCTACTGGCGCTTCTTTCGAGCAAACCAGGAACGCCACGATCCACATGGAAAATGCCTTGCAGTAAAACTCGGCGCTGAAGTCTCGGATATGTCGGAAGATATGCGCCTTGCGTTAAAGGCCGGCAATGCTGCAATTATCCTTCGGCTCTCTCGCGTCCTTAAAGAGGGAGTAGCTGACGGTTCCGTCACAATCTCCGGAAGCCCGGGCGCTACCGCTCAGACGCTCTATCAACTGTGGGTGGGTGCGAGTATCGTGGCAAAAATCTCGCGTGACCGAGCTTCGTTTATCAACGCAAATGCAGCAACCGAGCGAATTCTTGCCGGCCAGGCTTTTTGAGGACCGAGCGCGGTTAATTTCCATCAGTACCTCGCACGATTTGTGGTTTATTTGTAGGCGAGTATTTGCATTCAGTAGACGGTCGGTCTATAAAAGTAGACGACTGGTCTACTACTTAGTAGAACCAGCCCATCTCGCATAGACGCATACCCATCCTGCACGAAGACAAAGGACGAAAGACATGTTTAAGACTCTCCCACGTAAAGCGCTCATTTCTGTCAGCAGCTTCCAAGGTGCCATCTTTCCCGATGGGTCCAAGACAGGTGTGTTTTTCACCGAAGCTCTGCATCCCTTTCAAGTGTTGACGGCGGCAGGTTTTGAGGTTGATTTCGCGTCTGAAACCGGTTCTTTCGGTTTCGATGAGTTCTCCCTGATGCCACCCTTTTTGGCGGGGAGCGACAAGGCCGTACATGAAAACGCCGATAGCCCGTTCATGGTCAAGCTCACGTCACAATGTATGAAGGCGTCCGACGTGAACAGCGAGCAATATGGACTATTCTTCGCTTCCGCCGGCCATGCCGCCCTTTACGATTACCCACAGGCCAGGGGGCTGCAAGCCGTTGCCCTGGACATCTGGAATCGTGGCGGTGTTCTCGGTGCCGTTTGTCACGGCCCAGTGCTGCTTCCGGCAATCCTTGATCCCAAGACCGGGAAATCCATTATCGAGGGCAAAACGGTGACCGGGTTCACAACAGAAGGGGAGATGGTCCTGAATGTTCTCGACAGGCTCAAATCTGACGGTGTGTCCACGGTTCTCGAAGCTGTCTCCAAAGTTGGAGCAGACTACAGTTCTCCCATGTCGGCATTTGACGACTACTCTGTGACTGCCGGCCGCATCATCACCGGAACCAATCCAGCCAGCGCTCGCAGCACGGCAGAAAGAACCGTCAGGGCATTCGACATCGCAAGCCCGAGCCTTTTCAAAAGACTTCTGTCTTAGGGGCCCTGGCGCAGTCAAGCGAAGTCGCTGTCAGATATGTTAGAAGCTCAGAGGCTGTTCAGCGCCAGCACCTTGGGGGGTAGTGCCACTGCGAAACGACACCAAATAAAAGCTCACCCTTGACAGGGTCAGCCGGTTCGCAGATGCACGGCCCTCAAGCTGACCGTAGGGCCAGGTGCAGGCACGAGAACGAGGAAAAGCATGGCTGTCTTCGGGGACCGGAGAGTCAGCTTGCTCGCCTCGACGGTGAAAGGGGCTCGGCCATCTTCTGGGGAACCTGGAGGTTCCAGCTACCCGGAACCATTGGGATCTCGGGCATAGTCTTAACAGGTTCTTACGTGCTTCAAAGTTCAGGTCGTAGAAATCCAACCAGCCGGCCTGGATCGAGGTGTAGCGGTTCTATCTTTGACGAATCCTGCCGGCTTTAATGAAGAGGCTCTACGATCGCTGCCGTGCCACAGATTCATATAACTTTGCGTACTCCTCGGCAGGTCGTTTCCAGCTGTAGTCCTTACTCATACCATTCTGCATAAGTGCGGACCACTGCGCCCCGTCCGCAAAGCAACCCAGGGCACGGTCGATCGCCGCCAAAAAATCTCCTGCGGCATAGCCGTGGAACTTGAAGCCGGTACCCTCGCCCGGCACAGGCGCTTCCTGCACGGTATCGTCAAGGCCGCCGGTAGCGCGCACCACGGGCACTGTGCCGTAGCGCAGGCTGTAAATCTGGTTCAGCCCGCATGGCTCATAGCGTGACGGCATGAGGAACATATCCGCCCCGGCCTCAATCTTGTGGGCCAGCGTATCGTCATATTGCACGCGCACGGCAAAGCGATGCGGAAAACGCTCAGCAAGCGAGCGCAGCAGGTTTTCGTAGTACGGCTCACCGGTACCGAGCGCGACCAGGAACAGTTCCCGCTCCGCAAGCTGCTCGGCAATCTGCGCCAGCAGGTCGAAACCTTTCTGGGTTGCAAAGCGCGACACGATGCCCAGCACCGGGGTGGTGGGCGGCAAGTCGGGCGCGGCAAAGGCGTGGAGCAGGTCGCGGCGGCACTCGGCCTTGCCTGCCAGATTCTCCGGGCCATAGTGCGCCGCGATGTAGCGGTCATGCATAGGGTCCCATTGCTCGTAGTCCACGCCGTTCAGAATGCCGTGCAGGTCGGCAGCGCGGCGCTGCAGCGTGCCTTCAAGCGAGTAGCCGAACTCGGCTGTCTGTATCTCCTCGGCATATTTGCGGCTTACCGTGGTCAGCGCATCCGCATACACTATGCCGCCCTTGAGGAAGTTGAAAGTGTCGTAATGCTCCAGCCGGTCCATGCGGTACACGTCCCAGGGCAGCATCAGCCACTCGGTCGTTTGCGGTGGAAACCAACCCTGGTAGCCCGCATTGTGGATGGTAAATACTGTACCCGCAGTCGCCAGCATGGGGTCCTGCGCATAGATTGTCCGCAGAAACACGGGCAGCATGGCCGTCTGCCAATCATGCGTGTGGAAGATGTCCGGTACCCCAAGCTGCTTGCTCGCCTCAAGCACCGCGCGGCTAAACAGGCCGAAGCGCTCCCAGTTGTCGGGGTAGTCGCCCGCAGCGGTGCCGTACAAGGCTTCACGGTCGAACATCTCCGGGCAGTCGATGAAGACGAACCGTACGCCGTCACGTGTGCCGCCGTCCACAACAGACACAAAGCGGCTGTACTGAGGGAATGGGATGGTAAGGCTGTCGATAAGCACGCGGCGCTTGGGCAGTTGCGCCGCGACGGAACGGAACAGCGGCAGGTACACCGTTACAGAGTGGCCTTGCCGCACCAGTTCCGCAGGCAGCGCACCGATGACGTCGGCAAGCCCGCCGGTTTTGATGAACGGAACACACTCTGACGCAGCAAACGCAATATGCATGGTGCCCGGCCCTCGCGCGCCTTGCTTTACGAGCAGAGGCGAAGGCTTAGTCTAAATGGACGAGGGACCGCCGCACTGTATGAAACAGAAGGAACGATCAAGACTGGGCCAGAACTTTCTGGTGGATACGCGCGCGCAGCGGTTGATTGCGGAGGCGCTTGGCCCCGCCTCGGCCGGCACAGTAGTCGAGATCGGCCCCGGAGGAGCAGCCATTACAGAGCTGCTGGCTGCCCGTGCTGCGCGGCTGGTAGCCATTGAGCTGGATTCTGCACTGGCAGCAGCACTGCGTACCCGTTACCGCGATGTGCCGCATGTCGAGATCCTTGAAGCAGATGTTCTGGATGTGGACATTGCGGCTCTGGCAACTACTCCGGGGCGTTCCCTGGCAATAGCAGGCAATCTGCCGTATTACATCACCTCGCCCATCCTGCAGCATTTGTTCGCACATGAGGACGTTATCTCCCGCGCGGTGCTGATGGTGCAGCGCGAAGTCGCCGAGCGCATCGTCGCGGTGCCGGGTACCAGCGATTACGGCTTCCTGACAGTGCTGTGCGCGATGTATACACGCGCGGAGCTGCTGTTTATCCTGCCGCCGTCTGCGTTTGCTCCGCCGCCCGCTGTCCACTCCGCGGTAGTGCGGCTGGAGTTCGCACCGCGCTGGGAAGAGTTTGGAGTAGAACGCGAGCCGTTTCTACGCTTCCTGAAGATGTGCTTTGCCCAGAAGCGCAAGACGCTGAGCAATAACCTGCGCGCCGCAGGTATCGTAGGCGGCGAGATTGTGCGCGTGCTTGCGGAAAGCGGGCTGGGTGCAGCAGCCCGAGCTGAAGAGCTGTCTCCCCCCGCCCTGGCTGCCTTGTTCCGGCTGCTGCAGCCTTAGTGCCCGTGCGGCACGGCTACTGCCGGGGGTGCTGCAATATGCGGTGCGGCTGATACCGGGGCAGGTGCCACACGGATCACGGTCGGCGGTGGTGCTATGCGTGTGGGTGCAGGCAGTGAGTGCACTGATGGTGGCGGCAGCACGGCATTTCTGGGCGCAGGCAACACGCCCGGTGCCGGTGTGATGACATTGGAGCCGGGTGTGGTAACGCGGCTCGCATAGCCCTGCCGTTGCGCCATGCCGCTGTAGTATGTGCCGCCGCCAAGGGGCCGGCGATTGAACGAGCCACCTCCATTGAAGACCGGCAGCACAGGCGCGAAGACCGGATCTCCACCGCTCGTTGCGGACGCCGAATCTACCCGGAACGTGCGCGGGGTGGGCCGCTCCTCGCCAGGTTGGCGAAAGCCATACGCAGTGTTCCGCAAGGGTGTCGAATGCGGCAGCGCTACCGGGCCCTGCCGGTTACCGCGTCGCAGCCCGGCAGCAGGGATGCGGTAGCCCGGCGGCCCATTATGAACCCCCGTGTACGGGTACCAGCCTGCGCCGCCGGAACCGCCGCAGCCGCTGCCCGGCTGCCACATCCAGCCAAAGCTCTGAAAGTGGTTCCACCCTCCGCAATGGTACGGCAGCCAGCCCCATGGATAGCCGGAAACCCAGGTGGGGCCAACGCCCGAGAAGGAACTGAAGCTGCCCGACCCATACGGATCGAAGCTCGCGTCTACTCCATCCGGAGCCCATGCCATGCCCGCCCCCGGTACGTCGTACCAGGTGCCGTAGTAGTCCAGGTCGTTCCACGCGGGCGAGTCTGCCGGGCCATTACCGACACGCGCATTCGTCTCATTCTCAGCCATCTGCGACAAGGCTCCGTCGCGGTCTGTATTCCACTGGTCCCAGGAGTTCTCCGCCACATCCTGGCGAATATCATAGGCGCTCGCGGAGAGAGGATCGATGGTCGCGGTCTCTCCCTCTTTAGCCTCAAAACCGATGTCGGAACTCGCATTGTTGAAATGCGCCGAGCCTCGCACAAGTGCCGCTTCAAAGGGGGTATTGTCCAGGTCCACTCGAAGCAGGCTTCCCTGCGACAGCCGCGCCTGGTCAGGCCCTACCTGCACCAGCAGTGCCCCCGCGCCCCCGTCCGGCAGCTCGTAGTAGCTCAAACCTTTCAAGGCATGCAACTGCTCGCCGCCGTTTTGAAGGGTAACCACTGCAATCTTTGAGTTGGGCGTCAGCCGAGCCAGGCTACCGTCGCTGAACTCAACTTCAGCACGGCCATCACCGCCTGTCTCAAGCTGCATGCCTGCAAATAGCGGGGTGTTGACCTGCGCCGGCTTTGACAGCTGGTCCCCCGATGGGTTTGAGCTCGCCTGTGCACCATGCCCTGGCTGTGTGACACGGACAGAACCTTCGGCATCGCTGATGCGTGCAGGCAATGCAGAGGTTTGTGCCGGAGGCTGCCCGGCCCGGGACTGATGTGACGGAACCGGTTGAGTGGACGCTGCGAGGGGTGCCTCTTGGGACTCTACCGTGGCCGCTGCTGGGGACGCCCCAGTAGACGCTACTGGAGGTGCTTCCTGGGCTGCCTGCTCATCCTGCGCCCGGACGATGCCCGGTATGCAAAGGGCTGCAACACCTGTAAGTAGTACTGCCGTTCGAGTGGACGCAATGAGCATGATGTGCCTCCGGCAGCGATGCTCTTTAAGAGCTAAGACACGTATCGCTCCTATGTTGTATCACCACATTTGATGCATGTGCCATGCTGCCGGGCTCTCCCGATTCCATGCGGTGTACAAGGATGAATCAGTGCTTGGCTTGCCCTTTCAACAGTGCTTCGGCACGCATTCGCGGGCGGTTCAATACTTCCTCGTCGCTGCTGATGGCACGCAGTACCGGGGCAATGTTTTCAAGGTCCAGCGCACGGTCGTCCGCCTGCTCCCCGGCCAGTATCTCCATCTCCGCATCCAGGCCCAGCTTGTCATGCACCAGCAGGGACTCAAGTTTGCGTCCCTCGTCAAGAGTGTTCGCCACCGCGATCAGTTGCCCTGCCGCTGCCTCAATCTGCCCATCACCGGAGTAGTTGAACGTGCAGCTGCCCGCGCCGTCGGGACCTGCATAGGCAAGGGTCTTGGTACCGGTAAAAGCAGTTTTCTGTTTCATATCGCACGGCTTGGTGAAATGGTTTTTTCGCGCCATGGCAAATACCTGTTTTCGAATAGGGTCATTTACCGTCATGGGTCGCGTCAGGGGCGCTGTGCCCCCGGTAGCGGGCTGGGAGTACTCGGCGCTGCCGTCCTCGTGCATCGTGATGCTGTAGTGGGGCGGCACCAGTGCCGGATTGTCAAAGGTGAATGTGACAGTTGCAGTTTGCGCAAAGGCATGATTACAAAAGAACAGGAGAGGCAGCCAAGCAAGATACCGGAGAGTCAACGGCGTGCCTCTTGTGCAGAACGCGGCTTTGCTTGCGGCATTGCCGAGGGCGGGGCTGCCTGCCGTGCCTCCGTCTGGGCGTGATGGATGTGGCAAATGGCAATAGCCAGTGCATCGGCTGCATCAGCCGGCTCCGGCACATGCTCCAGCTCCAGCAGGCGAGCTACCATGTATTGCACCTGCTCCTTGCCGGCCAATCCGTAGCCCACTACGGTGGACTTGATCTTGAGAGGAGCATACTCAAACACCGGCAGCGAAAACCCGGCTGCAGCCAGCAACGCCACGCCGCGCACGTGCCCCAGTTTGAGCGCGGACTGAGCATTTACCGAATGGAATACAGCTTCCACGGAGACCGCATCCGGCCGGTGCTCCGCCAGCAGCGTAGTCAGCTCACGATACACAGAAGCCAGCCGGACGGAGAGAGTTTCCTTCTTGGAAAGCCGTATAGCACCCGCGCAAACAGGCCGCAGCCGCGAGCCGCGCGGCGTTTCCTCCACCTCGACCACGCCGTAGCCGGTCCACTCCGTGCCGCAATCGATTCCGAAGACGCGCATGCTCCTGAGTGTAGCGTGGGCACTTGGTTGCGCTTAGTGTCCGATGGTGATTCCTTTCTCTGCATCAATCGGGTGTCAGCGCAGCGGTCTTGTCAGCAGTGCTTTGACTAGCCTGGAAAGCAAGAGGGTCGCCCAAATGATCCAGCACGATCTCCCCTTCAGGAAACGAAACCACAAGATTGAGCTGGCCGCCAAGCGCTTCTACATAACTGCGAAGAGTGCTGAGGTAGATATCAGCACGATGCTCCAGTTTTGAGATGGCACTCTGGTCCAGGTCCAGGGTTTCGGCAAGGCGCACTTGTGTCATGCTGCGCGCGCGGCGTAACTCTCCTAGAGGCAGCTTGGCTGTTTCCGCGGCAACCCAGGCACTGATTTGTGCTTCGGCTTCAGGCGATTGACTTCTGCGGATATCCTGCCACTTCCTAGCCATATAGCTCCTTCAAGTGCTGCCGGTAAATGCGTTCCGCTATCGGTATATAGGTCTCATACCAGAATGAGTTGCCGGTCTTATCGCCACCCACAATAAGATAGCCGACGCGGCGCGGATCGAAAGCAAACAAAATCCGGATTGGATGGCCGGCATGCTGCACTCTTAATTCCTTGAGGTTCGGAATGCCGGTACCGGTAAGGGTGTCCACATGCGGCCTGCCCAAAGCTGGACCATTAGCCTAAAGCAGATCTACAGAGCGGTTTACGCTGGATTCTTCACTTGGAGTCAATCCGTCATACCAGGTCAGGAACTCGTCGCTTACCTCAATGTCCCAGGTCACAATGGAGCAATGTTAGCAAATACAAGTGGCATAACTACGATTCAGGGTTTCAAGCGGCCTCACTCCGAAACAGCACTTGAGTCACGAAATGCCTAGCGCGAGACCCCTTCAAGCGGCGACGAGGCAGTTGCGTACAGCTTGCGCGGCATGCGTCCGGCCAGGTACGCCTGCCGCCCGCCAAGCACGGCATGCTGCATGGCTTCGGCCATCAGCACCGGCTTTTGAGCCGCGGCCAGGCAGGAATTCAGCAGGATAGCGTCGGCACCAAGCTCCATGGCCAGCGCCGCATCCGATGCCGTACCCAGACCGGCGTCGATGATGAGCGGCACTTCATGGATCAGCTCGCGCAAAATTCTGAAGTTGTCTTGATTTGAAATACCTAGACCTGACCCGATGGGCGCGCCCAAAGGCATTACCGCCGCGGCCCCGGCGTCGATCAAACGACGCGCAAACACAATGTCATCCGTGGTATACGGCAGAACGGTAAAACCTTCCTTGACCAAAACCCGAGTGGCTTCAAGCGTCGCCTGCACATCCGGATAGAGCGTCGCCTGGTCGCCTATGACTTCAATCTTGACCCAGCTCGACAAGCCCACTTCGCGGCCCAGGCGAGCAGCACGAATCGCCTCATCCGCGGTGTAGCACCCGGCGGTGTTCGGCAGCAGGAAGTAGCGTTGCGGGTCGATGAAGTCCAGCAGCGACTCGCGTGAGCGGTCCAGGTTCACACGGCGCACGGCTACGGTGACAATCTCTGCACCTGAAGCTTCAATGGCTGCACGAGTCTCGGCACCATCCTTGTACTTGCCTGTGCCCACAATGAGCCGTGACTGAAAGGCTTTGCCTGCGATAACGAGCGGTTCCATGAAGCCATTATAAAACCGGTACATAACAAATGGCCCACTCTTTCGAGTGGGCCATTTGCCGGTGCACTGTTGAGATTGACTTGAGGCATCCTTCGAGCCAAACAGGCTGCGCATACCCAATACTGCGCTGCCGACTCTTGAGATGGGCCTCTGCGTTTCTCGTTCTGTACGCCAGGTCTAGAGCTGGAAGGAGCCCTAAGCCTCAGTCACCTCACACGTAGCGTTAATGCATAAACTACAGTCTGAACTTTTCAATAGGATCGCCCTCCTTTCTTGTGTAAAGACAGATTATGACGGCGGCGTTTCGACGTCAAGCGGTACCTGAACCGTTCTTTTTGGCGGCATGGAAAGAAGGCGTGCTCACCAGGCATGCAGAAATCCGTCATGCTCGCGCAGGGTGACCGGCATTGCGAAAAGCTCGCTGAGTACCGGCTCCGTCAGCAGCGCTTGGCGCGGCCCGTCCGCCATGATCCGGCCCTCGCGCATCAGCACGATACGCTCAACCTCCGGGATGATGTCTGCTAACTGGTGCGTAACCAGTACCAGCCCTGTACCGGCCTCTGCCACGGCGCGCAACGCCAGTCGCAACTCACGCTGCGCCGGCAGGTCGAGCGCGTTTGACGGTTCATCGAGCAGCAGCATGCGGGGCCGGTGTACCAGCGCCCGCGCGATCATGACGCGGCGCTGCTCCCCGGCAGACATCGCGCCTACCGGCTTGGCGGCTAACGGTGTCGCCCGCATCTGCTCCAGCGCCTCGAATGCTCCCTGCCGCATAGCCGGGGTGACCACATGGTTCGGCCAAAGCGACGAAGCACCGAAGAAGCCTGCGCTAACTGCATCGAGCCCGCAGGTCGCCGGTGTACGCTCGCCCGGCAGTTCCGCTGCGACTACACCAAACGATGATCGCACCTGCGAAAGGTCCCATCGCTCGCGGCCCAGCAGGATGCACCGCATCGACGGCGCACCCGCAGGCGGCACCATCGGGTACAGTTCGCGCGTGAGCGTTTTGATCAGCGTGGATTTGCCGCAGCCGTTCGGCCCCAGCAGCGCGATGTGCTCGCCGAGCGCGATGTCGAGCGATATGCTGTGCAAGGCAAGCGTATCGCCGCGCGCCACCGTCACGTTGCGCATGGAAAGAAAGCTGCCGCGTACCTCTGCATCCTCTACAGCATCTTGCATGCTCCATGGTCGCAGACGATTAGCCGCCGGTATCTGCATCGGGTTCTATACAGTAGAGCCACAATGGCACTTCCCTTTCTACCCCCTCAGTCACCTGCCCTGCCGCTGCTTCCGGATGAAGCCGTGCCGCGAGGCTTCCGCTTTTCCGCCGTGCGTGCCGGCATCAAACCGAGTGGCAAGCCGGACCTGGCCTGTGCGGTTGCCGATACGCCTGCGCAAGCCGCAGCCATGTTCACCGCGAATCGCGTGGTGGCGGCACCTGTTACGCTCGGGCGCGAGCATCTAGGGGCAACCGGCGGCACAGTCCGCGCGGTGGTCGTCAACAGCGGCAATGCCAACTGCGCTACCGGCGCTGCGGGCCTGCTCGCAGCGCGGCAAAGCTGCAACGCTGCCGCAGAGCAGTTCGGCTGCGAGCCCACGGAAGTCATTCCCTGCTCGACCGGCATCATCGGCGTGCCGCTGCCGGTCGACAAACTCATACACGCGCTGCCCGCCTCCCATGCCGCACTCGCCCCGGGCGGCGAAGCCTTCTCTGCATTTGCGCGTGCAATCCTCACCACCGACACACGCCCCAAGGTTGCGCACCGGACAGTTGAAATCGCGGGGCAGACCGTGCGGCTCGCAGGCGCGTGCAAAGGTGCCGGGATGATCCACCCGCGCCTTGTCGCCCCCCATGCAACCATGCTGGCCTACATCTTTACTGACGCACAGGCAGAAGCCGCCGCGCTGCAAACCATGCTCGGGAGCAGCGTGGAAACAAGCTTCAATCGCATCTCGATCGATGGCGATACCTCCACTAACGACACAGTGTTGCTGCTTGCCTCCGGCGCAAGCGGTGTACAGGTACCGCAAGGTCATGAAGGTTTTCGCACTGCCCTCAACGATGTATGCCGGGAGCTTGCGCTGGCCATCGTCGAAGACGGCGAGGGTGTAACCCATGTGATAACGCTTGAGGTTACCGGTGCACCGAGCGATGCCGACGCATTGCAGGTAGCCAAGGCAATCGCTCACTCGCCGCTGGTCAAGACCGCCTGGGCCGGCGCGGACCCAAACTGGGGACGGCTCGCTTCCTCGATCGGTGCAAGCGGCGTGGCAATTGATCCGGAGACATTTCATATCACGTTAGAGGGCCTGCCGGTATGCGAGAACGGCGGTCGTGCCCCCGGCTTTGACGAAGCGGCGGTTCACGTCGCCATGATGCAGCGCCGGTTCACGATTGCCGTCGATCTCCGCCTGGGGACCGGGAGCTGCCGCTTCTGGACTACGGATCTTACGGGGGAGTACGTCACCATCAATGCCGATTACTCCTCTTGAGGTGTTTCCAGCATTTTGCCGATGTATTTTCAGGGCTGCTGCATCCATGGTGCACTTAGGTGAAAGCCGCATGAATCCTGTAGCTGCTGAGGTTAAAGCCTGCTCTTGCACAGCCTTATGCACACTTGTGTTGAAAACTGTCACTTGCGTCCTCATCTCCAAGTGTGGTGCGCATGCATTGTGAGGAAACATGAGCAAGGAAGCCGCGGCACGGGTCCGCGATGAACTGCTGCAAAACTTGTATGCCCAGATCCTGCGCTGCACCCTGGCGTTTGCCCATGCAGGCATCGGCGACAAGGGGCAGGCTGCCATCGCGGTTGCCGCCGGTGTAGTCGCCAACTTGAAGCCGGAAGACATGTTACTGCTGCCTCAAAAGGGAGCAGCGGCCTTCCGGGTGCTGCGTGGTCTCGCAGCGCTGGGGCAAGCGCTGTACGGCGACCGGGCCGCGGGCGTGCTGCCTCTGCCTGATGGAGAGGCGGCAGCCGTGGCGTATGCGCTGGGAGCCGTCGCTGCGGCACAGCACAGTGGCATAGGCGCGCTTGTGTGTGCTGTGCTTCCCGGCACGGTGAGCCTGCAGCAACCGGAAGCTGCCGGGCAACACCGGGCTACTGCACGGCTGCCTTTTCCGCAAAGCTGGGCAGAGGCAGGCATATACGCGGCTCAGCATGGCTTGCCTCTGCTGCTGGTGTCTGATCGGGCCAGGCCCAGGTCGATAGTAGAAATCGGGGCGCACCTCCCCGCGCCGCTCTACCCATCGATCCCTGTAGACCGGCAAGACGCACTCGCTGCCTACCGCGTGGCGTTTGAGTGCGCCGCCCGCGCCCGCGACAGGGACGATTCCGGCGGTGGTCCCAGCCACCTCGACGCGGTGCCGTTCCCTGCCGGATTACAAGACGAAAATGAGGCTCCGCTTGCCCGGCTTGAAGTGGCCCTGCGCCGGCGCGGTGCTTTCAGCAAAGCGTGGCAGCGGCAGCTGGAGCGGCAACTCGTGCGAGAGCTGACACAATGAAAGTGTGTACCGGTTCCGTACACGCTGCTCTTCCGTAACACGGCTTTCCCTTGTGTTCGCACCGGCCTTGCTCTAGGCTTTGGCAAGGTCTGGTTCTATGCAAGCAGGCTCTTTTTGGTATGTGTAGCACCCGAGGTGAGAGTGAGATTTGCTGTAGCTACCTGTCTGCTGGCCGCTTGCGGCATCCCTGCCGCACTTGCCCAGACTGAGCCGCCAGTCCCCCCGCCACCGGCAAGTGTTTCCCTTCCAGCGGCGCAGGACCGGCTGCCGAATGTATTCCTGCCGCGCAACTACCGTCAGGCCTACTCCGTCGAGCAGCGCGACGGCCAGGGTTCCGTTTCGGTGCCGATCGACAGCTGGATGTACCCGGCCCTGGACCGGCTGCATGCGCTCGGTTATCTCGACACAGCATTTCTGGGCTTGCGGCCCTGGACCCGGCTCTCCATCTTCCACCTGCTTGAAGACAGCCCTGTACCCCTGCACGATGCGGATGAGGCCGACAGCGAAGCCTACGACATCTACCATGCCATCCTGAAAGAGGTCGGCGACGATCAGCGTTTTACCGGCAGACATGCTGAGCTGGATACGGTCTACTCGCGCTTCCTGTACATCAAAAATCCGGTCTTGAACGACAGCTACCATCTAGGTCAAACCATCTACAACGACTATGGCCGCCCCTACCAGGACGGCTTGAACAATGTCTCCGGCGCAAGCGGCCGGGTTGAAGCCGGACGTTTTACGTTCAATGTGCGCGGGGAGTTTCAGCACTCGCCTTCAGCAATAGGCTACTCGCCGCTGCTGGCGGCTTTTCTATCGCAGGACCTTGACAACATCATTTACAACCCCGCCTTGCCCCAGTCCACCATCCCGCAGGGTCCGATCGCCTCGATCAGTCATCTCCGCCTTATCGAGGCCACTCTCTCCTACCACTACCTGAAGCATGAAGTCTCCTTCGGCAAGAACGACCATTGGCTCGGGCCCGGGCAGGGCGGCGCATTCTCATGGAGCAACAACGCCGACAACATCTACGCCTTTGAGATCAACCGGATCGAGCCGATGTATGTGCCGCTGATGCGGCACGTTGTGGGGCCGCTTCGCTACGACTTCTTTGTCGGCTCCCTGCAAGGTCATACCCAGCCGAACCATCCCTGGGTCCACTCGGAAAAGATCAGCATCCATCCGACAAAGAACCTTGAAATGGGCTTCCAACGCACGGTCATCTGGGGCGGTCTGGGCCATGAGCCGGTCACGATCAAAAGTTTTCTGCGATCCTTTGCCAGCTTCAGCAATGTCAGCCTGGCCAAGAAGGATGGGCCCACCGACCCGGGCGCACGCTTCACTGGATTCGACTTTACCTATCGCCTGCCTCATGCGCGCGACCTGCTCACGCTCTATCTCGACTCGTTCTCGCACGACGATGTGAACCCGATCTCGGCACCGCGTCGCGCTGCCATACGGCCCGGCATCTACTTGTCACATTTTCCCGGTGCTCCCAAACTCGACTTCCGCGTGGAAGGAGTTTCAACAGATTGTGTGACCAGCCGCTGCACCGGTGCCAAGCCGTTCGGTACCGCAAACCCCGGGGATCTTGGAACCTTCTACTTTTACGAGGGCATCCAGCAACAGGGCACTACGAACAAGGGCTTCCTGTTTACAGACCCGGTGGGGCGCGATGCAAAGGGTGGACAAGCCTGGCTCACCTATAACATCTCGCCGCAGGAGCACCTCCAGCTCTCCTACAGGAATGTCAAGGCAGACAAGGACTTCATCCCGGCGGTGATCCCGACCGATTTTGTTCCCGGAGGCTCGGGGGGTACGTTCATACCGGGCGGTACTACGCAAAACCAGCTCAAGCTGGACCTCGTCAAGCGCATCAGCGACGACGTGGAAGTGCACGCAGCCGGGCAGTACGAGAAGGTAGCAGCGCCATTAGTGCTTGGCTTCGGACGTCACCAGAATGCGTCTGTGTGGGGCGCACTTACCTGGTACCCGCACAAGCAGAAGCAGTTCTAAAAGCGGCTTCACTTCAGGGTTTTGTTTGTAAATTGGGTCATCCTGAGCAAAGCGAAGGATCTGCTTTTGACTTTTGAGTTAATCAAACAGGATGATCCACATGTTGAATGGCAGCATGTTTTGCTAGCCGAGCAGCACTCGCAAATCTTCCCCGCTCATCTCGCGCGGTTTCTCCAAGTTCAGCATCGCCAGGATCGTCGGTGAAAGATCGCGCAGCGAGCCGCCTTCGCGCAGCGTGTAGCGGCGGGCTTGCTCATCCACCAGCACAAACGGTACCGGGTTGGTGGTATGCGAGGTATGCGGACCGCCGGAGCCGGGGTCTACCATCTGCTCGGCATTACCGTGGTCCGCAGTAATCAGCATGGACCCGCCGCGCGCGCGCAGGCTTGCATGGATACGCCCCAGCGCGGCATCGACTGTCTCCACCCCACGGATAGTCGGCGCAAGCTGACCCGAGTGGGCCACCATGTCCGCGTTGGCGAAATTGACAACCACCAGGTCGAACGCCGTGTCATCGATCGCCTGGATAACTGCATCTGCTACGCCTGCCGCGCTCATTTCCGGCGCAAGATCGTAGGTCGCCACTTTTTGCGATGGCACCAGGAGCCGGTCTTCCCCGGGAAACGCTTTTTCAATGCCGCCGTTGAAGAAGTACGTCACATGCGCGTACTTTTCCGTTTCCGCGATGCGCAGGTTGCGCAGGTTTGCCTGTGCCAGCAGGTTGGCCAACAGGTTGTCCATGGACTGCGGCTCCAGCATATGCGGCACGGCGAACGTGCGGTCGTACTGGGTCATAGTGGCAAAGTACAGGTCGCTTGGGATAGTGTTTCGCGGGATGGCTGCATCCTGCTCTGCAATCTGCGGCAGATCGCGCCCGTCATCCTTTGTCAGACCGCTGTTTCGCGCCAGGACGCGCGTGATTTGCCGCACACGGTCCGCACGATAGTTCAGAACAAGGCAAGCATCGCCCGTCTTGATGGTCGCTACCGGTTTGCCGTCTGCACCGGTAACCACGAACGGCACGATAAATTCATCCGTGATGCCATTGGTGTAACACTCCCGCACACGCGCCACCGGATCGGCATACGCACCACCTTCGGCAACCCCGGTAAGCATGGCATCGGTAGCCTTCTTTTCGCGCTCCCAGCGCATGTCGCGGTCCATGGCATAGTAGCGACCGCTGACCGTAGCCAGCTTCCCGATCCCATACTCATGAAGTTTTGCGAGCAGCGCTTCGAGGTAGCCTGCACCGGAGGTCGGCAGCGTATCGCGTCCATCAAGAAACGCATGGATGTACACCCGCTCCAACCCCTCCGCCTTGGCCGCGCGGAGCAGCGCATACAAGTGCTCCTGGTGCGCGTGGACGCCGCCGTCCGACAGCAGCCCCATCAGGTGCAGAGCGCGCCCATGCTCCCGCGCATGCGCGAATGCCGCAGCAATTACAGGCTGCTGCGCAAACTGATTTTTTGCAATCAACGCATCGATGCGCGTGATGTCCATTTCAACAATGCGGCCGGCACCGATGTTCAAGTGACCCACTTCGCTGTTGCCCATCTGCCCGTCGGGCAACCCCACGTAATGCTCAGACGCGCGTAGCAGCGTGTGCGGAAACTCCGCCAGCAGCCGGTCATAGGCAGGCTTGCGGGCCAGGGCTATGGCATTGTTGGCCGATTCGGCACGGATGCCCCAGCCGTCAAGAATTGCTAAAACCAGGGGCTTTTTATAGGCGGAAGTTATGGACATGGCGGCTCCAGATAGAAGGTGAAGCATAAGGAAAGCCGGCAGAAGTGCTGCCTGCCGGCTTTGATCAGTACGTGGAATCTACTGCGGTTTCTTGGGCGTGGAGCCGCCTGCACCGGAAGGTGTCGAAGCCGGACCTGCACCTGGACCGGAACCGGGACCCGCACCGGGACCGCCTGGCGAGGGCGAGGGATGCTGTGCCTGGTAGGTCTTTTGCGCAGCCTCAATCTCGGCC
>CAXSFX010000047.1:0-21693 GCA_964236655.1 uncultured Acidobacteriaceae bacterium | reverse complement strand
GGCAATGGCAGGCTCCAATTGGCTGCTTGCCAGTAAGATTTCTCCAAGCAGGGCGTGTGCCAGCGGTAGCTTTGGATCGAGCTGCAGCGCCTTTTCGGCAAAGCTCTGCGCTACCGCTACATGCTCCCTGCGCAGCAGCATGCGCGCCGCAAGCAGGTAGGCTGGGGCACTGTCGGGAGCTACCGCAAACTGTGCCGCAAAAGCATGTCGCGCATCGTCGTACCGGTGTACATCGACGTAGCAGCGTGCCAGGGCATAGTTAGGGTCGGCCTTGCTTGCACCCGGCTTGATAGTTTGCCCGCGCACGCTTTCAAGCAACGGAATCGCTTCTGCGGGCCTGCCCAGGCGCACCAGGGTAAGCCCGCGCATCTCCGCTGCTTCCACATCCGAAGGGTTTTCTTGTAGCGCTTTCGCAAACGCTTGGTCGGCAGACTGCAGTTGCCCCAGCGCGTAATAAGCCAGACCATTAATTCGGTTTAGCTCGCCCGAAGTATGTGTACCGGCCTGCGCTTGAAGAGCAGTGCTCCTCTTCAGCGCCTCATCCGCATGTCCGGTATCGATCAATCGCCGCAGCTCCGTAATCTCTGCTGATTCTGTCGTGACGGTTCCTGCCACCGGACTGTTTGCCGCTTGTGGAGCCTGGGCAGTCAAGCCGGGAACGTCCCCACTTTGCGCTCGCATTTCCGGCACGGGTACCGCCGCAGACAGGAAGCCTATAAGGATCGCCGCTCCTCTTCGCTGCGCCGTGCTGCCACAAGCCATTTTGAAATCTTCCTATCAAGAAGAACGGGGAGCGATAGCCGCTCCCCGCTTATTACTGCCATGGTACCCCGCCCTAGAACTGCACACGCCCCGAGAACTGCATCTGCCGTGGATTGGCTGAAGAGTTCGGGAAGGGGCCGGATGAAATGGAACCTCCCTGGTCGATGTTGCCGTTCGGCGTACCCCAGTTGATATGGTTGAACGCGTTATAACCATCCGCACGTAGCTGGAACGTGTACTTCTCCTGGATGAGGAAGTTTTTCTGAATGGAGATATCGCCGTTGAAGAAGTGCGGACCGAAAGCAGTGTTGCGGCCTACATTGCCGATCTGGTCGAGAGCCGGAGTGGTAAAGGTGCTTGCACTTGGGCCGCTGATGGGGATGATGGGATAAAACTGCAGGTTATTCCCGGGGAAGCCGCTTTCCTGAGAGTGGAACGACCGTGCGCTGCCGTTGACCCGGTTGGGGGCATCTGACGGCACCTGCTGCGTGTAGTTGGAGTAGCCCAGCGTAAACGGAAGCCCGCTTGAGTAGGTAATGACCGGGCTTACCTGGATGCCGCTCACAATCTGGTTGATGATGCCGCTTGAGTTTTTCAGCAGCAGTTTGTTATGGCCGAACGGAAGCTCCAGAATTCCGTAAATCGTGACTTGCTGCTGTCGCAACTGGCTTTCACGACCCTTGGTGATCGGCTTGTCATAGGTCGAGTAGCTAACAGCATCACTTATCGCCTGCTGCCATGCGTAGTTGGCGTTTAACGAAACTCCTTGCGTATATTGTTTTGTAATTGTTGCTTGCAGAGCGTTGTAGTGCGTATCGAGGTTATCGCTGAAGTAGGTAATGTCATTCGTATAGCCGCAGCCGATTGCAGGTAGCGTCACACCCGCCGCGAGCGCCGTGGAGCGGTACAGGGGGTCTTGGCAAGCAGGCAGCGTACCGCCGTAGTAGCGACGCAGCAGGTTTTGGTCCTTGACGCCACCGTCCGGTGCAACGCCGTTAGCACCGTAGGCGCTTCCCTCACTCGGGTTCCAGTGCAAGGCCTGCCCGGTAAAGGTTTGCGATCCGGGAAGGCTAATCCCGGATTCATTGGGATTGGTGGTATTCCCATTGTCATCGCCGAAGGTGTGGGTACCCTTGTTGCCGACGTAGGCAACGGTAAACGAGACGGTAGGCGTTACTGCCTGCTGCAGGCTCAGGTTCCAGGCGTCAAGCGTGGGCAAGCGCAAAGTATTAGGCCGTGCGCGGGAGTTGACAGCATACCCGGGGTTGGGAAGCAGGCCGTTTGCAGGCACGGCAACCTGGGTCGGTGGTGTAGGCCCTTGCGCCAGGTTAAAGGCAGAAGCTGTTCCGCTTGCCGTGATTGCCTGGTTCTGCAAAACCGGCAGGTTCTGCGTCGCTGTATGGCCGAAGATCGAACCGAAAACACCGATGTCGAAGCTCCGTCCATAGCCTCCGCGAATTACAAGTGTCGGGGACGCCTGGTACGCAATGCCGACTCGCGGATTGTAAGCGTTCGTGGCCATGCCGTAGTTCATGTTGGTGCCGACGCCGCCCACCCCGGCGACCTGGAGGTAGCCGGTAACCGGGTTCAGGATGGCTCCGTTGCCTGTTCCATTGACGGTTTCAGGAAAGTAGAACTCGTAACGCAAGCCGTAGTTCACAGTCAGCGCCTGTGTTGCTCGCCAGGTGTCCTGCACGTAGAAGAATGTGCGCTTTTGGAACTCTTTTGCGTTGGTGGAAGTGCTCACATACCGGTTGAACTGCGAGACGCTGCCGGTCACAAAAGATGCAAATCCAAGGCCGGTTGCATTGTTGCCGTTCGAGCTTGGACCTGTGCCGAACTGTAGAACACCTGTACGGTCCTGGTCGCTCGGCACCCGCAGGTTGCGGGCATACCGTAAATCCGCTCCGAACTTGACCGCATGATTGCCCAGGGTTTTCGTCCAGTTATTCACGATCTGGTACTGGTCTTCACGCTCCTTGAGCGGGCAGTTACAACGATCCACATTCAGGCCCGCCCCATATTGCGGTCCTACAGATTGACCGTTATTTGGAGCCCCGAAGCTGCCCACTTCCGTCAGGTTGAACGAAGGCGAGCCGCTGGTGATCGGGTCGGCTGTGTTCAACCCGGGTATTCCGAGTTGCGAGGCCAGGTTGGTTCCCTGGTCGTACTTTGCCGTGGCAATGTCGTAGCGAAAATAGCCCAGCCGGATGTCGGTGACAAGCGAGTTGTTGACCACAATGTCCAGGCCCGCTGCGGAGCTGTCATTTGCACCTTGCGAGGTGCCGCCGTAACCGCCGATGCCAAACCCGGCCCCGCCCGCTGCGCCGAAGAGCGTTGCACCGGTCAATGTGTCGGTAAAGCGGCTGAACCTGCCGAATGCGTGCATCCGCTCGCTCACCTGGTAGTCGCCGCGAAGGTCCCACTGGTCACTGTTAAACAAACCGTTACCGCTACCGGCATAGTTTGCCTTGAGGCCGGGAGTGCCGCCTACAAGCTGGCCTGCGGTGTTGGGTGCGTAAGGCTGCAGCAGCTTGAGAAATGTCATGGACTGCGGTGAGAGCGCTGCTGTCGGAATGACATTGCCTGGATACGGCACTGAAGTCCCGTTTGGCAGCTGCCGGTACACCAGGTTATAGCCTGCTGGCGATACGTTCAGCTGCTGTGCAATTGCGTTGCTGTACTCGCTAAAGTCGCAGCCCGGGGTCCCATTGGTGGCTGTTGTCTGCCCCAGGCAGGTTGAAACCAGGTGCGAGGTCGGCACAGTCTGAATATCAGCGAGACCTACCTTCTGCCGCACGCCTTGGTAGTCGCCGAAGAAGAACACCTTATTCTTCAAAATCGGACCGCCGATGGACCCGCCGAACTGGCTCTTGATGCCGCCGGGGAACGGGTTGATCGGTGTAAGCTGTGACGGGCCCTGGGTGAACGGATCGCGCGCCAGGTTGTAGTTGCTCTCACGATAGTCGAAAGCGGAACCATGGAACGAGTTTGAACCCGACTTGGTTTGCGCCGTGACTACCGATGAAACCGCCTTGCCGAACTCCGCGTCGAAGTTCTGCGTCGTGATTTTGGTTTCGGATAGGGAATCGGCGTTTGGATTGATAACGATAATGCCCAGGATCGGGTCCTGGTTGTCTGTTCCGTCCAGCAGGAACGAGACCCCGGCAAACGCCTGGCCATCTACATCGATCTGCTTGGACCCTTGCGGGTCTTCACTGGCCGCATGGCTGAAGCCGATCTGCTGCGCGCCCGGCAGCAGCAATTGCAGGTTGGTGAAGTTACGATCCGGAATGGGAAGGTCGACGATCTCCCTGGAATTGAACTCCGTTGACACGTCCGCGCGGTCTACTTTCAATTCCGGTACCTGGTCCGCATTTACCGTAATCGTCTGGTTGGACGAACCCACTTCAAGCGACGCCGTCACTTTTGAATCGCTGTCCGCAAACAAATGAATATCGGTCTGCGTAAAGGTTTTGAAGCCTGCCACCGTGACTGTCACGGTGTATGTATCCGGGATAAGGTGCTCGGCGGTGAACTCACCCGAGGCGTTGCTCTGCACCGTTGAGGATGTTCCCTTGCCCACATCGAGCACTACGACATTCGCGCCTGGAATCGCCGCGCCTGATGCGTCGGTGACTGTGCCTAGAATCGAACCGTAAACCGCCTGCGCGCTTGCAACCGGTACTCCTCCAACCGAGGCGCAACATGCAAAGCCCCCCAGCAACGTAGCTACATGACGCGACTTTCTCCGCATGCACTTCCTCCAAAATGTTTCTGCTCTAAATCCCTAACCATCTGTATGCGAAACACATCTTGCTTTTATGTGCAGGCAGAATCAATTGGCTGAAATGCCATTATTTTCAGGCCCCCAAAAGCAACGATCTTTACGCAGGCCAAACATTAGTCAGCCCCGGTACGACTGTCAATGAAAATGATGAAAGCCCGGCGATACGGCATTATTTTGCTGTTCAGGCTTTTATCTAAGTTGTTTTTTGAAATATTCGATGGGAAATAAACATTTTTGCGAGTTAATTCACTTCAGGCAGAATCTGTGCCGCTGCATCTCCCAAGTCGGCCGGAGTGTGAACTTGGAGTGAAGCGCATGCCGGTTTGACCGGGAACGGCACGGCGTCTACATCCCGACATATAAACTTGGGTAGAGGGGAAGAAATTTCATCGCGGCTCCCCATGGCAATGTTGCTGAGGCTACATTGCCGGTTCGGCCGGTCAAAGGATGTGCAATGAGCCACCATAAAGTTGTTGCTTCGTCCTCGCCGCAATCCGAGTCATCGAACATAAAGCGAGCTACTGCAAATCGGACAGATGGTCCCACGTATGCTGCTGCGTTCCGCTGCATCGGGGCAAGCTGCGAGGACATGTGCTGCAGCAATTGGGCCATTCCCCTGGACAAGGAAACTTACAAGCAATATCAAAAGTTTCCACCGGCGAAGCTCGGCAGAGTGGTCTCGCAGTATGTATCGATCAACGCGACTGCCGGGGCTCCCGACAGCCGCTTCGCGCGCATCCTTCCGGCACCATCCGGGAGCTGTCCGTTCTTCGGGGCAGACCGGCTTTGTGCGATCCAGAGGGAGTACGGCGGCAAACTCCTGTCCTCGACATGCTCCACATACCCGCGCGCGCTCAACACCGTGGAAGGCGTACTGGAAGGATCGCTGATGCTGTCCTGCCCAGAAGCCGCCCGGAATGTGCTGCTCACTCCCAATTTCATGCAGGTTGCGGGAAACCTGTTATCAGGGGAGTTTCGCACCGATTCCGCCATCCGGCTGGTAGCCGATGAGAGCAGTTCCATCCGCAAACCCTACGGCTACTTCCATCAGACGCGATCCCTGCTCATCGACATAGTCAGGGATCGCACCCGTCCCATGTGGCAACGGCTTCTGCTCATCGGGTCGCTGTGCAAGAGCCTGGACGACTTGATTGACTTGAGCACAGATGAAGGAGATCGAGCGGTGCTCGCCATCCTTCAGGCTCACCGGGAAGCGCTTGGGCAGGACGTACTGCGCGCTGACCTGGGGAGCGTACCCGGTCAGCTTGAGCTGAAGTTAAAGGTCATCCTGAAGCTGACCGATGCCAGGGTGCAGGACAAAGAAAGCGGAGCGCGCTTCCGCGACGTGTTCTGGGATTTTATCGAGGGTATCGGCTCCGGTATGGATGGCTCCCCGAACGATGTCGAGCGTTACCGGGAAGCTGAGGAACGGTACTACCGCCCGTTTTTTAGCAGGTTTCCCTTCATTCTGGAAAATTACGTGCTGAACTACATCTTTCAGAATCTCTTTCCCTTTGGCCGCGAAAACAGCATTCGCTTGAAGCCACGAAGTATTTTTGACGAGTACATCCTGTTGGCAACCCAGTTTGCCTGGATCGATGCCTTGCTCGTCGGCGTAGCGGGTCGCCATAAGGAAGCCTTTGCCGGTGAACATGTCGTGCAGGTGGTGCAGTCGTTCTGCCGCGCTGTTGAGCATAACTCCCTTGTGCTCAACTCGATTTACGAGTTTGTGGCACATCTGCAGCTCAACACCCTGGAGGGCACGGCTATCCTGCTCAGGTAGTCTTGCTTTTTCAGGCGGCATCACGAATGCTGGTGCTTATGAAATTTTCGGCACCCGGCTTGCTTTCGCTGCTGCTGTTCTGTCTGCCGGGCCGGTCGCAGGGCACCGTACCCACATCTGATTCCGTGTCGAAGGATGGCTCATACACGCTTTTAGGCACGGAGCCGGGCAAGGGCGGTACCACCGTGATCCCGACGGTGCTTGTGCCAATCCAGCTGGTCTTTGAGGCCGGTCCGCACGGTGCAACTGCGATCGAAAGTGCGGAGCCGGATGTGCCTGCGATCCTGCATTCGCCGATTTTTGCGAAGTTTGCCTTTGGGACGGGCGGTACTACGCAGTATGCCGATGCGATGCTCCGCTCCGGCTTTCCGGGTGACGCAGGCTGGCATACCTTGCTCAGCAAACCGTTGCTGATGCCGGTTATGATCACCATTCCACGGGCAAACGGCTACGTTTTATCGTCGAAGCGCTCCGGCACAACGCTGGGTGTCGCCGACGCGGACTATGTGCAGGCGCAGCTCTTCAAAAAGCTGGGGCCGCAGCCGGGCAGGCTTGTCATCGCAGTAGCGCACAATACGACCTTCTACGTCGATGGCGATGCCACGATCTGCTGCGCTACCGGCACGCACGGCATCGACCCCGCGACCGGCAGCTCGTTTGTGCTGGGGGCATACCTGCACGGGGCACCCGCGATTGTTGACGAGAAAGACGTGCAGCCGCTGACGGAGCAGCTGGCCGAGTTTGCCAAGGACCCCCGGCATAATCCGCAACATTATGGGTACAACGTCACGGCTCCGGGCAACGCAGTGCCTGCCTGGACTTGGCCGAAAATGACTTGGCCAAAAACGGCGTGGCCGGAAAAGACGCGACCGGGCAATCCGACCGGCTGTGGCGGCACCGGGCCGGCGACCTCCTACTTCCTGCTGGAGCCGACTGATACCAACCCCAAGAACCACATCCCCAGCTCCCCAGCCTTTTCTGCATCGGTCAAAGGTATTCGGTACCACTTGCAGAATGTGGCTTTGCTGCCCTGGTACCTTGGCAGCGCTGCGCCTGCAGGCAGTACGTTCAGCTTCCCCGATGCCCATGTGCTGACGGCAGCGGCAACGCCCTGCCTCACATCTGCAAATCCAAATATGAGTGCAAATGCTACGGAGTCGGCCCCGGTGAGTGCCTCGGCTACCGCTGCGAACGGCCACCGGCTCATCGGCTACTGGACCGGTCATGGCGCAGGGGGGACCACCTTCCCTTTGCGCGATGTTTCGCCGCAGTGGAACGTCGTGATCGTTGCCTTTGCCTCGCCTGCGAGTGATCTGCCGGAGGGCACGCTGCGGTTCCGGGTGCCGAATGGGATTGACCCGGTGCAGTTCAAGAGCGACATTGCGCTGCTTAAGAGCCAGGGAAGAAAGGTCATGCTCTCACTCGGCGGCGGCGGCGCATTCTTCAAGCTCGATGATCCTGCGAGCATTCCCAACTTTGTCAATTCCGTGACCGCGATTGCCGAGGAATATGGCTTCGATGGAGTGGATATCGACTTTGAGAGTCCGTCGCTGGTGCTGGCACCGGGGGATGCGGACTTCAAGCATCCGGTTACGCCTTCTATCGTGAACCTGATTGCGGGGCTGCGGCAGTTGCGCGAGCACTTCGGCGCGAGCTTTATGCTCAGCCTGGTACCCGAGGGCCCGCAGATTCTCGCCGGCTACTCCGTTTATGGCGGGCAGTTTGGTTCCTACCTGCCGATCGCATATGCGCTGCGCGATACCCTCTCGTTTGTCGATGCGCAGGATTACAACACCCCTCCGTTTGAGGGCCTGGATGGAGAAATCTACCAATCCCATACCGTGGATTACCACGCGGCCATGACGGAGCTGCTGCTGCACGGGTTCAACGTAGGCCATGATCCGCGGTACTTCTTCCCGCCGCTGCCTGCCGACAAGGTCGCTGTCGGTTTTCTGACCGACTACGACACGCCCCAGCTGGTGAGCGAGGCAATGGACACCCTGATTACCGGCCATGCCGCCGCCGGGAGCCGCTATAGGTTGCGCCAACCCGCAGGCTATCCGGGCTTGATCGGTGCCATGTTCTGGACTATTGACGATGACCGCCTGCAAGGGTTTTCGTATTCAGATGTCATCGGTCCGCAACTTCATGCACTTCCACATGCTCCCTGACGCTGCTTGGTACGCATGTTTTGGGGAGCCGATTGCAGCCGGGACTTCCGTTCGAGCCCCGGGAATGCCGATAATAGAGGTCTATGCCAAAGCAAGAGTTTCAAACCGAAGTCAGCCAGCTGCTACAGCTCATCATCCACTCCCTCTACTCGCATCCTGAGATTTTCCTGCGGGAGCTGATCTCGAACTCCTCGGACGCGCTCGACAAGCTGCGACACCTGACGCTTACCGATGATGTCTACAAGGCTCTGCCGTTTACCCCCCGGATCGACCTGGAGCTGAACGAGGAGAACAAGACCCTCACTATTGCCGACACCGGTATCGGCATGAACGAGGAAGACCTGGTGGCGCACCTCGGCACCATCGCTCGCTCCGGTACTAAAAACTTTCTCTCACAGCTCTCCGGGGATGCTCGGAAGGACTCGAACCTGATCGGCCAGTTCGGTGTCGGCTTCTACAGTGCCTTTATGGTTGCCGATCGCATTGAAGTCGTCTCTCGCAAGGCGGGCGAGGACCGGGCATGGCGCTGGACCAGCGACGGCAAGTCGGGCTTCGACATTGAGCCTGCGGAGCGCGATGCCGCCGGTACCACTGTCCTGCTTCATTTGAACGATGAAGGCAAGCAGTATGCCAACAGCTGGCGCTTGCAGGAGATCGTCAAGAAGTACTCCAACCACATCGCTTTTCCCATCTACCTGACTTACGACAAGAGCGAGTGGAATGAGGAAGAGAAAAAGTCGGACAAGACGCGCACTACAGAGCAGGTCAACGCGGCCAGCGCGCTGTGGCGTCGCTCAAAAAGCGAGCTTGGGGATGAAGACTACAAGGAGCTGTACAAGTCGCTTACCGGCGAGTCTGAAGATCCCTTGTTCTGGTTCCATACCAAGGCTGAGGGTAGCCTGGAGTACACCACGCTGTTCTACGTGCCCAGCAAGGCACCGCTCGATCTGTACCGGGCCGAGTACAAGGCCGGGGTCAAACTCTACGTCAAGCGCGTGTTCATCACCGACGATGCCAAGGAGCTTCTGCCGCAATACCTGCGCTTTGTTCGCGGCATTATCGACAGCGAAGACCTGCCGCTGAACGTCAGCCGCGAGCTTTTGCAGCAGAACCGCATTCTCACCAGCATCCGCACGGCCAGCGTCAAGAAGATACTCTCCGAGCTGAAGAATGTTGCCGCCAACCAGCCGGAGAAGTACCTGCAGTTCATTACCGAGTACAACCGCCCGCTCAAGGAAGGTTTGTACAGCGACTACCCCAACCGCGAAGCTCTGTTGGAGCTTATCCGTTTCAAGACGACCAAAGCGGAAGGCCTCACCAGCCTTGCCGAGGTTAAATCGCGCATGGCGGAAGGGCAAAAGAGCCTGTACTACATTAGCGGCGGCCCGGAGTCGCTGCTCAGAAAATCACCCTTGCTTGAGGTTTATAAGAAGAAGGATTTTGAAGTTCTCATCCTGGATGATGATTTCGATGAAATTATCTTCGCCGGTATCGAGAACTACGACGATGTGGAGTTGAAGTCTGTCAACAAGGCGTCTACAAGCGAAGACCTGAAGGACGAGGCCGAGCCTGACCAGACCGAAGCCATGAAGCCCTTGCTCGACAAGCTGCGGGCAGCACTCGGCGAGAGTGTCAAAGAAGTACGCGCATCGGTGCGGCTTGCAGACAGCCCTTCCTGCATCGTCTCTGATGAAGAAGAACCTTCCTTGCAGATGCAGCAAATGCTGCGCGCCATGGGCCAGGAGGTTCCTACCCCCCAGCCGACGCTTGAGATTAACCCGGACCATGAGATCGTGAAGAAGCTGCTCGCCCATGGCAATGATGCCGTGGTTGAGGACGCAGCATGGCTGCTTTTCGATCAAGCCCTGCTCATGGAAGGCGTCGTGCTCAAGGACCCCGCTTCTTTTGTGCAGCGCCTGAATCGCGTTTTGAACCTTTCCATGTAACGATGGCGGTGTAACGATGGCGGTGACGGCTGCACAGAGGGCGAAATAGATGGATTGTTGCCGTAGTAGGGAAAAAGGGGCTATGTCAAAACGAACAGGTTTTTCTCGCAATGCTGTTGCCGTCGCAGCTTTTGCCACGGCAGCAGCAAGCGCCCATGCTCAGCAGGTAACACCGGCCCGCACCGGCATTACCGCAACTGCCGGGGGTACTACCCTGCAAGTGACCGCGCTCCGCTATGACATCCTCCGGGTCCGCATGTGGAAGGGAAGCAACGTGCCCGAGGATGCGTCCTGGGCCGTGCTGCCTGCATCGCGTACGAGCAGTGCCCCTGTGACGGCTGAGGCACACGGTTTCGCCACCAAGGCGCTGCGCGTCAGCGTGGATGAACAGCTGCGTCTGACTGTGACGGACCTCGAAGGCAATGTTCTGCAAAGTGATGCTGCGCCTGTGCAGTGGGAGGGCAACCGGTTCCTTGTCAGCAAGGGGCGTACTTTAGACGATCACTTCTTCGGGCTCGGCGACAAACCGGGACCGCTGGATCGCAGCGGCGAAGTGTTTACGATGTGGAACACGGACTCATTCGCCTACCAGGAGTCAACGGACCCGATCTACAAGAGCATCCCGTTTTTTCTGGATGTGAACCATGGGCGTACGCTCGGCGTATTTCTCGACAATACGTGGCGCACGGATTTCGATTTTGGACGGGCTGATGAAAACCGTTACACGTTTGGATCGCTGAACGGCCCGCTCGACTACTACCTGATGTATGGGCCGGACCCGAAGCAGGTGGTGACAGACTGGGCCTGGCTGACCGGGCCTACACCGCTGCCGCCCATCTGGGCGCTCGGCTTTCAGCAGTCGCGCTATACCTACTACCCTGCATCGCAGCTGCGCGAGGTGGCCGACCGCCTGCGCAAGGATCGCATCCCCGCAGACGTGCTTTGGCTCGACATCGACTTCCAGCACGATAACTGGCCTTTCACGGTAGATGAAAAAGCCTTTCCGAACTTTGCCGGGATGGTTGGGGATCTGGCGCGTCAGCAGTTCAAGCTTGTCGTCATCACCGATCTGCATGTTGCCAAGCAGCCCAATGTCGGCTACGCGCCGTATGACAGCGGCACGGCGGGCGACCACTTCGTCAAGAATCCCGATGGCTCCATCTACACAGGGAAAGTCTGGCCGGGTGCGTCGGTTTTCCCCGACTTTACCCAGGCAAGCACGAGGCAGTGGTGGGGCACGCTGTTCAAGGAATTTACAAACGACGGCGTGGCAGGCTTCTGGAACGACATGAACGAGCCCGCGGTCTTTGACGGCCCCGGTAAGACGATGCCGGGCGATGTGCAGGATCGTATCGATGAACCCGGTTTTCGCAAACGCACCGCGTCGCAGCTTGAAATCCACAATGTTTTCGGCATGCAGAATGCTCGCGCTACGGAGGAAGGTGAGCTCACGCTGCGGCCAAATGAGCGGCCCTTTGTGATGACCCGTGCCAGCTACGCCGGGGGCCAACGCTACAGCACGACATGGACCGGGGACAACAGCGCCACCTGGAACCACTTGCGCATGAGCGTGCCGCAGCTGGTAAATCTGGGGCTGAGCGGGTTCTCACTTGCCGGGGGTGACGTGGGAGGCTTTGCAGGCTCTCCGCCGCCCGATCTGCTCACCAAGTGGATCGAGCTGGCAGCTTTTCAGCCGATTGACCGCGACCACTCCGCCAAGGGCACGCGCATGCACGAGGTATGGGTTGACGGGCCGGAGCAGGAAGCGATTCGCCGCCATTTTATCGAGGAACGGTACCGGCTGATGCCTTACCTTTACACCGTGGCTGAGGAGACTTCGCACGACGGCCTGCCTATCAACCGACCGCTGTTTCTTGAATTTCCACATGCCACCAGTGACGGCAGCCCTTACGATTTGACGACCGGCGGCGGTGAATTCCTCTTCGGCAGCCGCATCCTGGTTGCTCCCAACCCGTCCCCGGAGGAAGTCGCGCCGTACACCATCCATCTGCCGCCGGGCACCTGGTATGACTACTGGACAGGTGAGCAGATCACGCGAAGCAAGCCCACCGGCACCCTGGACCTGGAGCAGCGGGATAAGGTCATTGCACAGAAGCCATTGATGCGCACTCCGAAGCTGGAGGAATTGCCGGTCTACGTGCGCGGCGGGAGCATTTTGCCGATTGCGCCGCTGACCCAGAGCACCGCGGAGATACCCCAAGGCCCGCTCACCCTGCGGGTGTATCCATTGGCAGTCGGTCTCGACACACCAGGAGAAGCATGCGCGGGTGAGGTGTACACCGACGACGGCCACAGCTTCGACTTTCGCAAGGGAGAGTTTGCGCGCATCCGTTTCACCTGCTCCGCTGCTGCCGATGGCTCAGTCAACGTAGAAATCGCACAGCAGGAAGGGAAGTGGAAGCCGTGGTGGCATGAGTACCGCGTGGAGGTCGTAGGCTGGACGCCGAAGGGGGGCGACTCTTCAGTGGACGGGAAGAAAAGCCTGCTGACACAGGCAGACGGCCGCTGGGGTATGGTCATTCCGTCAAGCGCAAAAGGGTCACGCTTGACGTTTCGGTAATGGTGTCAGTAACAGCACTTGCAGGCTCACAACCCTTCGCCGGTGAATGGATTTGTATCCTGCGGCTTCAGCGTGGTTGGGTCCGGTGCATGAGCCTCCAAGCCTTTAGGCTGCGCTTGCGCAACCTGTGTAGGCGGCAGGTGCATGTTGTACACCCGGTTCGGATCGCCCGGCAGCATGTTGTTTTCAAGCAGCGCGATGCGCACGCGGCGCTGCAGCTCGCGTTTGGCACCCCACTGCTGGTTGGCACGGGTTTTTAGAACAATCGGATAGGTCACTTGCGAGCCCTTGATGGCATCCACACCCAGCAGTGTCGGATCAGCCAGAAAGGCGTCGGCAAACGCCGGATCGTTGCGCACACTCATGGCCGTTTCGCGCAGAACTCGCATCACTTCATCCGGACTCTCCGAAAAATCCACATCCACATTGACGGTAGCGACGGAGTAGTCCCGTGTCATGTTAGCCACTGTTGTAATTTGCGAATTGGGAATGATGTACAACGTGCCGTCGCCGTCACGCAGGGTGGTTTTGCGCAGGCTCATGGCTTCCACCTGGCCGGAGAGCCCGGCCACTTTAACCACGTCGCCCACGTTATATTGGTCCTCTAACAACACCAGCATGCCGTTTAGACAATCCTTGACTATCGTTTGGCAAGCCAAACCGATTGCGACACCTGCGATCCCGGCTGAAGCCAGCAGCGGCCCCAGGTTGAAGCCGATCAAAGGTAGAATTTCAAGCACTGCCACAAAGCTGATGACGCCGATACCGGTGGTGCGCAGCACGGAAGCCAGGGTACGAGCCTGCGAGACCCGGGTTGCCGCGGCTGCATGCCTCTCTGCCATTCGAGCTGTTCGATTGGTAAAAAAGGTGAGCGCCCGGATCAAAACCCAGGCAAGCGCCAGAATGATTAGAATTCTAGGCAGCACCTCAATTACAAGGTGCTGCGCGGCCCGGAACAGCAAATCAGGCGAAAGCAGATCGACGAGCTTGTGCGAGTGCCCGGTGGCCGTTCCCGCGTCTAACAGAAATGTCATGCAGAGATTTCCTTTGCAGGCAAGGGATGGATGCGATGCGACACCATTTGCGTTTCCGAGGTTTATCGAAGCGGCACTTGTCCCATATGTTCAGCGTAGCAGCGGCCCTGCCCCGGAGACAGGCCCGCCTGTTGGCTGTGGTGACCCTGGTACTGTCGGCTGCTGCGCTGAAAGCGCCCGCGCAGCACAACGGACCGGAGCCGCCGCCGGGCATCAACAGCGGCTTGAATAACGACCATGACAGAAACGGTCCGACGATAAGCCCGCAAATGCAGGAGCAGCAAGCGGAGCGTCGCAACAGCGACCGTCAAAGGCAGCTGATAGCCGACACGGAAAAGTTATTCCAGCTGGCAGGACAGTTGCGCGACGAAGTGAGCAAAAGCAACAAGGATCAGCTTTCTATTCCTGTCATTAAAAAAAGTGAAGAGATTGAGAAGCTGGCAAAGTCAGTCAAAGAGCGGATGCGCGGCTTCTAAGGGTAGGCACACGGCAAGGGCAGCCTGCCGAGTTATAGACTGACTTGGAAGCCGTCCTTACCAACGGCATTAGGAGCAATGCATGGCGGCGGGAGAGATCGTTATGCCGGCAGCACAGGCAGTACAGTTCGAGGAAACCGAAATGGATTTGAGCTCCGAGCAGCTCATTGCGATGTACCGGCTCATGCTGTTGTCGCGGCGCACAGATGACCGTGAAATCCAGCTGAAGCGGCAGCAGAAGATTTTTTTTCAGATCTCCTGTGCGGGTCACGAAGCCCTGCTGGTAGCCGCGGGCATGGCCTTCCGGCCCGGCTATGACTGGTTCTTTCCCTACTATCGTGATCGGGCGCTATGTCTGACGCTTGGTTCTACCGTGGAAGAGCTCTTTCTACAAGGTGTAGGAGCAGCCGCGGACCCATCCAGCGGCGGCCGCCAAATGCCCTGCCACTGGGGCAATCCCCGACTTAACATCGTTTCCACCTCCTCCGTGACAGCAACCCAGTGCCTGCATGCCATCGGTTGCGCCGAGGCAGGTCGATACTTCTCGCGCCACCCGGAAGCCGCGGCCAGGCATGAGGGCGACTATCGCGCGTTCAAGGACGTCACCTTCCACGGTGATGAAGTGGTATATCTGTCCATCGGTGAGGGCTCGACCAGCCAGGGCGAGTTCTGGGAGTCGCTCAACACCGCCTCAAACCAGAAGCTGCCAGTGGTCTACGTCATTGAGGACAACGGTTATGCCATCTCGACACCGGTTGAGGTCAATACCCCCGGTGGGAACATCTCGCGGCTGGTGCAGAACTTTCCCAACTTTTTCTTTGTTGAAGTGGACGGCTGCGACCCCATTGCCAGCTATGCCGCGCTAACTGAAGCTGTGGCCTGGTGCCGCGCCGGCAACGGCCCGGCCTTTGTGCATGGGCATGTCGTGCGGCCCTACTCGCACTCCGAGTCGGACGATGAGCGGGTGTACAGGAGCGCGGATGAAATTGCAGCAGACGCCCTGCGCGATCCCCTACCACGCTTCCGCGAGGTGCTTCTGCGTAGAGGCTTGCTGGATACCCCTGCCTTGACGCTGCTCGAACGCGGCGTAGACGCCGAGGTGCAGGAGGCTTCAGACCGCGCCGTTGCGGCGGCGCTGCCTACGATTGCCAGTATCCCGCTCCATGTCTACTCTGAGCAGTTGGACCCGACCAGTGCTTCGCTTGCCGTACCGCCCGCGCCTGTAACCGACAAGCCACGCACTATGGCCGAACTGATTAACAGCTGCCTGCACAGTGAAATGCAGCGTGACGAGCGCATCATTGTCTATGGCGAGGATGTGGCCGACGCCAGCCGCGACGAAGCCCTGCGCGCAGGCAAGCTCAAGGGCAAAGGCGGCGTCTTCAAGCTTACCGCCGGCCTTCAAACTGCTTTCGGTTCGGAGCGTGTCTTCAACTCACCGCTTGCCGAGGCCAATATCGTAGGCCGCGCACTGGGCTATGCCGTGCGCGGCATGAAGCCGGTAGTAGAAATTCAATTCTTCGACTACATATGGCCCGCACTGCACCAGATGCGCAATGAGCTTTCAAACCTGCGCTGGCGTTCGAACGGTACCTTTTCCGCACCGCTGGTGATTCGCTGCCCCATCGGCGGCTACTTGACCGGCGGTGCTATCTACCATTCACAATCGGGTGAGGTCATGTTCACGCATACACCCGGCATTCGTGTCGTGATGCCCTCCAATGCGCTCGATGCGAACGGCCTGCTGCGAACGGCAATCCGCTGTGATGATCCCGTGCTGTTTCTTGAACACAAGCGCTTGTACCGCGAGCCATATGGCCGCGCCACGGACCCCGGCCCGGACTACACCATCCCGTTCGGCAAGGCTGCAACCGTGCGTGCGGGTACAGATATGACCGTAATCACCTATGGTGCGGTAGTACCGCGTGCATTGCAGGCGGCGCAGCGTGCGGAGCGTGAGCTTGGCTTGCAAGTGGAGCTGCTCGATTTGCGCACGCTGAGCCCCTACGACTGGGAGGCAATCGCCACCTCTGTTCACAAGACCAGCCGAGTGCTGGTAGCGCATGAGGATATGCAAAGTTGGGGCTACGGAGCCGAGATTGCCGCGCGTATCGCCGATGAGCTGTTCGATGAGCTTGATGCGCCTGTGCGGCGGGTGGCGGGCATGGACACCTTTGTGGCCTACCAGCCGCTGCTTGAAGATGAAATTCTGCCGCAGCCTGACCGAATTTTTCGGGCTATGGAATCGCTAGCCAGGTACTAAGGTTCCTGCTTGGATGGTTCTTACTGCAACTTTCTCTACTTGAATACGTTTCCACAAGCGGAGAGTTGCAATGGCGATCACACGGCGAGTGTTCATGCGCGGCGGCGCAATGGCGGTAGTAGGCACAGCAATGATCCCAACGCTGCTGACCCGCGCGGTGCTGGCGCAAACAGAAGGCCTGCGGCATGGCGGCAAGCGCCTGGTGGTGGTCTTTCAGCGCGGTGCTGCGGATGGGCTCAACATGGTTGTCCCCTACCGGGAGAAGAACTACTACCGGCTGCGGTCCTCCATTGCTATCCAGCCCGAGGATGTGCTCGACCTCGACGGCTTTTTCGGCCTGCATCCTGCTCTCGCCTCGCTCAAGCCGCTCTGGGATGCAAAGGAGCTTGCAATCGTCCATGCCTGCGGATCGCCTGACCCGACCCGCTCGCACTTTGACGCGCAGGATTACATGGAAAGCGGCACCCCTGGGGTGAAAGTAACACCTGACGGCTGGCTGAACCGTGCACTGGCTGCGTCTGCGTCATCGGGGCCGCCGAGTGCGTTTCGCGCCGTTTCCATGGGCACGAATGTGCCGCGAACGCTTGCCGGGCATGTTCCTGCCATTGCTATCGGCGACATCCACAATTTCGGCGTACACAGCCAGGGAACCCCGGACGGCTTTGCAGCCATGTACGCGGACAGCGTCAACAGCGTGCTGCATGGAACCGGTAAGGAAACTTTTGAAGCCCTGCGCATGCTGCGCTCCGCGGCTCCAGACCGGTACCAGCCGACCCATGGTGCCGTTTACGCGAAGAATCCATTTGCCGAAAGCATGAAGGGCATTGCGCAGTTGATGAAGGCCAACCTGGGAGTGGAGGTTGCCTTTGCTGAAATGGGCGGGTGGGACACGCACCAGAACCAGGGCGGTGCCAATGGGCAGCTGGCTGCACGGTTGCGGGAGTGGGGCGATGCGCTGGCCGCATTTCGATGCGATATGGGCCGCGACGGTGACGATGTTGTTGTTGTCACGATGTCAGAGTTTGGACGGACAGTACGGCAGAACGGCACGGGCGGTACGGATCATGGTCATGCCAATGTCATGCTGGTACTGGGAGCACAGGTGCAAGGCGGTAAAGTGTATGGGGCATGGCCCGGGCTCGATGCCGGACAGCTGAATGAGGACCGCGATCTGAAGGTCACTACAGACTTTCGGCAAGTGTTAAGCGAAGCATCTGCTGCGACGATACAAGCGCACACCATGGGAGCGGTATTTCCTGGTATGTCGTTTAGAATGAACGACAAATTGAACATTCTAAAAGTTTGAGTTGAAGGACTCAGGCAGGTAAACGCGACAAGGATGCGCTTACCGTTTGTGCAAAATAACCCACATGGAAAACGCGCCCACCAGTATCGCCAAGCCGAGGATGGCAGCCAGGCTACCGTAGATCCATTTGCGGGGAACTGCCGGGGTGGGGGGTAGGCTTGCCTGCACCGGCTTTGTCAATATCTTTGAACTGGAGACAGACTGGACTGGCTTGGCCGGACCTCGGCTCAATCGGTTGCTCATATGTCTCCTCTTCGCTTCTATCCAGCTTAGCCCGTACCATGGTCAATAGGGAGATCAGCAACTTGCCATTTGTGAGACTATGCACGCAGGCCGAGCTGCCACAGGAAGGATCGCTACAGGAATTTACTGTAAGCGGACACCAGCTTTGTGTCGCCAACAATAGCGGCACGATTTCTGCAATCGACAATATCTGCCCGCATCGGCAAGGTCCCCTGGCGGAAGGCACGCTTGAGGCCGGTAAGGTGCTGTGCCCTTGGCATGCGTGGGCGTTTGATCTTGAGTCCGGCAGGGCAGATCACGACCCATCAGCAGTGGTCGAGGTGTACCCGGTTGAGGTGCGCGGCGATGAAGTTTTTGTCGCTTTCAAATAGTTCAGTGATCGGCTGTTTGCCGGCACATGCCATGCTAGCCTTGGGCGTCATCCCATGCTTTATAGGATCTGGGAACAGGAAGCTTCTTGCGAATTCTCTTTGTAGGTGATGTGTTCGGGTTTGCAGGCCGCCGTATCGTGCGCGAACATTTGCGGGCGCTGGTTGAAGATCAGGCTGTGGATTTGCTGGTGATTAACGCTGAGAACTCGGCGGGCGGCTTTGGTGTAACGCCCTTGATAGCTGACGAGCTGTTCGACCTGGGCGCGCATGTGCTTACCACCGGCAACCACGTGTGGGACAAGCGCGAGATTATCGAGTACATGCAGTCGGCTGCTGTAGCAAGCCATGAGCGCCCGCGCCGGTTGCTGCGTCCTGCAAATTATGTCGAGGGAACACCGGGCTTCGGCTGGTACCAGGGTGTACTGGCCGATGGGCAGGGGTACGCCGTAATTAATTTGCAGGGGCGGGTCTTTATGGCGGCGAATGACGACCCGTTCCGCACTGCCGACAAGTTGCTGAAGGGGATCACGGCACCTGTGATCCTGGTGGACTTCCACGCCGAGGCGACGAGTGAAAAAGTGGCCATGGGTTGGCATTTGGATGGCCGCGTGACTGCCGTGCTGGGCACGCATACGCATGTGCCGACGGCGGATGATCGTGTGCTGCCGGGGGGCACTGCGTACCAGACAGATGTAGGCATGAGCGGGCCGTATGACAGCGTGATCGGCGTGGAAAAAGACATGGTGCTACACCGGTTCCTTACCGGCATGCCCGCTCGGTTTGAGCAAGCCAAGGACGACCCGCGTATGAGTGCGACGTTGATCGAGTGTGATGGCGTGACGGGAAAAGCGCAGAGCACGCGGCGGTTTTTACTGGGCGAGTAGCTGGTTGCTAAACTTTTAGGCAAACCTGTGTCACCTCGGTAGGGTGCCGCTCTAAGGGTAGGTGAGAGATGTTTTTACCAAATTTGCCCTATACCGGTGTCATCCTGAGCGAAGTCAAAGGACCTGCTTCTGACCTTTGCGCCTACATTCGATAAAAAGCAGGTCCTTTGACTTCGCTCAGGATGACACATATTTCAGGTCGTTTGCTGTGGGCGTAGGAGTGGAAAGAGGATGACATCGCGGATGGAGCGTGCGCCGGTCAGGATCATGGTGAGGCGGTCGATGCCGATGCCTTCGCCTGCTGTAGGGGGCATGCCGTAGGAGAGGGCGCGAATGTAATCCTCGTCCATGGCGTGGGCTTCGTCATCGCCGCGGGCTCGCTCGCCGAGTTGCTGTTCGAAGCGGCGGCG
The DNA here is from genome assembly GCA_964236655.1 of uncultured Acidobacteriaceae bacterium. Lineage (GTDB taxonomy): Bacteria > Acidobacteriota > Terriglobia > Terriglobales > Acidobacteriaceae > EB88. The sequence goes on along the minus strand of CAXSFX010000047.1, from coordinate 1,673 downwards.
CTGCTCGGTGGGGTCATTGAGCTCGGAGAAGGCGTTGCCTAGCTCGAAGCCGCCGATGTAGAACTCGAAGCGCTCGACCCATTCGGGGTCGTCGGGTTTTTGCTTGGAGAGCGGGGAGACGGCGAGGGGGAAGTCGTAGATGATGGTGGGCTGGATGAGATGAGGTTCAGCGACGGCTTCGAAGAGGCCTGCAATGGTTTTTCCTAGTGATTGACGCTGATGACGCTGATGCAGCTGAGCCTCTGTCGACTTGGGTAAATTCAGAGCCTCCATCATTGCTTCGATTCCGGGTCCTAAGTTTCCGCTAAGCAAAACTAGCTGCGCGTTTATGAGCATGTTAAGGCTACGAAGGAGACGATGCCGCTTCATATCTACACCTATAACTTCGCTGCTCGATGTGGAGATTTGCGGGTAATGTGCATGCAAATGCCGGAGCGAGGTATCGAGAAATTTCTCAAGCTCATCTGAATTTTCAAGCGTTTTCAGGTTCGGAGCTGAGCCAAAGTCTTCAGGCCAGAACGCGATGATCGCCTCATGCATGGAATAACGCTGCCACTTTGCCAAGTCGATATCCTGCCCGTTGAAGCGTGTCTTGGTTGTGCCATTCACCTCCTGCGCGACAAACTTGATCAGTTCTTCTGTCAGGTCCATCAAGTCGTGGTAGTTCGCATACGCCTGATAAAACTCGAGCATGGTGAACTCGGGATTGTGCTGTGTCGAGGTCCCCTCGTTGCGGAAGTTGCGGTTGATCTCATACACGCGGTCCATGCCGCCGACTACCAGCCGCTTCAGGTACAGCTCGGGGGCGATGCGTAGAAACAGGTCCATGTCGAGCGCGTTGTGGTGCGTGGTGAACGGCTTGGCCGCGGCACCGCCTGCAATTGGTTGCATCATGGGCGTTTCCACTTCGAGGTAGCCGCGTTCGTCAAAGAAACGGCGCAGAGCGCGCAATATCTGGGCGCGCTTGACGAACACTTCGCGCACACGGATCGCCGGTGTTGCACTGGCAGCCGTAACAGGAGCCGATGCAATCGCGCTTACCTCAAGCTCGCCGTGCGTCTCGTGCTTGTCATGCTCGCTGTGAGCGTTTTCAGACCCGGCAGGCGCGGCGTCTTCCGTTTCAAGCTCTGTGTTCATGAACAAATCGACATAGCGTTGGCGGTAGCGCAGCTCCACATCTGCCAGGCCGTGATACTTTTCCGGCAGGGCTAGCATGGCCTTGGTCAAAAAGGTAAGCGTTTCTACATGCACGCTCAGCTCATTGGTGCGCGTACGAAACAGGTAGCCGGTCACGCCGATGTGGTCGCCGATGTCGAGCAGCTTATACAACGCAAAGGCCTGCTCGCCTACCGCGTCTTGCCGCACATACAGCTGCAGGCGGACGCCACCCTGCTGCAGGTGCGCAAAGCCTGCTTTGCCCTGCCCGCGAATCGCCATCAGCCGCCCGGCAACAGCAACCTCAATGCGCGGCGTTTCCAGAGATTCTGAAGAGGCTTCGCCATATTGGCTCACAATGTCCGGCAGCGTGTTTTTGAAAGGGTAGCTGTTGGGGTACGCCTGCCGGCCCAGCTCTGTGATTTTCCTGAGCTTCTCTTGCCGAAGCTCCTGCAGGCTGCGCTCGAACTCTGAATCGGACACGTGCACTTCCTTGAGCGAATGAGGTATAGCCCGAG
>CAXSFX010000046.1:0-21981 GCA_964236655.1 uncultured Acidobacteriaceae bacterium | reverse complement strand
GATCAGCATTTTTTGATTCTTCCGCGGCTTCGGCCTTGTGTTGAAAAATCTGTCCCATCGTATTCTCGATGGTCTCGACTTTCTTGTCGGGCGCAAGCTGTACCAGGTCCTGCTGCGTGGGCAGCTCCATGTTCGCGCTTAGGCGGTCGGCGTAGGTGCCTGCTCGCTCAATGAGCGTGTCACTGGCACCGGGGATCGCCTTGAGGTGAATGTAGCCGCCGAAGCTGTGAACCTCGCGCAATGTGCGTGCAACCTCGATTAGCTGCTCCATGGTGTAGTCGGGCGACTGGATGATGCCGGAGGAGAGGAACAGGCCCTCGATGTAATTACGCTTGTAGAAATTTATCGTCAGGTCAACGACTTCCTGCGGGGTAAACCGGGCGCGCTGCACATCGCTTGAAACGCGGTTGACGCAAAACACGCAATCGTAGGTGCAGTAGTTGGTCAACAAGATTTTGAGCAGGGAAACGCAGCGGCCATCGGGTGTGTAGCTATGGCAGATGCCCATTCCGTCAGAGTGGCCGATGCCTTTGCCGTTGCCCGCGCGCTTGGCTCCGGAGGAGGCGCAAGAGGCGTCATATTTGGCGGCATCGGCGAGAATTTCAAGCTTTTGCTGTACCTGCATCATGAATATTGGATGATGCAAGGAAGCCTGAAGACGCGTGTCCCGGGCGAACAAATCGACACAATCGAAAGGTTATGAAGCTTACTAAATAATGGGGAAGTGCTCAGGCCTCACTCGTGCCGAGCTGCGTTTGCAGCTGCTCCAGCGAGACGCCTTTTGTCTCCGGGTAGAGGAACAGCACGACAAAGAACTGCACCACCATCATCGCGCTGAAGAATGCGAATGGCGCGCCGGACGAGTGTTTTGCAATCACCGGAAATGCGAAGGAAATGGCGGCGTTGGCAACCCAGTGTGAGCCCGAGCCGAGGCTTTGGCCCTTGGAGCGTACGCGTGTGGGGAAGACCTCAGAAATGTAGACCCAAATGACCGCGCCTTGCGAGATGGCGAAAAAGAAAATGTAAGCCACCAGCAGCCACAGTAGCGCGCCTCGGTGCTGGCCTGTGTAGAAGACGGCTGCCACACCTGCCAAGCAGACAGCGGTGCCGACAGCGCCGATGAGCAGCAGCGTTTTGCGGCCCAGCTTGTCAATGAGGCTCATGCCCAGAAGGGTGGCGAGCAGGTTCATGATGCCGATGATTACGGCCTGCTCGTCCGATGAGACAGAGGAGAAACCGCCTGCGCGGAAGATGTCGTTGAGATAGTACAGGATGGCATTGATGCCTGCCAGCTGGTTGAACAGCCCAACGGTGACCGCAAGAAAGATGGGCAGGCGCAGGTTGCGGGTGAACAGCGGGGCGTCTTTTTGCTGCCGGTCTTCGTGTGCGGCAGCGCGCATCTCATCGACTTCCTTTTGCGGGTCGGGTGAGCCCAGCAGACCGAGTGCGGAGCGAGCTTCATCCGTGCGGTTCTGCGATATGAGCCAGCGCGCCGAGCGCGGGACACCGAATAGAAGCGCCAGGAACACAAGCGCGGGTGCGCCGGCAATGCCAAGCTCCCAGCGCCAGGTGTTGGCCCCCAGGTGCGCTGTTTCAAAGCCGTAGTTCGAGGCATAGGCCAGCAGGATGCCGACAACGATGTTGACCTGGAACAGCCCGACGAGACGTCCGCGAATACGTGCCGGTGCCATCTCTGCAATGTAGACCGGGCCCAGCACCGACGAGCCGCCGATGCCGAGACCGCCGATGAAGCGGAACACCAGCAGGGAAGTCCAGTTCCACGAGAGTGCCGCGCCGAAAGCGGACGCTATGTAAAGTACTGCCATGATGCGCAACGCCTCACGCGAGCCGATGCGCTGGCCCAGGTTGCCGGAGGTAAGCGCGCCCAGCACCGTGCCCCAGAGCGCAATGGATACCGTGAGCCCAAGCTGGCCTGCGGAGAGCGAAAACACTTGCGTGAGCTGGTGCGTGGTGCCGGAGATCACGGCAGTATCAAAGCCGAAGAGCAGGCCGCCAAGAGCGCCGACAAGCGCGCTTTTCAGAAGAAGGGAGTTGAGTTGCATGGATCGTGAATGCCTCGGCTATGCGACGTTACGCGGTGCGATACCGGGAGCATACAGCAGCATTCATACCCCTTGCCGGGAGAGAGCCTAAAGAGACGGCAGCACGTGCGTTTGCCCTTCTTCCAGAACCAGCACACGGCTGCTCAAGCCCGCCTTGGCCGCAGCCGCAAGCAGGCGTACAGGCGGCTCGTCCATAGGCTCCTGCGACAGGCGAAAGGTGCCGTAATGCATCGGGATCATCAGCTCGCTGCCAAGGTCTTTGAACGCTTGCAGCGCGTCTTCCGGGCTGGTGTGCACGCTGCGGAAGCTGTCAGGCGAGTACGCGCCGATGGGCAGCAAGGCAACCTGCGGGTGCAGCCGCTCACCGATTGCAGCAAAGCCCGGGAAGTAGGCGGTGTCTCCTGAGTGGTAGATGGAATGGCCTTGAGCCTGGATCACATAGCCGCCGTAGCCGCGCCCAACATCGTCGAACATGCGCGCGCCCCAGTGCCGGGCCGGCGTCATGGTGACGGTGAGTGCACCGAGTGTTGTGGAGGACCATGCTTCGAGCGTGCGGACCTCATGAAAGCCAAGCCGTTGCACCAGGTCCTCAACTCCCTTGGGCACGACAACTGTAGGCGCGGGCGCATCCTGTCGACGGTTGCTGCGCAGGATGCCGCGCAGCGACGGCAGGTTGAGATGGTCCATGTGAGCGTGTGTCAGCAGCACAAGATCAATAGGCGGCAGGGAACGAATGCGAATACCCGGCTTGCGCCTCCGTTTGAGCACGATAAGGAAGCGGGCAAAGACCGGATCGATGAGGATGTGCTTGCCGGCCAGTTGCAGAAGAAACGATGAGTGCCCGATCCAGGTGATAGCGGCCTCACCTGCCCCTGCTGTGCGGGGCAGTAGATGACCGCCGCTCATGGGGGTGAGCAGGGATTCACGAACAAGTTCCGTAAGAAAGCGGTATTTGTTGAGCCTGAAAGAGCGGCCGGGAATGGTGTTCATCGTAGCAATTGGATGAACACCGTCTCGATTTGATCCTTCTGAATCCTTCTACGACTGGGGTGCGGCCTTCGGTGCGTTGTCGCCCTTTACGGCTTCGGCGGCAGCAGGGTCAATCGCGGCCACGGCTGCTTCTGCCGCGGCAAAGCCGATTTTTGTATGGCTGCCGTCGCAGAAAGGCTTGCGGGTTGAAGCGCCGCAGCGGCACAGGGAAATGGCAGGCTTGCCGCCCAGGTCCCACTCGGCACCATTGCCGTCAACCAGGCGAATAGAACCTTCTACTCGGAATGAACCGTTGGGTCGTACTGTAATGGTGACATCTGCCATTGCGAAAACTCCTTGGTTGCGGCCGCATGAGGATGCGGCGGGTTGGTGAAATAGCAGGACCGGCTGTAGAACCTGGAACAGACAATTTGCCTGGTTCAAAGCGCGTTTGTCGGTGCTATAGAACAGCATAGGCGGCCGGCAGCAAGTACGGTGCATACCAGTCGCCTGCGGGTCCAAAGTCAAGCATGACACTTCCGGCATGTGGACGCCAAATGCTGATGTCAGCGACTATTAGCGACTACCCTTTTTTGCCGAGCTTGTTTTCTTGGCTACTGTCTTTTTCTTAATGGCAATCGCTGCTTGCTGCGCTCCTGCCTTGGTAGTCTTCACTGAAGTTTTCCTGGTTGCAGTCTTGGCAGGTGCGTCTGCCTTGCGTCCGCTTGCCTTTGTGTCGGATGTTTTCTTGGAAGTAGCCTGGCTGGTCTTCACAGGGGTGCTTTTGGCGGCTGACTTTATGGGTTTGGTTGGGGTAAGCCCTGGAATGATATGGAATCGCATAAACGCTTCTGCTATAGTTCCGTTAGGGCGTCCCTAAGCGTCCTCCTGCGGCTGAGTTTAAGCAGCGAAAGCATCATCTCAGGGGACGTAGCTCAGTTGGTTAGAGCGCTGCCCTGTCACGGCAGAGGTCGCGGGTTCGAGTCCCGTCGTCCCCGCCATATCATTCTAAGAAATTATGGTGATATGGGACCTACAGTGACATACACATTTGGATACACCATAAGTGCAATGAGCCTAAAGCCAGGCAATTTAGCTATTTCAAAAAAAGTTTGAAGCCTGCATCAAATCTGAATACGATTATGTCTGGAATCTTCCGTATGCTTCATAAGAACTTTAGTCCTTGTACCTGCTCCACCCTTGAGAACAGTACGCAATAGCGCCAAGTACCAAGGATCTCTATGTTGAGATCCTTGGCTCCGGCGCTTACTTCGAATGTAATCAGAAGCTCCACTGCTGCCATGTATTGCCCTGGTATGGATATTGATCGATATCGGCTCCGGCGGTTTTGGATGCTCCATCATTATCGAGTGCTTGACCACTATTTACATTAGTCAATTCGTAATAAGCTCCCCCGACTGAAGTGATTTTCCACTGCTGCCATGTATTGCCCTGATACGGATATTGATCGACAAGCGCGCTGTTCCCCTTGGAGGCTCCAGTTACTTCAAGCGCTTGACTGCTGTTTGCGTTGACCAGGGTGACTATGTTGTTGCCAAGGTTTGTAAGTACCCAGTTTTGATTGCTGCCCCCATTGGCAGGCCACTGTACCATCACCTTGCTTTGTGCTTTCGAGAGTCCAGGATCGTCGATGACCATGCCGCTATATCGATTGGTGAGGGTGTAAGTTCCATTCGCAATAAGATTGGTTCCGGAGCTGGTACCCAGCAGCCCATAGACTACGACTTGTCCGGAATCCGTACCGACATAGACCTTGCCGTTCGCAATTGTCGGAGCGCAAAACTTTGCATAGTTGCCGTAGCTATCGCGCGAAGTGTTCTGTGTTGTGCTCCATAGCAGATTTGATAAATTCGAGGCATCGTAGGCGAAGAGGTTACCGCCTATAGTCGCGTGATCAGGGTCAGCAGAAGGGGCGGTTGCCCAAACAATGCCTGTGCCCGTCGTGGTTCCGTTGGAAGACACGGAAACCGATCCGCTGGTCGTGCCTCCTCCTGTCGCATAGGCTCCCTGCGAGGATGGCGAAGTGGAAAAGCGACCGCCAGAGAAATTGAAGGCTTTAAGCTGCTCACTAATCCCCCAGATGTAGAGCGTGTTGTTCCAGAACGCCGGTGAACCCCATAAGCCATTGTCCGGCTTAAACTCTTGAACGGCTTTATCTCCAGACGTGTTCAGCTTACCCATGTTAGTGGTGTCGACAACATAAAGCGTTCCACCTTTACTGCCGCCCCCGATATAAGTCGTGCCGGGGATAGCGAAGGCACCGGTAGAGCCCAGGTCGAGATCGCCCGAGTTAAGGGAGTCATAATTGTTCGGCTTGAAATAATCTCCAACAGTCAGGGAGGTACCGCTGGGTACCAACTTCAAGAAACTCTCTCCATAGTCGAGAGAGGCGTTCTCTGTGGACTTGGTGCTGTTGGCAGTAATAAGGTAAAGGTTATTGGAAGAGTCAGCCAAGAGACCTTGACCTCCCATCCAGATTGCGCCTTCTCCACTATTCGGAGTTACGTTGAAAACCTGGACCTGTTTCAAGGTGCTTGCCTGATACCCCAAAAGCCAGCCATGGTAGGGATCGTGATCTTCATGCGAGGCAAAGGCAAGGTACACGATTCCATTAACTAGCGTGAGGGCAGCGCGCTGGTTTTCCTGAGACGCAACGAAAGGAACATTGCCTCCGCTACTCGAAACGCCGGAACCACTGACCGAAGCTGTAATCTGAACGGGACCGCCAAACTTTTCTGCGCCTGTGGTTAGGTCAAGTGCATGAAGGCGAAAGATCTGCACGTTTGATTCATATGTTTTCGCAACCACGTAGATCGTGCCGCTGGTTGGGTCTATCACCGGTGTGCTGATAATCCCGACTTCCACCTGAATGTTAGGTGTACCTATGACAGAACTGGGTACCGGAGTTCCAAGTGAGACACGCCAGTATTGTGCACCTAAATCCGCGTCGAACGCATATACGCTGTCATGCGCGGTAGCGGCATAGACGACGTTGTGTATTCCTTGGTTCGGGATGCTAATATTTGAAGCGTACAAAGGTTGTGCATAGGTGAATCCATCAATAGGCAATGAGAACAGCTTGCCAAAGGAAGTTTCATTCACATTGGTAGTGGTGAGCACGGTTTCGTTAGGGTTTGCGCCTGATCTGCCAAGGTCGTTATGCTGCGTAAGAACATTTATTGCCTGACCGGACGCCGCTTTCAAGCACGCTATCAGCATGACTCCAGACACGAACCCTATTTTTCCTGTTCTTGTTGTGGATAGGCTGGTATTGCTTTTTAAAGAAAATCTACTTGCAGTTGCGGCATTTTCTACAGCTAAAGTGCGCTTTTTCATTTGAAGCCTTTCTTGAGAAGTGTTCTGGAACATACTTCTCCGCTGCCCACAGAGCTTAACAGGAATTTTGCTAAATAGATAAGTAAGCTCAAAATTGACCAAAGAGTAATAGTAACTAAGCCGCTGCACCGCTCCCATGCTACGAAAGGGCAACTAAATCACTATTCGCAAATTAGGGAGCTGGCTCGTGATTGCGTCCGACTTGGATATTGCGTAAGATGTGCAAATTTATTTGCATCTAATATGCAGGCAAAAATTTAGTAATTTATGATAATAAAAAAGCCGCGCTAGGCGGCTTTTTAGATAATAGGCTACATTGTATAAGTTGAACCTACACTAGAGCTTCAACTTGCTCTATAGTTTTACAAAGAGCAACGGTCTTCAGCAACGCCTCACTCAAATATCCCACACCCGCATGGAGATTTACTGGGGCTTGGTGTCCTGCACCTTCTGCTTTTCCACCGCCTGCATATCCTTGGCGCTCATCTTCGCTTCACGTGACTGATCAGAAACTTTGCTCTTTTTAGCAGCTTTAGGGTCAAACACTTTCTGCACGCCCTCCTTGCTCTTGTCGTATGCCTTAACCGAGACTTCCTTGGTCTTGTCAGCAGCTACCGTAGTGCCTTCTTTAGTCTTATCGATGGCCTTGCCGGTGCCGCTTTTGGTTTTCTTGGTGGCAGTATGTGTAGTGCTGGCAGTCTTATGAGCCGCGTGCTTTGTGGTTTTCGAAACAGCACTGCCGCTGCTCTTGGCTGCATTCTTGGTATCGGTTCCGGCTGCCTGGGCGTCCTGGCCTGCGGTTTGTGCCATCGCGGCAACCGGCATCATCAGCGCGGAAGCCAAAGCAAAAGTAGCGATTTGCGAAAATTTACGAACATTATTCATAGGACTGTAGAGATTAGATTTTAAGGAAAAGGGTTGCCGGAAAGATTAAAATCAAAGCAGCAGCAAGTTTCAAAGCTGCTACCAATTTATGGCTACTAGCATCTCTCCAGTACATTTCGAGACCGCGTTCCGCCAAGCTGCACCAAGCTCCTTACCTTCTCTGGGGCTGCGTCGTTTTGCCTGGGGTGTCGTAGCTTATAACATCCTCGTCATTCTATGGGGAGCGGTGGTGCGCTCCACCGGCTCCGGCAATGGCTGCGGCGAGCACTGGCCGCTGTGTGGCGGCACCGTAGTCCAGCACTGGAAGACGCTCGCCTCGGTCATCGAGTTTGCGCATCGTGCCTCGGTGGGTGTTTCGGTTTTTGCCTTGGTGGGGCTGATTGCCTGGACCTGGCGAGAAACCACACGCCGCCATCTTGCTCGCGTATTTGCCGCGGCTTCCGGCGTGCTCACCTTCAACGAGGCGTTATTGGGCGCGTTGCTGGTCAAGCTGGGGCTTACCGGCACGAACGAGTCACCGGAGCGGGCGGTATTTTTGTCGCTCCACCTTGCAAATACACTGTTGTTGCTAGCTGCGCTTACCCTTACCGCCCACTTTCTGAGTCGGGAAAGCGCCCGTATGCGGGGTGGTGTCCAGTTAAAGCATGTCGGCATTGCATCTATCGGACTGGGAACAACACTGCTGGTAGGCGTCAGCGGGTCATTGGCTGCTTTGGGCGATACACTCTACCCTGCGCACTCTCTGGCTGAAGCATTCGCGCAGGATTTTGCTGCCGGTTCGCACTGGCTACTGCATATCCGCTGGATCCATCCCGCGCTTAGCCTGGTAGCGGCCGGCTTTGTGCTGTTCCTGGTAGTCAAAGGCCTGCTTGAAGGCGAATCGCGGCTCGGATGGACGGTGGCTGCGCTGGTTGCTTCGCAGATGATAATGGGCATAGCCGATGTGCTGCTGCTCGCCCCTACATGGCTCCAGGTGACACATCTGCTAGGGGCAGACCTGCTGTGGGCTGCGCTGATAGTGCTCACGGCTAAACTGTGCATTCAGTCGCAGGGCGGTACAAGCGCAAAGACTGAGGATAGGTTCGTGCAAGCGGCTTTTGACTAGGGAGCCGCGTAGCGAGAGCGGTACCAATCTACCGTTTGTCGCAGTCCTTCTTCGAAGTTCGCCCGCGGCTCGTACCCAAAAGCGGCGCGGGCAGCGGAAATGTCAGCAAGTGAATCCCGGATATCTCCTGTCCGCGCTGGACCGTATATAGGCGGCTGCGTAAAGCCAAGCAGCTCTGCCATAACCTGGAAAGTTTGATTCAGGGTGTAGCGCTCCCCACAAGCGATATTGAAAACGTGCCCGGCGACATTTGCCGCAGGTGCCTGCGCTGCCAGCAGGTTAGCGGAAACGGCATTGGCCACAAAGGTAAAGTCGCGCCCCTGCTCGCCGTCGCCGAAGATCAGCGGCTGCTCGCCGCGCATCATCTGTAGCGTCCATTTCGCCATTACGCCGGAGTAAGGCGAGTCCGGCACCTGGCGCGGTCCAAATACGTTGAAGTAGCGCAGTGATACCGTTTCAATGCCATACACCTGCCAGTACGAGCGCATGTAAAGCTCGCCTGCAAGCTTCTGCACCGGGTAGGGCGCAATGGGCATGGGCACCATTGTCTCGATACGCGGAAAACCGGGCTGGTTGCCGTAAGCCGATGAAGACGCGGCATAGACTATACGACGCACCCCGGCCGCACGCGCGCCTTCCAGCAGGTTGAAGGTGCCGTCAAGGTTTGCGGTGTGCGAGGAACGCGGGTCGAGCACTGAGCGCGGTACCGAGGGCAACGCGGCCTGATGATAAATGAGTTCAATCCCCCGGCAAGCTTGCGAGACTGCCGGTGCGTCGCGCAAGTCGGCCTGCACCAGCTCAAACGTGCTGTCGCCTTCGTGTGCTGCCGTGTGCAGGGCCTCGATATTGCTGTGCTGTCCAGTTTCAAAGTTGTCGAGCCCGCGCACATGCTCGCCCCGGCGCAGCAGGGTGTCCGCAATCCATGAGCCGATAAAACCGGCGCAACCGGTAACGAGAGTGGACGCCATATCAATATCGTACCCGGATCGTACGTGGCTCGGTTACCTCCGGTTGCTTGCGTGGCTCAGAGTTTACGTAGTTGCAGGCATGATGGGGCATACTGAGTGGCATGGATTCCATCAGCACGCTGCCGCCTTTTAAGCTCGCCCCTTACTTTCAAACACGGATCTGGGGCTTTGACGACTTGGCACCCTGGTTCGACCATAAGGCCGCGCCCGGTGAGCCGGTAGGAGAAGTATGGCTGACCGGCGCAAAATGTACGGTTGCCACGGGAGCACTTGCCGGGCAGAATTTTGCTGCGATCGTGAAGGAACATGCGCAAACCATTTTAGGAAAAGACTTTGCGGACGAGGGCGAGTACCCCTTGCTGATCAAGGTGTTGTTTCCAAAAGAAAAACTAAGCGTGCAGGTGCATCCGGACGACGCACTGGCGCAGGCGAAAGGCGAGCCCCGCGGCAAAACCGAATGCTGGTATGCGCTGGATGCGGAGCCGGACGCCAGGGTGGCTCTGGGACTGGAGCCCGGTGTAACGCCCGAGGCAGTGCGAAGGGCGATTGAAGATAAAACGATGGAAGAGCTGCTGAGTCAGCTGCCGATCGCAACCGGCGATATGGTGTACGTGGACGCGGGTACGGTGCATGCTATTTGGCCGGGCTCGGTGATCCTGGAGACGCAGCAGACCTCAGACACCACCTACCGGCTCTATGACTATGGCCGGCCCCGAGAGTTGCATGTGGAGGCAGCGCTGGAGGCAATGCGGGTAGAGACAGGGGCGGGCCTTATCAAGCCTCGTGTCGGTGCACGCGGTGAAACGGTTCTGTTGGACGAGAAGTACTTCCGTGTGGAGCGATGGACCGGTGATGGCGACGCATTGAGCGCGGCGGCCTCCGAAGATAGGGGACCGCAACTCCTATTTGTGGCAGGCGGCATGCTCGAAATCAAGGGAGAGGGCTTTGCTTCGTTTTCGGTGGGCCGCTGCGAACTGGCGGTGATCCCGGCAGGTGCCGACCCTTGGCAAGCGCAGGGTACGGCAGAAGTTATGCGTGTGATTCCACGAAGTTTAGGAATGAAATAAAGAACGGCAGCGTTTTGCCGATAGGGGTTAGAGACACTATGGAGACGCGCATGCAGGAGTTTCGACCGATTATTTTGGCTGGGGGCAGCGGTACCCGTTTTTGGCCGCGCAGCCGCAAGGCCCGCGCCAAGCAGGTACTGGCGCTCGATGGCGAGCGCACCATGATCCAGCGAACAGTGGACCGGCTGGCACCGCTCAGTTCACAGCGTGACGTCTGGGTCATCACCAATGACATGCTTTCGTCTGAAATCTGCGGGCAGCTTGATGGGGTGCCCAAGGAGCAGGTAGTCTGCGAGCCGACCGCACGCAATACCGCACCGGCTGCGGGCCTGGCTGCGTTTTTAGTCGAGCGGCAAAACCCCGATGCCATCCTGGGCATGTTTCCGGCGGACCACGTCATTGCCAACGAGGCGGCATTTATCTCGGTCATGCGCCGCGCGATCCAGCTGGCAGCCGCGGGTGAAAACATGGTGGTACTAGGTATCAAACCCAACCGCGCAGAGACCGGCTACGGCTACATCGAAACCGGCGAGCGCCTGCTTACGGATGAGCTGCGAGTGCGGCGCTTTACTGAAAAGCCAAATCAGGAGCGTGCCGAGGCGTTTGTGGCAGATGGCAACTATCAATGGAACTCCGGTATCTTTATTTGGAGTGCCCGCACACTGGCCAATGCCGTGCGAGAGCACCTGCCCGAGACCGCGCCGCTGCTTGAAACCATTGCCGCAGCGCATGGCACGCCGCAGTTTGAGCAGGTATTTGCCGAGCTGTATCCACAGTGCGAAAACATCAGCGTGGATTACGCCATACTGGAGCCGCGCTCAGCTAAAGGCGAGCACAAGTCCAACCTTTTCTGCCTCCAGGCCGATTTCGGCTGGAACGATTTAGGCTCCTGGGCGGCGTTGTACGAACACCAGATAGCGCTGGGCGAACACGTAGACGAAAATCAGAATGTGATGGAGGCACCCGGCTTCCTAACCGTGGACTCGCACCGCAACTATGCCTACAGCCAGAAAAAACTAATTGCCCTGGTCGGCGTTCACGATTTGGTAGTCGTCGAGACTGATGATGCCATCCTGGTGACCACCCGGCACCACTCGCAGGATGTGGGCAAAGTAGTCAAGGAGCTGGCGGCGCAAGGAAAAAAAGAGTTGATTTAACCGCGAACATCTATCTTCAGTCATCCTGAGCGAAGCCGCAGCGGAGTCGAAGGACCTGCTGTTACACGATCAGTACAAGCGTTTGAACAAATGGAGAGCAAGAGCATGGGAGCGCAGGAAATCAAGTTCGGCACCGACGGCTGGCGCGGGGTCATCGCGCAGGACTTTACCTTTGAGAATGTCCGCATTGCCGCAGCAGCCATCGGTAGCTATCTGCTGCGCGAGGGCGGCGTGCAAAAAGGCGCGGCTATCGGCTATGACACGCGCTTCGGTTCGCGCGCCTTTGCCCAGGCCGTGGCTGAAGTGCTTGCCGGGGCGGGCATTCCTGTGGCGCTTTCAGATCGCATCACTCCGACACCTGCTCTGTCGATGGCGGTGCGTGACCGAGGCTGCGCGGGCGGGGTTATGATCACCTCCTCGCACAATCCCTTTCAATGGAATGGGGTGAAGTACAAGGCGTACTACGGGGGTTCCGGGCGTCCGGCGATCATTGCAGAAATTGAAAAGGAGCTAGGGTGCGAGCTGCCGCAGGCTGCCTCGCCCGCGAGGATTGAAGAGGTCGATCTTGTCACGCCGTATGTGCAGGCGATTCGTGCGTTCGCCAACCTGGAAGCGATCCGCACCTCCGGGCTTAAGTTCGCTGTGGATTGTATGTATGGCTCGGGCCGCGGCGTTCTGGCCGGAATCTTCAAGGAGCTGGGTGTTGAGCATGTTGAGATTCGTGCTGAGCACAACCCGCTATTTCCAGGCATTAACCCGGAGCCGATCGAGCCGCATATTCGTGCGCTTGGCGAGGCAACGGTTGCACATGGGTGCGCCGCCGGGTTTGCCACTGATGGTGACGCGGACCGGCTGGGCGCAATCGATGAGCATGGCAACTTTGTGGACCCTCACAAAATCTTCTCGATCCTGCTTGACTGGCTGCTCAGGACCAAGGATTGGCCAGGCGGGGTGACGCGCGCCTTCAACACCACCGGCATGCTCGACCGTATCGCAGCCAAGTACGGGCGCAAGCTATGGGAACATGGCATCGGCTTCAAGTACGTCTGCGACTTGATGCTGGAGCAGGACATCCTGATCGGCGGGGAGGAGTCGGGTGGCATCGGCATCAGCCGCCACCTGCCCGAGCGCGACGGCCTGCTGAACGCGCTGCTGCTGGCGACTGTCATGTCCGAGGAGAAGAAGACACTTGGCGAGCTGGTGCAGGCGTTGCAGGATGAGTACGGCGAGCACCAGTACGGCCGCATCGACCTTCATATTGCAGATGATTTGAAGAACGCGACGATTGCAAAGGCGAAAGCTGCTGCCAAGGAATTCGCCGATACAGGTTCAACTGCGCTGACCTTCGGCGGCATGCCGGTAGAGCACGTCTCGATGCTAGACGGGATTAAGTTCTTCCTGCGCAATCCTGAAGCCACGACGAAGCCTAAAGCCGCCGAAACCTGGCTCCTCCTGCGCGCCTCTGGCACCGAGCCGCTGCTCCGCATATACTCCGAGTCGTGCTCGAAAGCGTCGGTAGAAAAGTTGCTGGAGGCAGGGAAGCAGTTTGCGTTGGGGAGTTTGAGCTAATCTTTGCTGCTTCAAGGTTCAGGATAAAAAGTTGATAGGTCATAAACAATGCGTCTAGCTATTTGCATCTTTACTCTACTTCTGGCGAGCCCCCTATTTGGACAAAGCTTAGCTAACCCTTCGTCTAAGCAAATTTTTGAAGCAACGAAGAAAGCGTCCGTACTTGTTTTAAGTGGCGAGGGCGCTGGGCGAGGGCGCTGGGCGATTGCATTCAGTTGCAACTGGCGTTTTAGTTGCTGAGAACGGCATTCTTCTTACAGCGCTACATGCGATAAAAGATGCTGCTGAAGTTCAGATTCGAACTTCAAATGGAGAAGTGTTCGATCATGTTCAGCTATTGGGCAGTGACGAGCGCCGTGACATTGCTGCACTTAAGATACCTGCAAGTGGTTTGACTTACCTCTCTGCCGGTAAGGGTACTAATCTTGCTCAAGGTGACTCTTTATATACCGTCAATAATTCTAATGGTCTCGCCTGGACGGCCAGTGAAGGTATCCTTTCCGCTATTCGGCCCGCAGGTGAAATACCAGGTGCTGGAACCGGTTTTCAACTTATTCAGTTTACTGCGCCCATCGCTCCTGGAGCGAGTGGAGGAGCACTCGTCGATAAGCAGGGGGTACTTGTCGGCATTATCACTTCAGGTCTACAAGGGAGTGCCTTCTTCGCTGTACCTATAGAGAATGTCATAGGTTTAACGGATGCAAGTCACCCTATCGCACTCGGCTCAGGGGCTCTTCTTCAACTCCGCTCCAGTGAACCTGGGGCGTCAACATCAAGTGTTACTGCGGCAACTGCTGATCCTAAGCAGCTTTTACGGGCTGCAAGAACTATTTACATACATTCCAAAACTGAGTTTCTTACCGTGGATACTTTAGATCGTGCACTATTACAGGAAAAAGACTGGAAGGATTTGAGCTTGGCTATAGTTGCAGATGCCAGAATTGCTGATATTTTTGTTGAGATTGATCGACCCTTGTTCACTTATGTACATACGTTTGTTGTTTCAGACAGGAAAACGTCTGTGGTATTAGGGTCAGGCAAAGTTACGGCGTTTGATGGAACTATAGCATCGGATCGGATTGCAAAGCAGATTACTCAAAGCTTTGTCGCAGCTCATAAAAATACGCCTTCACAAAGGCCATGATTGAGCCATGGAGACTGCAAAATGGTTTACAAGAATTTAACAAATAGCCATGATGTAAGATTTACCACATTTTAGCTTCGCTCACCAATTAGTAGCTTCTAGAACCGTGTTTGCGGCTTTGCTAATGCTGTCCTATGTTTCTGTAACTAGAGCCGCTACTGGCACCTACCTGGCAAATGCACGCTCTATCTGCGGCTAGTGCGGCTTTCGCATAGAGTGAAAGAAGTCAACGAGCAGCTCGTCGCCAGCACCAACGGCAATGTCTTCCTGAGCAAGGATGGCGGTATGAGCTTCATCTTTCTTGATAAGGTGCCGGCGTGCGAGGGTAGCAGGGAGTGATGTTGCGCGACGTTGTATGAGATGCCGAGGCAAGTAGGCAGCTTGCAGGCGGGGACGCTGCTGTTTGCGGGGTCTTACTTTCGGGCGACACGCCGACCATTGAGGTTTATACCAGCATGGACCAAGGCCGGACGTGGAGCTACTTAGCAATACCGGTGGTTCGGGGCAGCAGAGAGCATGGTTTGTGGGAGCCTGAGTTCACCCTTGCCGATGACAGCGCGCTGGTGATGTTTTGGTCGGACGAGACGGATGGGTGCTGCAGCCAGAAGCTGGTGCAGATGCGCATCTATGACGGCACGACATGGCGGGATCAAAGATACATTGTCCCGGGTGCAGTCTATGACATTGCGGGTGTGGTCTATAACGTTGCGGATGTGGTCTATGACGACTGATCTGGCAGGGCAATCATGTCGAAGCTGCCGGGCGGCACCTACTTCTGCCCTTTGCTTTCACTTGAATATCTTGACTATGCGTTTGAGGGGGATTGGGATGTGTACCAGCGCACGCGCGCATTTCCCTTATCCGAGGGCCAACCGGTACTTCTTCAAGGGCATTATGGGCAAAAGCATCGGCGGCCCGCAAGAGGGTCTGGGCTGGATTTGGCCCATGTCCATCATCTTTCGCGCGTTTTCGAGCACAAACGACCAGGAAACTGTTGCTTACCTACACATCCTCTGCGACACAACGGCGTGACGCACTTTATACACGAGTCGTTCTGGAAGGAATACGCAAGCAAGTACACCCGCCTCGGTTCGCCTGGGCCAACACTCTCCTCGGCGAGCTCATCCTCACCTTGGCTGCGTGTAACCGCACTCCTGAGCAATCTCCGGTCATAACGCCGCTTGCGATGTGCCGCGTATGTCGGCTGCCCTTACGGACAACTCCCGTAAAGCCACGTCGATGGCAGGGGAGTGTCTTTCCGCTAAGCCGGACGCGCCATCCGGTACCCTGACTTTTACCAAAACCGGCGGATCAAATGGGAGACCGTATCCACTCTTGCCGCTGGTCTTGACTCGATACATCGCCGCGTCCGCCGCTTGCAGCAGTTCGTCCCCGTTTGAGCCGTCTTGCGGAAATGAGCTGATGCCGATGCTGGCACCGAGCTGCACTTGTTCAGAACCGATTTGTACGGGAACGAGGCTGGCTTCGAGCAACTTGTCAGCAATACTTTGGCTGCTCGGACCCAGCGCGCTTTCACAAAAGATCGCGACAAATTCATCTCCGCCGATGCGGGCGAGAATACCTTTCTTATCAAGAACCTCAGTAAACCGAGAAGCGATCGTGCGAAGGACCTGGTCGCCTGCCGCGTGGCCCAGCGTATCATTCACGTTCTTAAATCTGTCCAGATCGATGTAAAGCAAAGACACCGTGCTTGCCGTCGAGGACGCGTGCTCCAGGTGCGCGGTGAGCTCGATTTGAAACAAGATCCGGTTTGGCAATTTTGTCAACGCATCGGTGTAAGCCTGGCGCAGCAGCTCATCCCGATTGATTTCACCGGTCGCGATTATTTGCATCCTTTTTAAACGAAAGACGCAAGAAGCGGCAAAGATCGAAACTGAAAACGAAAGCCAGCCGGCATGCTCCACAATGCGCCATGGATCTACCCGGCTTTCTCCAAAGATGGACTGAGGAAACAGCATGCCGCGCAAGAATAAATCTACAAAAGCAACTGCGGAGCCCGTCGCCAGCACTCGCCAATCGATATAGAACGCAAGCAAAGCCAGAGAGCAGAAGATGTGGAAGTGTGTTTCAATGCGTCCGCCGCTGAGATGGATAAAGACCACGGAAGAAAGCATTTGCGCGACTGCAATGTAATGTCGCGTGAAAACCAGACTTGGTTTACGCCAGGCGAAAAGACCCGGCAGGATACATCCAACAACGCCGAATAGCGTGCAAATGACAAAAGCTTCCTTTTTCCGTGTCGAGCAAGCACTCAAGGCGAGCATGACTGCCCACTCAATCAGCAAAACGAAGGCGAGCATGCGATTGAACTGCCGAGCGACAGCAACCAACAGATCTCGCATGATCTTTGAAACGCGATCTTGAGGAACGTAGTTTATAAACGAAGGCTGATTCATCGCGCTCTCTTAAGAGGAATGCGCGACCTGCCGTGAAAACTCCTGAGAACCAGCCGATCGGCAGTGCCCTTGGGAAAGAAGTTATGCATGTGGTAGGTATCGGCATAGTGAGCCGTTATGTTCAGTAAAAAGTAGAAAATGGTTACTAAATTGCTTACACAATCTCAGAACCTGTTCTCTCAGCGCGTTGGTATGGATATCAGTTCAGCAACTTCTCCCATTCTCAACAGGGCTTCACTCTCCTCGCCACACCAACCCCGGTCTCGCTACGAACGCCTCGCCTTCTACCCAACGGGCTACGAGCTTGCAGGCGGGCTTTTTGCAAGGGGTACAGTTTTACTTCTAGGTACAGCTGGAACTTCAGGACTGCTGCTGCCCCAACTACTCTTCGACGCTGCTGCCTAACCCTAAATGAGTCGAACCTTTTAGAGCTTGCCGGCGACTACGATAGGAGCAGGCAGCGTGTGAGCTACTTTGCAAGGGCACTTTGCCACACCGCAAACCCGGTACCTGCGGTTTCTGTGACTGCATTCAAGGTCCGGCAAGCTGCTCCTGGCCATCGGTTGGAATCCAACCCAGAGAACGCGGCGCGCGACAGAGCGCATTCTGGCGGCGCGTCCTGAAAGGTTGTGATTCGATGAGCACCACTGCTCCTGTAGCACCCGCCGCCCCCGTCGCAAGCAAAACGCCCTTAACCCAGCTGCCTGCCTGGAAGGCTCTCCAGGCTCACTACGAGCAAATTGCCCCACAGCACCTGCGCGAGATTTTCAAACAGGACCCGGACCGGGGCACACGCTTGACTGCCTCATTTGAAGACATCTACCTCGATTACTCCAAGCACCGCATCACCGACGAAACGCTGAAGCTGCTGCTTGAGCTTGCCGAGCAAAGCGGTCTTGCCGAGCACCGGGACGCCATGTTCGCCGGCGAAAAGATCAACACGACCGAAGGTCGCGCTGTGCTGCACGTGGCATTGCGCGCACCCAAGGATGAACCCATGATGGTGGACGGGCATAACTACACGCCCGACGTTCACGAGGTATTGGATCGCATGGCTGTCCTGGCCAACTCGATTCGCTCAGGCGAGTGGACCGGGCATACCGGCAAGCCGATCAAAACAGTAGTCAACATCGGCATCGGCGGCTCGGATTTGGGACCGGTGATGGCGTATGAGGCGCTGCGGCACTACTCGCAACGTGAGCTTACCTTCCGTTTCGTTTCTAACATTGATGGGACGGACTTTCACGAGGCGACGCGCGACCTTGACCCCGAGGAAACGCTGTTTATTATTTCGTCAAAGACCTTTACAACGCTAGAAACGATGACCAACGCCAACACGGCGCGCAAGTGGGCGCTAGCCAAGTTGAAGCAGCAGGAAGCCGTGGCAAAGCACTTTGTCGCGGTTTCGACAAACGCGGCTGAGGTTGCAAAGTTCGGCATCGACACGGCAAATATGTTCGGCTTTTGGGACTGGGTCGGCGGACGCTACTCCATGGACTCGGCCATCGGGCTCTCGACGATGATCGCAGTCGGTCCTGACAACTTTCACAAGCTGCTTGCTGGCTTCCACTCCATGGATCAGCATTTCAAGACAGCGCCGCTAGCCGAAAACTTGCCGGTTTTGATGGGACTGCTGGGCGTTTGGTACAACAACTTCTTCGACGCGCAAACGGTTGCGGTACTGCCGTATGACCAGTACCTGAAGCGATTCCCAGCCTACCTGCAGCAGCTCACCATGGAGTCAAACGGCAAACATGTGACGCTGAGCGGCGAGAAGGTCGGCTACCAGACGGGGCAGATTTTTTGGGGCGAGCCCGGCACCAACGGGCAACACTCGTTCTATCAGCTGATCCACCAGGGGACAAAACTGATCCCGTGCGACCTGATCGGCTTTCGTGAAACGCTGAACCCGCTTGGAATTCACCATGACGTGCTGACGGCGAACGTGTTTGCGCAGAGCGAGGCGCTGGCATTCGGCAAAACAGCGGATGAGGTGAAGGCTGAAGGCACCAAGCCGGAGGTAGTACCGCACCGTGTTTTTGAGGGCAACCGTCCGACAAATACCATCTTGATCGACAAGCTGACGCCCGAGTCTCTGGGCAAGCTGATTGCGCTCTACGAACACATGGTATTTACGCAGGGCGTGATCTGGCAGGTCGATTCCTTTGACCAGTGGGGTGTAGAGCTGGGCAAAAAGTTGGCGGTTGAAATTATCGGCGATCTGGATGGAACCAAGCACAACCAGCATGACAGCTCGACGACGGCGCTGATTGCGCACTATCGCAAGGGGCGCTAAGCGGGATACGAAGACTGAGCCGGGTTGTAGGACCCGGTTCAGCTTTTCGTACCGGCTACAGCAACTTTTGCCCCGCCTTTGTGTCTCTTTAAATTGTAAGGGGTCATCTCCGCAATTTGGAGGGAGGTTGACTCCGGAGCAGGAGCGCACAGCAGATGTCAGACCAACGGGAACGTCTACTTTATAAAGCAAACAGGTCTCTTGCGGCTGCCGCAGTCACGGGCTTTTCACTTGCCTTGTACGCTCTGCCGGGCTTGGCCCAAGCCCAATATCAAGTCACTGATGCCCAGTTGCAGACCAGTGTAACTACGGCTTTGCATGCGGATAGCAAGTTGAACGGAACCGGCAACTCGACCATCCTGGTAAAGGCTTCGCAGGGCGTAGTCACGCTAATGGGCGATGTAGCCAATGAGGATGCACGGGCCGAGGCCGAGCAGGTAACTGCCGGGATTAGCGGTGTGCGATCCATCCAGGACAACATTAATGTAGGCAGTATTTCCAGCTCGGCAGCGTCAGGGCAGGCAGCTTCAGGTCAGCAGCTCGGTGCGCCTGCGGCTGCACAACCTGGGCAGGAGAATCTGCCACCGCCCCCGCCCGATGAGGAAGCAGCCGGTCCACAGCAGCAACCTGGTCAGACAAGCGAGCCGCAGTACACGCCTTACCCCCAGCAGGGTACAGGGCAGCAAACGCAGGGAAATCCTTCCTATCAGCAGGCTCAGCCTTATCCAACCGGCGCATATCCGCCGCAGTATGGCCAACCGGATTATGGTACGCGCGGTAACTCGCATGTACCGGGACAATATCCACAGCAGGCTCCGCAACAGTATGCCCAGCAAGGCAGCTTCGGCGTGACACCGCAGCTACAGGATGCAAGCGGGCCGGTCACAATTCCTCCGGGTACCCTGCTGAGTGTACGTACCACGCAGCCGCTTAGTACCAGCAACCTGACCGGCGGCGAGTTCTTCGATGTAACCGCAGCTGCTGACGTGTACGCCGACAATGTCATTGCCATCCCGCGCGGAGCCGTGCTGACCGGGCAGGTAGTGGAAGCGAAGAATGCCGGCCCGTATGGAGGCAGTCCCAAGCTTGATCTGCGGTTGACGGCTGTACATCTGGGTCCGGCCACGTTCCCGCTGGTTTCTGAGATCTGGACAAGCCAGGGTCCCAGCAAGACCGGCTATACCGCTACAAACACTATCGGCGGCGCTGCGCTTGGCGCAATCATCGGTGCTGCGGCCGGCGGCGGGATCGGTGCAGGTATCGGTGCGATTGCCGGCGGTACTTCGGGCGCGTTGATCTCGGGTGCCACCCACGGTCCGCGACTGGACCTGCCATCGGAGGCACTGCTGCAGTTCCATATTGAGGAGCCGCTTACCCTGCAACCGGTACCGTACAGTGAAGCGCAGCGATTGGCTGCTTCTGTGCCACCGCAGCCAGTGCTACAGCGGCGGCCGGCGTACGCCGTTGCACCGTACCCGTATGGCTATGTACGGCCTTACCCATATGCCGTGCGTCCTTATCCATACGGCTACTACCGCTACCCCTACTAAGTTCCATTTTGGGCCGGGCGTTCCATTTTGGCGTGCGCCCGGCTCCTGACGGTACCTTGGTCTACTGCGGTTAGACACAGCGGCTTTATAGTCAATCTATGGCTTCTGTAATAACGCGCCCTGTCCGTATCGCTCCCGCTCCCGCTTCTCTGGTGACGCGGCGTGCGTTCCTGGGGCTTGCAGGAGCCGCTATAGCGGGTACGGCGCTTTACTCCAGTGAATTCTGCCGGCACGACCTGGTGATTGAACGCCGCACAATCTATCTCAGGGGACTTGCTGAAGTATTTGCCGGTCTACGCATCGTGCAGATTTCTGATATCCATTTTGCCGAGTTCACAGAGCCCTTTCTGGTTCGGCATGCTGTGCATGAGATCAACCGGCTCAAACCGGACATTGTGCTGCTAACCGGCGACTTTATCTCCATGGCACCGATTGCAAAAAAGTTAACCGAGAAGTACATACCGGTAATTGCAGAGCTGCTAAGTCATATTGAGTGCCCCCAACGCTGGGGAATTCTAGGCAACCATGACTGGATGATTAATGGGGACATGGTTGTTGAAGCTATGGGTGCGGTTGGTATCCCGATCCTGCGCAATGCCAACCTTCCGTTTGAGCGTAATGGAGCTCGTTTCTGGATCGCGGGCGTCATGGACGCGCTGAGCTGGGAGTGGGACCTGGATAAAACCCTGCCCACGCACGCGCACAAGGATGGCGAGCCGGTGGTGCTGATGGCGCACGAGCCGGACATTCTGCCGGCAGTAGCTCGCCGCAATCAGGTGGATCTGATGCTTTCTGGGCATACACATGGCGGGCAGGTGCGGCTGCCATTTCTGCCCCCGGTGTTGCTGCCGCCGTTAGGCAAGCGCTTTGTCGAGGGTCACTTCGAGATGGGCAGGACGCAGCTGTATGTGAACCGGGGAATCGGGACAGTGGAGTTGCCTTTTCGGCTCAACTGCCCGCCGGAACTGACCGAATTAACACTGCAGCCGGCTTAGTTGCGGCACGTGGTGCATGCGCATCCCGATATACTGGTGGCATCGGCTACACTGCGTTCGCTTGTATCAAGCGCGGTGAAAGCGTCTGTGTTGCAAGCATCAGAAGGGTACTGAACAGCTCATGATCCGTTTTCTGCAAAAAGATAACCGCTTCATCAAGACGGTTTTCATCGTTATCATTGCCGTTGCATGCATCACCATGGTCATCACCCTGGTGCCGGGTATCTTCCAGAGTGCCGATGCTTCTTCCAACAACTATGCGACGATTCGCGGCGGCAATCCGTTTACGCGTGTATTTGGGGCATCGACGCAGGTCTCGACGCAAGACGTGCAGGCTGCGGCGCAGCGAATGCTGCAGCGACAAGGCTGGCCTGAAGCGGCACTGCCGTTCATGATGCAGCGCGCCGGACAGGGATTGATCCAGCAAGCTGTGATCCTG
>CAXSFX010000045.1:0-21995 GCA_964236655.1 uncultured Acidobacteriaceae bacterium | reverse complement strand
CCTTATAGGGGAAGCGTACAACCGAGTCCGTGTTGCCGATGTAGACGTACTTGGGCTTTTTGGCCGGGTAGAACGCAATGCCGAACGGTTGGCTCAGGTTCTCTGCAAAGGTGGCCACCTGCTTGGGCTTGCCGTCAGCGCCTACCCCGCGAAATACCATGATCTTGTTGCTGTACGAAATGGACACGAACATATCGCCGTTGGGCGCGGTGCGTATCAGGCGCGGCTGATCGAGACCCGTAGTGTACTGGGTTACCGTAAAGCCCGCAGGTGCTTTAGGCCATGCGTTTTGGGGCCGCGGCACAATCTTTGAGCCCGCGTCAACGCCGGGCGTGGCATAGGGGGTGGGCAGGTCGGCCACGGTGATGTGGTGCCGGACGCCGGGCTGCGATTTGTTGTAATCGGTAAAAGCATCCTGGCCTGTAAGAACAGGCTGTGTGGACTGTGCCTGCGCGGCAAGCGCGGCTGCAAACAGACCGGCTAGTGCAAGGGTGTTGCGCATCAGGTCTCCTTATCAAGATAGTTAAAACAGCTAAAACAAAGCTGAACGGAAACAAAAATTGGCTGAAGTCGCGCCGGACAGGCTTGGCGACTTCAGCTTTATCGGATGCGGTGAAGCTCCCTTGCGATTTTTTAAGTTGGGGGATTTAAGTAGCTGTGAGGGCTCGATTTCAGTGGATTGAATCAAGTAAGCAAAGCAGCTAAAAGCAGTCCAGTCAGACACAAGGCTTTCGCAGGGTTCCATGGTTCAGATCATGGTTGAGATATGGAACCCTGCGATTCGCGTCTGGTGCCTAGAACACCTCGCGTGATGTTGCATGCTGCTCGACGTCAGGCCGTGTGCGATAGACCGGTCGCAGTGTCTTGGCGTCGTAATACTTGAGTTGGTCGGTGATGTGGGGTGACCCGGGGCGCGACGCGTTCCCGTAGGTAAGAAGAGCCTGTGCTTGCGCTCCTTCCGGTGCGAACGTCACCAACTGTACATAGCCGTCGCCGCCATATGTCCAGAGCTGATTGCTGCCGTCCGTCGCCGGAACAGGCCAGGCTACGCGCACCGGACCATATACGTCATCCGCCCCGCTTGATGGGTCACGCGATAGGAAACCATTGACGTTGAAGTTGCCGTCGCGGGATACTAGCGCGGTTTTATGCACAACACCCCATGCAACATCCAGCGCACCGTAGCTCGTTTGTACCTGCTGTGCTGCGCGGATGAGGTCCGGTACGACGGCGCTCGGGTCTGCCAGCCCGTCAGGAGTGTTGAGGGGATTGCCCTCTGACCATGGAATCCGGAACTGCGGGTGAGGGAAGTAAAAGTTGATACTGCTGTCTTTGGCAATGGCCGGGTCATGACTGGCGATAGTCCACCAGCGCTCGAACAGGACGGCACCCCTGCTGCTTGCGTCAGCGTTGCGATCCCACGCTTTCAGCACAGCCGCAGCCTGCACCGCGGTAGGATTCCCGGAGGCGTTGGCGGCTTCCATGAGGTCGGGCAACACGCGATCAGCGAGCAGCATGTGCACGGACTCCTTGCCGGCCAGCACTGCCTGGGGCGTTAGACCATAGGACCCGGTCAGGAAACGAGCGGCGTTTTGCGGCCGCAAGTCCATAAACTGCGGTGCGATGTACTGCGGGAAGTTAGCGGGGTTCAGCGTCGGCACCTGGGGGAAGGTTGAGGTCCACGGCGGATTGTTGCTATTTGCCACAAAGCCGCCCGGCGGGTCAATCGCGCGAGGCAACTGCGACCAGTTCAGAGTGTTGTACCAAACCAGCGAGGGATTGCTGCCGTCGAGGATGCCGTCATAAGTAGCCCAAGTGCCGGCAGGACGGACCGGTTGACGTCCACCAAACAGGTACATGATGTGGCCGTCATGATCGGCGTACATCACATTGAAAAACGGCATCTGCAAGGCCGAGTTTGCCCTGATAAATTCCTTCAGGTTATGAGCCTGGATCATGTTCCAGTACTGCGTAACCAGGGAAGGCTGATCAAGCCCCGCAACCCGCAATGCCAGTGCCTTGTTGCCGTTCTGAGCAACGATGGGGCCCTGCTCGGATTGGAGAACATCAAAGGATTGCGATACCAGTGACCCATCGGCCTGCAGCACCTTGATCGAGTCCGAGTTATGGCTCAGCTGCCTTGTTCCATTACCGAATACGTAATGGTCGCTTGATGTCAGGGTAATTTCGTACAGATTAGTGTTTTGGATGGTGTCGTTGGTGTGCGTCCAACCTACCCGGTCGCTGTAAGCGAAAACCAGGAACGGTGAGCTCATGGAAGCGACTCCGGTTGCATTCAGTTCGGGCTGGTCCGGGTCGCCGATAACAAGATTGGCTTCCATAAATTGATAAATGGCGAGGTTCGGGATGGGTGCATTGTTGCCGAAAGGTTGGTGCGGATTACCCATCAGGATGGCGTTACCCGACGCGGTCTTGCTCGGTCCGATTGCCCAGCCGTTTGAACCTGTCGGCGTAAAATTGCGCGCCACAGCGTTAGCAGCGTCGATGCCGCCGCTCTGCCAGGCTGCCATTAGAGCAGGCAGGTTTTGCTGCATGGTCATGATGTTGAAGTGAATCGTGTTCTGCTCGCCCGCCGTCACGTCTGTAGGAACAAATGGCAGGACGCGTCGAAACGCAGGTGCAATGGTATCGCCATGCAGGGCAGCATATTGGTTGACCCCGGCGGCAAATGCCTCGATAATCTCGCGCTGCTCGGTTCCGCCTCGCGCGAGCCAATCCTGCGCTCGCCCCGGAATACCCTCGGTATGGACCCTTATGTCGTTTGTTACGTTCACGTTAGCCGCACCGGCACCGAAGTACTCGGCTGAGCGGCCCCTGGAGGCGGCAACGTTCATCAGCAGCGTTTCGCTGTGATTCTCCATTTCGGCATAACCGAGCCCCCGCACTACAGTCAGTACATCTGCTCCGTATATATGCGGTATCCCGAATTCATCCCAGAGGATTTCTCCGTGCTTCCCATTGTCGCGGTCCTGTGCCCGCGTATGCGGTACTAACAAAGTGACAATGGCAAATAGCCACACGGCATTACGATTACGACTTGAAAAAGGTAAAGTCACTTGTGGTACTCTCCCGAATTACTCGACAAACTGTTAAGTACATAAGAATCATTTCGCGCCCGATTACTCGCTATTTACGATGTATCGATTGCGCCTGTGCGAAGCACCGACATGAAGTTTGGCCCGCTGCCATCCGGCAATGGGTCCGCACTCCGCGTCTGAGCTGGTTGAAACTGCCTCAGCATTGCACCGGTATAAATGAAAATCTGGTCTCTATTGCACACCCGCATCTTGGGGATGTTGATGAGGCCACCGCCTGGAATGCTTACCCGGCTATGCGGAACAGCTAAAGTTTTTCGATAGGGAATTACAGAAATAATCAGAAAAAAGTGGCGTTCGCAAGGGAGTCGGTTCGCAGGGATGCATGTTTCCCATGGTTCTCCTGTTCCCTGGACGAGAACAGGATGTCGGCATCATTGAATCAGGCCGGCGAGCAAATCTTCTGCTCTTCTGCTCTTCAAAAATGAGCAATAAACTAACATCGCTTATTACTCATTTTCAAGAATGCCGGGGACTAGAACAGGGATTGTATGTGGGGCGCGAGTGCATTATGCAGAAGTTCCATATCATGGATTCCTGCATCAACCGGGAGTCCTTCAAACAAGTGCCACTCTTCGGTTAGTGTGAGTGATTCGCCTGGGGCAACGACGCGCTTGGGACCGAGCAGTTCCACTTCCATGTAGCTGCCTTCAACGTAGACTTCGTTATTTACGCCGTAGTCCGGGTATTCCGCATGTTCGTCATGGGTGAACCGCTTCATAAACAGCGTGTTGTCTACCAGATGAGCGCACCACTCCTGCTTGTTGCGCAGACCGAATTTCTGAGAGTGTGCCAGGGCCGGGTCGGAACGAAGCAGGATGTAGCGCAAGCCCAGGGTGAACCGGGGGTCCTGCAGGTCGGTAAAGGCGCAGATAGCAAGCGGTTGGGTGACCGTGACAAATTCATCGTGCGTTTGAAAGGGCACGCGAGGGACAATCGCTGTACCGGGTGCAACGACGGAGATTGCCCAAGCCGCGATCTCAATCGGCCAAAGATTATGACTGGTTACGGTTTGTTCGAGTCGCACCCTGGTGCCGGTAGGGGAAAGTGTGACGCGAATCTCCTTCTGCATGCCGGCAGCATCGGTCGGCTGACGAAGAACGAGCCCAAGATCACCTTCCAAGGTATGCTGAACCGGATCATTGTCAGGCGCGTAGGTTGCCGGAAAAAGTTCGGGCCAAACCCATAGGCGGTGTCCTCCGTAGGGCTTCCAGGTTCCCAGCGCGGTATCCTTGGAGCTTTCGGGAAAGTGCGCAAGCATGTTGCGGCCGCCCGTCAAGCCGTAATACAGGATTCGCGGGCCTACAGTAGTGGTTGCAATGATGTCTACGCTGCCGTTTGAGAGCTTGATGCAGTTCGACAGGCCCATGTACGAGATCGTTTCTACACTCATTCAAAAAACTCCAGACTGTATCAGACTAACCGGCACCGCAACTATCACTGAACAAAACAGCTTTTTCGAGTTGCGAGAGCTATTTCTTGTTCATAGCCAATGTTTACTGGTGCCCGGAGGGGGACTTGAACCCCCACACCCATCAAAGGGCTACGGATTTTAAGTCCGCTGCGTCTGCCGATTTCGCCATCCGGGCACTGCGCTCATCCTAGCAGCGGGCCTACCTGCGCAGCTCAGGGATCATGCGAATCGGGTATTTTGATCGCAGCGTGATCTTCGGCTGCACCTCAACCCGCTGCCCCGGCACCAGGCGCAGCCGCCACTTTTGCGCGATGGTCGCTGTCAGCAGCACCGCTTCCATCCAGGCGAACGACTCGCCGATACACTGGCGATTGCCGCCGCCGAAAGGGAAGTAGGTAAACTTCGGCCTCGCGGCTTTTGCCTCGGGGGTAAACCGTTCCGGGTCAAACCGCAACGGGTCAGGGAAGTACTTCTCTGTGCGCTGCATGATGTATTGGCTGAAAAAGAAATACGTGCCCTTCGGCAGGTGATACGGGCCGATGGTGACGGGTGCCGTCGCCTGGCGGCCCATGGCCCAGGCGGGCGGGTACAGCCGCATGGACTCTGACAGCACCATCTCGGTATAGCGCAGCTGCGGCAGGTCGGCCATGGTCGGCAGCCGCCCTTCGAGCACGTTGTCGATCTCCGAGTGCATTTTCGCTTCCGCGTCTGGATTTTGTGCGAGCAACAGCCAGGTCCAGGCCAGCGCGTTCGCTACAGTTTCATAGCCTGCCAAAAAGATGGTTGTCACTTCATCACGAACCTGCTCGTCGGTCAGCCTGCTCCCATCGCGCTCTTCATCGCGCGAAGCCAGCAGCATGGACAGCAGGTCGCCGTGGTCGTACTCCGAGCTGCGCCGCTGGTCGATCATGCGGTGTACCACCGCGTCCAGCTTCTTCCGCGCACGTTTGAAGCGCATCAGCCCCGGGATGGGCAGGTGCAGCAACGCCTCCGCCTTGGGCAGCGCGATCAGAAAATTGTAGAGCTTCATGATCGCGTTCACTTCGTTATTGATCGTTTGCACGTCCTCAGTCACATCCGTGTCGAAGATGGTACGCGCGACTACCTGTAAGGCGAGTCGCATCATTTCGCCGACTGCGTCAATTTCGACGCCCGGCTGCCACTCGGCGCGCATGCCGGCTGCGCGCGCGGTCATCATCTCGCCATAGGCGGCGATGCGCTGCCGGTGGAAAGCAGGCGCGGCGATGCGGCGCTGGCGCATGTGCGTCTCGCCGTCGCTGGTGATCAGCCCCTCGCCCAGCAGGATCTTCATGCGGCGCTGTGTGCGTTCCTTGATGAACAAGGGCGATTGCGTTACCAGCACTTCGCGGATCATGTCCGGGTCGTTCAGAAAGACGATATGGCTCGGCCCCAGCATGTAGTGCGTCACCGGGCCGTACTTTTCCTGCAGGTACTCAAACAGCAGGATGGGATTGTCTGCTTTGAAAAAACGGCTGAAGATGTAATACGGCAGGTTGCGCGTGAGCCCGGGCGGGTAGCGGTATTTGCCCCGCGTGATAACGATCGGCTGCGGTGCTGCTAGCTCTGCTGGTTCTTTTAGGGGGCGCTGGGGAGAAATCGTAGCCATGGTTTGGGGGTGGGGCAGGCGTCAAACCATACGGGAAAGCCGCTCTTCCACAACTTTTACGATACGCGCGTGGATTGCCTCTACCGGTTCATCTTGCGCGATTACGACCACACGCACAGGCTCACGCGCTGCAATAGCCTGGTACTGCGCGTGCACCCGCTCAAAGAACGCATCTTCTTCGGCTTCAAACCGGCTTTCTTCTCGACCTGTTTGTGCAACCGCATGCTCATTTCTGCTTCGTGCCCGCCTCAGCGCAACCCTGAGCGGCGGCAGCAGCAGGATCGTCAAATCAGGCTCCAGGCCGCCGCATAGCTCCCGGTGCAGGCGTTGTACAAGCTCCGCACCCAACTCGCGGCCCCCTCCCTGGTAGGCCTCGGTTGAGTCGGTCCAGCGGTCGCACAGCACCAGCTCGTCTGCAGCCAGCGCAGGCTCTACCACTTCGGCAATCGCCTGGGCGCGGTCGGCGAACATCAGCGCCAATTCTGTCAGCGGTGCCAACGACGCGCCGTTTTTGCTTTCAAGCAGAAGCACACGCAGCCGGTCACCCAGCGCCGTGCCGCCGGGTTGCCGCATTTCGTGCACCGGCTGCCCGCCTGCTCGCAATCGCTCGGCAAGCAAGCGCAGCTGTGTCGATTTGCCGGAGCCGTCAATGCCTTCAAACGTTAGAAAGAATCCTGCTTTTTTCAGTGGAGTCATGTCGGCCCTGATAGTAGCAAATCGCTATGTAACACTGGGTTACCGCTTTCCGGAGGTATTATCCCGCTTGGTCGCCGCTCGCAAGCTTGCCCTGCCGCTTCTCTTCATCGCTGCGTTATCAGCGTGCCGGGCGCAAAGCACGCCTGTCGAGCTCCCTATCCGGCTCCATATCGACGAGACGGACGCCGCACGCAAGCTGCTCCACGCCACCATGCAAATTCCTGTGCAGCCGGGTGCGCTCACGCTGCTGTATCCCAAGTGGATTCCAGGCGAGCATAGCCCCAGCGGCCCCATCGACAACTTCGCGGGTCTAGTCATTACCGCAGGTGGGCAAACGCTCGCCTGGCAGCGCGATGACGTGAATATGTTCGCCTTCCACGTCACGGTGCCGCAGGGAGTCAGCACGCTTGAAGTGAAGTGCGACTTCCTCGCAACTGCCGCTGCGACAGGCTTCTCCGCGGGAGCCAGCACCAGTGCCAATCTTGCCATGCTGAGCTGGAATGAGCTGGTGCTCTATCCCGCAGGCAAGCAGGCGGCAGATATCAAGGTGACGCCTTCCATCACCCTGCCCGCAGGTTGGCAATATGGCACAGCGCTGACAAAAACCGGCGGGACAGGCGGTACAGGCAATAGCGCAGGCGGTGTGAATGAGAAAGTCGAGTTTGCCACGGTGTCGCTGGAGCAGCTTATCGATTCGCCGGTGCTTGCCGGGCGTTACTTCCGTGAAATCCCGCTTGCGCCCGAGATCACCCCAAAGCACTACCTCGACCTTGCAGCCGACGGTCCGGAAGAGTTGATACTGAAGCCCGAAGCGCAAGCTGCCTTTGACAAGCTGGTACGCGAAACAGGCGCTCTATACCAATCGCGCCATTACGACAGCTACCACTTCCTTGTCACACTTTCCGATGAGGTGGCGCATTTCGGCCTGGAGCACCACCAGTCGAGCGACGACCGCGTACCCGCCGACACTTTTTTGAACAGCGATGAGGCGCTGGTGCAGGCTGACCTGCTGCCGCATGAGTTTACCCACTCCTGGAACGGCAAGTACCGTCGCCCGGCGGGCCTTGCTACCGGCAACTACGAAGACCCGATGAAGGGCGAGCTTCTATGGGTGTACGAGGGCCTGACGCAATACCTGGGCGATGTACTGGCTGCCCGCAGCGGCATTGAAACGCCCGCGCAGTACCGCGACGCACTTGCGTTTTCCGCCGCCTCACTCGATGCGCGACCGGGCCGCACCTGGCGCGACTTGCAGGATACCGCTACTGCCGCTCAGATTCTGTACGAGGCCAGCAATGGATGGGACAACTGGCGCCGGACTACGGATTACTACGCCGAGGGCGAGCTGCTGTGGCTTGAGGCCGACACCATCATTCGTACACAGACCGGCGGTAAGCGGAGCCTGAATGACTTTTGTGCCCGCTTCCACGGTCTGGGCGGCAATACACCACCGAAAGTGGTTCCGTATACTTTTCAGGATGTCATCGACAACCTGAACGCTGTGGCTCCGCATGACTGGGCGGGGTTCCTCAACGAGCGGCTGAGCTCAAAGACGGCGCACGCACCGCTCGGCGGTATTGAAGCAGGCGGCTACAAGCTGGTCTACACCGACGCCACCAGCAGTTATGAAGACGCGCTCACCAACATCGGCGGTGGCATGGAGGCCTGGTGGTCGCTCGGGCTCAAGATCGCAGCTAACGGTCACGTGACAGATGTGCTCTACAACTCGCCCGCATTTGCGGCAGGCCTGGGACCGGGCATGCAGGTGATTGCAGTGAACGGGCGGCAATACTCACCTGCCGTACTCAACGCAGCAATTACTGCTGCAAAAGGCGGCAGTGCGCCCGCTAGTGGGTCCGCTGCGGGAACTATAGAACTCATCGTCTTCAACACCGGCTACTACAAGGTGTTGCGTCTCAACTACACAGGTGGTTTGCAATACCCGCACCTGGAGCGGGTCGCAAGTACGCCGGACCGCCTTGACGAAATCCTGATGCCGCTAACGAGCGCAAAGGGGAAGCAGCCCTAGCGCTCGACAGCCTCAAACGGCAGGAAGAGCGTGAACACAGTTCCCTTGTGCGGCTCGCGCTCCCGGCTCCGCACACGCAAAACTCCCTTGTGGCGATCCACAATCTCTTTGCTCACCCACATGCCCAGGCCGGTGCCGCTGATGCCCTTGGTTGTGTAAAACGCATCGAACACCCGGCTCAGAGTGACAGGGCTCATGCCGGTACCGGTATCGGCAACCGTAAGCACCAGGCCTTTTCTGCCGCTTGCCCACTCTGTACCGGCCTTGCTGCGCAGCAGCAGCCGACCGCCGCCGCTCATGGCATCGAGTGCGTTGCCGATCAGGTTGTTCAAAACCTGCCGGATTTCGCCATCAAAGCAAAGCACCGGTTCCTGCGCCCGCTTTCTCTTTTCTATCTCGATATGGGCGTTGACGAACCTGCCTTGATGCACAAGGAGTACGGTGCTGAACAAGTCCTCGCATGTGGTGGGTCTGGGATTGGTGGACTGCTTATGGAAGCGCAGAGTTGTGTTGGTGATTGCGGAAACGCGCCGCAGCTCACGCTCGGCTGTATCCAGGTACGCCTGAATCTGCGGCAGCTCCGTCTCGGTTCGCGCGAGATAGAGAAGGTTCGTTACAGACTCCAGCGGGTTATTCATTTCATGCGCGATGGCACTGGCAAGCCGCCCTACGGCAGCCAATTTTTCACTTTGCCGCAGTGCCGCCTCGGATTGTCTTCTCTGCGTAATGTTAAGCAGCGCCCCGACAAGGCGCAGCGGCTTGCCGTCAGCCCCCAGGATGGCGTGACCGCGCCCGGAGCACCAATGCATTATGTTGTCGGGGCAGCACACGCGGAACTCGACTTCGTACTCGCCCCGGTCTTCAATCGCAGTCTGCAAGGCTGTCCTGACGTTCTCCACGTCCTCCTTGTGAACGTAGAAGAAAACATCGTCGATATGGCTGATCTGCTCCACCGGACGCTCAAAAATCCCGCTTATGTCTCCGTCATAGACGAGTTTGCCGGAGGCGAGATCCCACTCCCACAGCACTACCTCGGCAGCGTTGCGCGCCAGGCGTAGCCGCTCTTCAATCTCGTCACGCGCTGCTGCTGCGCGAACGCGCTCTACAGAGTCCCAGGTCAGGTCGGCTACCTGCTGGGTAAAGCTGATTTCTTCCGCAGTCCACGTTCGCGGCTTGTTGTGCAGGACATACAGCCCGGCGCGCCATTGCCCCGCACGAAGAATTGGAGCCCGGAGGATGGCAATTGCTCCCATCTGCTGCAGCATGGCTTCAAGGGGCGAATCCATGGTGCGTGGGTCGGTGCGCACATCGCCGATGGCCACAGTGGCCCCGGTGCGGATCAGATCGAGTGTCTTTGCGCCTGGAGTCCCGGGATCGTATACACCGGTGGAGGGTGCCAGGTCACCCGATGTCCACTCGATGCTGACCTGCATGGCTTGGGAATTAAGAACCTCCAGGAAACCCGCCCGGCTGATGGCAAGATGTCTTCCAACAGCTTCCACGGCAAAGCGCATCATCGCCTCGGCATCGTTTCCTTCGCGCTGTTGCCGCAGCAGGCGCACAAGGATCTTCTGGCGCTCTCCTTCAAGCTGCTTGTTCCGTTCCCCGGTCTTCTCGCTTGAAATATCCCGTGTAAAGATGACTATTCCCTCAGCGGTAGGGAACACGCGGATTTGCAGATCAAGATTGAGCGGTGCGGGGTAGTGCGCCTCAAAGGAACCGGACGTCCCGTTCATCGCGCGGGTGTAGTGCTCTATGTAGGGCGATCCCTTGTAGAACGCTTCCGGAAACTCCGCCCAGAAATTTCTGCCGATCAGCGTTTTGTTTCGGGAGTATGTCTCAAGAGCCTTCGCGTTCAAGTAGCTGAAGCTCCAGTCCCGCTTGATGCCAACAATGGCATCGTTGGTAGCTCCCATCACTTGTTCGAGTTGCGATGTCAACGCAGCTTGCTCGCGCTCGGCGGTGTGGCGCTCGGTAATGTTGTGGAACACCAGCACAATGCCTGTCAGGTTGCCATTGTCGTCACGAATGGGAGCGGCACTGTCATCGATATGGATTTCCGTCCCATCTTTCGCAATCAGGATAGTGGGGCTTGTAAGGTCTGCCACCCTGCCGAAACGTTTGACCTTGTCTACCGGACTCTCAACCGGATTTCGGGTTTGCTCGTTGCAAAGGCGAAACACTGTATTCAAGGGCCGGCCCATGGCTTCATGCTCAGTCCAGCCGGTGAAGTACTCCGCCGCAGTATTCATACGGACGATGCAAGTCTCCGCATCGGTCACAATTACGGCATCGCCGATGCTTTGCAGTATGCGTTGCGCCTGGGCTTCGCTTTCGCGCACTTCTCCCTTTGCGCGCATCTCCCTGGTTACGTCGTGGCAAACCATAAGGATGCCACCGATTTCGCCGGTTGCATGGAACAGGGGGCTGTAGCTGTAAGTCCAATAGACGTTCTCATGCTTGTCCCGATGTTGCACAGGAATCAGCATGTCTTCGCGGTAGACCGGCTTGCCGCTCTCCAGGACCGACTCTAACTGCACACCGATCAGGTACCAGGCTTCAGCCCAAAGGTCGCGCGCCGAGCGCCCAAGTCCAGCCGGATGCTTGTTGCCCAGCACGGAACGGTAAGCGTCGTTATAGAGCGTGATCATGTCCGGTCCCCATAGAACCGCGGTAGGGAACTGTGACGAAAGCATGGAGTTGATGGATGCGAGCAGGGCAGCGGGCCATGTTTCAACCGGGCCGAGCGCGGTTGAGTTCCAATCCAGCGAGCGGATTCGGTCGGCCGTTTCTCCTGAGCCGAAGATCGGCATCCTGGATGGTGTCGGCTGACTCTCATCATGTTCGGTCTGCAACAATAAAAATGGTGCTTCCATGAGGGGTGCCCGCGATCTCCCGGCTGCTATCCAGCTGCTGTTGTAACGACCTGCTTCCAGTGTAAGTAGCAGCCGGAATAAGCGCCACAGCACCGGACGCAATCACCTGGTATGGCTTGGAATAGGACAATGTAAAGCAAAAGCAGGGTTAGTGTCATGTAAAAGGGCGGTGTCATTCTGGCAGAGCGGAGTCGAAGGATCTACTTGTGCCTTTAGATCTCGCGCAACGCTTGGGAGCAAGCAGGTCGGCTCCAATTGGCGCTTGCGCGCCAACCTTTGCTCAGGATGACACAAATTTTACACACTACACTCATTCTGCTTTGTTCTAAGCCAGACAGTAGGGCAAATGACATAGGCAATTGGACGCAGGAAGACTACGCTTTGCTATTCTGCGTGACGCAGGTCCACAATTTCAAGTTCAAGGCCGCCATACTCCGGGTGCTCGTTCTCCCGCAAGCGGTACACCATATCTATAGCATCACCGGTTGTAAGCCCAAGTGTTTGCACCCGCTCTGCCCAGCCCCAGCCCAGCGCGGCAAACTTTACCTGCCCTTGCTCCAGCTGCAGCTTGCAGTGACGCTCCTTCATAAAGCGCGGTTCAGCCAGTAGCCGAACATCACGCGCCACAAAGGCAGGCTCCGGGTTGCCCATGCCGAACGGCTCCAGTTGCCGCATAGCCCGGTACAGCGCCGGAGTCACATGCGATAGCGGGAGCTCGCCGTCGCAGCGTACCGGCAGCAGCAGGTCTTCATCCCGCACGTGTGTCGCGGCATAGGCGATAAGGCGCGTCCGCAGCTCCGGCACAGAGGCTGACGGCAACGAGAACCCCGCTGCATGCGCGTGGCCGCCGAAGCGCGTAAACAGGTCCGCACAGCTTTCCAGTGCGGCCAGCAGGTGAAAGCCTTCCACGGACCGGCCCGAGCCGTACGCCTCGCCATCTTCATGCGCGATGACCAGCGTGGGCTTGCCTGCTGTC
Source organism: uncultured Acidobacteriaceae bacterium (assembly GCA_964236655.1). Lineage (GTDB taxonomy): Bacteria > Acidobacteriota > Terriglobia > Terriglobales > Acidobacteriaceae > EB88. Next base: position 9,261 of record CAXSFX010000045.1, on the reverse strand, counting down.
TCCACCACGCGCGAGGCCAGGATGCCGATCACGCCGCGGTGCCAGCCCTCGCCGTCGAGTACCAGGCAGCGTGCTTCGGTAAACTCAGGCTCGTCCAAACGGGCCAGCACCGCTTTGAGCGCGGCAGCTTCGGTGTTGCGGCGGTCTGTGTTCAGGTCATCCAGCTTCGCGGCAAGCGCCTGGGCGCGGGCCGGCTCGCGCGTGGTAAACAGCTCCACCACGTCGCTTGCGATGTCCATGCGACCGGCAGCATTGATGCGTGGTCCCAAACGGAAGCCTACATCGGTTGCGCTCAGCGGCTTGCGCACCGGGTCCAGCTGCGCTACCGCAAGCAGCGCGCGTAGACCGGGGCTGGCAGGCTCACGCAGGCCGGCGAGCCCCAGCGCGACGATAGCGCGGTTCTCGCCTACCAGCGGCACAGCGTCGGCCACCGTGGCGATGGCAAGCATCTTCAGGAAGGATGGCAGAAGTTTGGTCCGCAACCGCGCTTGCGCCGCAAGGTCTTCACCGGCTTCTGCCTCAAGCAGTGCCTGCGAGAGCTTGAAAGCGACTCCGGCCCCGCACAGCCCCTTGCACGGGTAAGAGCAACCGTGCTGGTTCGGGTTCAGAATGGCAAGCGCCTTGGGTAAGGCACCATCGGGCAGGTGGTGGTCGGTCACAATCAGGTCCAGGCCAAGCGCCTCAGCGGCATCGGCTGCCGCAAAGGCGCGGATGCCGGTATCAACGCTGATGACCAGCCGGACACCCTCAGCCGCTGCCCGCGCCAGCACCTCGCCCTGCATGCCGTAGCCCTCGCGCAGGCGATGCGGCACGTGGAAGCGCACCAGGTCTTTTGTACCCGCGCCGGAACCCGCCCGGCTTAGCCGTTCAATCGCAGTTTTAAGCAGCACCACGGCTGTAGTGCCGTCTACGTCATAATCCCCGTAGATCAGGATGGGCTCGCCGTGCCTGGCAGCCCGCCGAATGCGAGCGACTGCCTGCGCCATGCCGTGCATGGTCAATGGATCGTGCAAGTGGTCGAGCGAGGGCTCAAGAAAGATGCGCGCCTCAGCTGTTGTGTGTACGCCGCGCTGGGCCAGCAGGGCAGCTATGGCATACGGCAACAGGAGATCGCGCGCAAGCGCATGGGCGCACGTTTCATCTGTTACAGGCAAAATCCATCGCTTGCGCCGGAGAGTAGCCGCCGTGGCAGGTAGAGCCAGATCAATGGGAGCCAAGTGCTTCTAGGCTTCCTCATCCTCGTCTTCATCAAAGACGACATTGCCCATGCTGAAGTCGTCGATGGCTTCCACCAGCTCTTCGTACCGCTCGTACCAATCGCTGGCTGACTCATGGAGAAACGCTACTCCCTGGTGTACAAAGCCGAGTTGCAAAAAGCCGACCTTGCCCACCTGCTTGCGCAGTGCATCGATCTCTTCAAACTCCGGCGCTTCTTCATCCGGAAAGTTCTGCTCACGCAGCTTTTCAAGCAGCAAATCGAGCTCTTCATCGTCGATAACGACGTCACTCAGGGTCAGGAAGGTCGCGCCCGCCGCTTTGGCGGTTTCTACTAAACGCTTCCAGCCGTCCGGATCGCCCATGTCGTCCCACATTACGGAAGGCACGTCGTCTCCTACATAGCCGGGGAACTGACGCAGCGCATGGCCGGTTAGAAACGCGACCATATCATCTTTCACAACGTGGAGATTGTCTTGTGCCATAGCATCATTATTCTCGCAGGTTCGCGGACGTAGTGCGAGTGTTTCAGGAGGGTCTGCCGGGGGAGAGATTGTGCTAGACTCGCCCCCATACCCAATGATTTTTTCCAAGGAATACGTAGGCTACCTGGGCCGCAAGTCGGTCGAACACCTGATTGAAGCCAAGATGATCAAGACCGAGCACTTCGCCCTCGTGCAGGAGCGCATTGCCGCAGCTATCCAGACAGAGCTGATGCTTGAAGATCAGATTAATGAGGAAGTTCGAGTGATTCTTGACGCTATTCAGGATGAAATGCGGCGCAACGGTGCGGAGTACGGCGAAATGTTTAAGAAAGTAAAGCAGCAGCTGGTGCGGAAATACAAGGCAATCCTGTGAGAGTTTCCCCTGACAAAGTGAACAAGTTGGCCCACGCCATCGCCGACACCCTGGCCGGTATCGACGAGGTCGAGTTCCAGGAAGACCGTGACACGATCCGCAAGGAAGCACGCAACTACCTCCACGTGCTGCTGACCCAGGAAATGCAAATCGACCAGGCAGCACGCGTCAAGATCACTTCGCAGCGCAAGATCATTCTTGAAGGCACACAGGAGTGGAACATCCTGTACCGCAAGTACTACAACGATGAGGTCAAGCGGCTCGGTATCTAACCGGGTAACTTTATACGCGATGTGTGTCGGGTCGCCAGACCTGGACACTTTCCTTGATTGCCTTTGAAGCAAGCTTTTCGCGTACGGCGCGCTCTGTAAGTAAAGCAAGCTCCGCGTCGGAAGCGAAGCGCAGTGCGATGAGCTGCCCTCGGGTAAGTTCTTTTTGCAGCGGATGCATTTCAAGGGGCAGGAGTGCTGCCATCCGGATGCGCTGCTCAAGCAGGATGACTCGATCCTGTACCCGCAATGCATAGGTGCGCACCAGCCCGGCAAGTACCGTCAAGATAAGTGCCACTATGATGTTCCAGCCGTGCCAGGCGTTAGGGTGGTGCACGCAGCGGACTACCGCGACTACAAGATTGATTAGCAGAACCGGCATGACTATGAAGTGGTAAGCCGGATCGGTGCGGGCGTGATTCTTAAAACTTTGCTCTGCCATGTGCTCATTTCTTAAAAATTAAGGATGTTGCCCTGTTGCCTGGGTAAGACGTTCCTGCTTTTTAAGCTGTTTATGGTGGTAATACTTCAGCAGGTCGGGCCAGAACTCTTCCAGTTCGGAGCCGATTGTGCCTTCAGCCGTAACGGTGACAGCCCCGGTAAACGTTTTGCCCAAGCCTCGATCGGAAGCAGGGTAGTAGAGGTTGGAAATGCCGCCTGAAATGATGTTGCCCAGCACATTGGCATAGTTGGGTCCCCAACTGCCGGAGTCGCGCCGCGTCCATACGGCTGTAGCAGCAGAGTACAAGGCGCGATGCGTGTAGCCATGGCCTTCGCCTTCACGGAAGTAGCGCGGGTCCTCATGGAAAGCAGAGGTGAGCACGGCGTTGCCCCAGAAGTTGCCGTCGAACGTGTCGGCATAGGAAGCGGCATAGCGTTTGAAGTATCCCTGTGCACCTTGACCATATCCGGCATTACTGTTTTTGGCCTGGCCTATACCGGCCACGATTGCATCCAGGGTAAAAATGTACGGGTCGGTTGAGCTCTTCCAAAACAGGCTGTACTTTTGCCTGGTGGTTAAGGGTTTGTACACGACAGCGGTATTTACAGCCTGAAACTCTGGAATGATGCCGAAAATACGCTGGTGCTCTGCGTTTTGCAAAGTGTAATTGCTGTCTCCGGGCTGCGCGGGGGGAGCCGGTTTCTGCGTTTGCGCGGCCTGGCTTCCCTGTGTCTGGGGAGCATCCGGGAGCGCGGCTTGCGGCGAAATAGCCCAGGCAGAACTTGTTACAGCAAGACAGAGCAGGGGAGCTGCTCTACAAAGTATCCTTGCCTGCCTTTTACATCCCCCTTGATTTAACATAGTGCGTCATTGCTCCTAGTAGTCTTGCATCGCAAGTGTCTTCCATGTTGAATCCGGAAAAGCCTTGAATCCCATGTAAAGATAAGTTTACCTGTGAAGGCCTCTGGGTTGTTGACGTGCGAAGACTGCAAAAAGATGAACGTCGTTCTCATTGAAGGCTCTCCCTTCTCACAGGATTGCCGATAGACACATGAAGACGTACCGCCAAGGATGTTGAGGAGACTATGCATGGCATCAATCAAGTTGGAACCGGCGCTCATACCGGGCGTTCGCCGCATCCTGGGTGTGAACTTTTTCTGCGGCACGGCACAGCAAACTATTGAGCGCATGCGGGCGGGTGGCCTGCTTGTAGTGCCGGCAGCCCCCGCGCTCAAGGATTTGCCGACCAATGCCGCCTATCGTGAAGCATTGCTGAACGCTGACGTTGCAATTACCGACAGCATTTTTATGGTGCTCATCTGGAATGTAATCAGCCGGTACAGGGTGCCCCGTGTGTCGGGCCTGGAGTACCTGAAAGAGCTGCTGCTGGAGCCGGACGTGCGCGAACCGGGTAATACGCTATGGATTATGGCAAGCCCGAAGAGTGCCAAAACCAATCTCGAATGGCTACGAGCCCAGGGCGTCGTTATCCATGACAGCGACATTTATATGGCACCGCTGTACAAGGGCGAGATCAGCGATGAGCCATTGCTCGTCAAGATGAACGAGCACCACTACCGGCATGTCGTAGTGACAGTGGGCGGAGGTACACAGGAGCGGCTGGGGCTTTATCTCAAGCGGAAGCTGAACTACCTGCCGGCAATTCACTGCATCGGCGCTGCTATTGCTTTCCTCAGCGGTGACCAGGTTCACATTCCCACTTGGGCCGATAAATCGGGTGCGGGTTGGCTGTTTCGCTGCCTGTCCAGTCCCGGCGTGTACGTGCCGCGCTACTGGGCCGCTAGAAAACTGATGTGGTTGATGCTGCGATATCGCTCGGAAATGCCGCCGCTGCGAAGTGCCTGACATAAAGGGCCGTAAGACTTCCATGAACATCCTGGAACATCTTTAGATGGAAGGCGTGGAGAAACAGGCCATTGTACGGGGGGGGAAGAGTGAAAACGATTGGTAGCGCCATCGGGGATCGAACCCGAACTCTTCGCCTTGAGAGGGCGACGTGTTAACCAATTACACCATGGCGCCGAGTGGCAGGGAGCCGCCGTTTTTGCCTTGGCGACTCTCAAGAGTGTAGCAGACTAACGGTCCCACTAGGCCTGCTTTGCGCCCAGTTCGCCCCAACGCTCGTAGAGCGTGTCCACTGCTTCCTGGGCAGTGTTAGCTTCTTCCAGGGCTGTGTGAAGCAGCGCTGGATTTGTTGCGATCACAGGGTCATGCAGGCGATCCTGCCTGGTGGCAACTTCCGCTTCCGCCTGCTCAATGCGCTCTTCCATCGTTTCCCACTCGCGCTGCTCCATGTAGGAAAGCTTTTTCTTTTTGCTTCCCCCGGAGTTCCCCCCGGTGCCTGTGCTGCCTGATGGTGCCCCTGCGACTGGCTTCGGTTTACGCAGCTCGCGCTGCCAGTCTTCCCACTGAACATAGTCGGCAAACGAACCGGCGTTGCCGTTGCCGTCGAGGCCCAGCACTACATTGGATACGCGGTCCAGCATGTAACGGTCGTGCGTGACCAGCATCAATGCGCCGGGATACTCAAGCAGGGCTTCTTCCAGGATTTCGAGCGTCGGGATGTCCAGATCGTTGGTCGGCTCATCAAGCAGCAGCAGGTCTGCCGGTTCCAGCATAAGCCGTGCGATAAGCACCCGCGCCCGCTCGCCGCCCGAGAGCCGGTCCACGGGCTGGTTGAGCTGCTCGCCGGTAAACAGGAACCGGTTGGCCCAGCTGGCAACATGCAGGACACTACCGTTGTAGACCACGGAGTCTGAGTGCGGTGCAAGGGCGCGGCGCAGGGTAAGTGTGGGGTCAATCTCGCGGTTCTGCTCAAAATAGACAACACGTAGCGCGGTGGCACGCTCAACGGTTCCGGCCTGCGGCTCCAATTGACCGGAAACAAGCTTGAGCAGCGTGGTTTTGCCGGAGCCGTTCGGCCCCACAATCCCGACACGCATGCCTGCCGTCACGGCAAAACTCAGGTCGCTGAACAGCGTCTTACCGTCATAGCCGTAGGTGATGCCGTCAATGATGACCAGCCGCTTGGTCTTGCGGTCTGACGCTGAGAAGTCGATACCGGCGGTGGAAGTTGCGGAGCGCGAACGCATGCCCTGCAGCTCGCCGATGAGCGAGTTGGCATTGTCGATGCGAGCCTTGGACTTTGTAGTTCGTGCTTTTGGCCCGCGCCGCAGCCAGTCCGTTTCAATCCGGACGCGGTTTTCCAAGGCCTCCTGCCGCTTGCCCTCGGCAGCCAGGTACTCGGACTTTTTCTCCAGGAACGTGCTGTATGCGCCGGTAAAGCGCAGCATCCCGTCCGGGTAGGCGCGGCTCAGTTCCGCTGTTTCATTCGCAACGCCTTCCAGAAAGTACCGGTCATGCGAAACCACGATAGAGGCGAATGAAGCGGAGCGCAGCATCTCTTCCAGCCACTCAATGCCGGCCAGGTCAAGGTGGTTCGTGGGTTCGTCGAGCAGCAGCACGTCCGGCTGCTGGATCGCCGCCTCCACAATGGCCAGCCGCTTGCGCCAGCCGCCTGAGAATGCCGCCGCTTCATCGTCAAGCGAGGGGAAACCGGCGCGGCCGAAAGCCTCTCGAATCCGGCCCTCCCGCTCTCCCTCGGCAACGCCCGCCCCCGCAAGTGCCTTATCGAGCACCGAGCGTACCGTCGCCTCAGCAGGGAAGCTCGACTCCTGCGCGATATAAGTGACGCGCGCCCGCTTGCGTGTGCTCACCTCGCCGGAGTCAGGGGAGATTTCATCTGAAAGAATCTTGAGGAATGTGGACTTGCCTGCTCCGTTTGGCCCGATAAGAGCGATACGGTCGCCGTCGTTGACAGTCATCGAAATGTTGCGAAACAACGGCTCTGCGCCGAACTTTTTAGTGATGTTTTGTGCGTTCAGTATTAGCAAAAAGCTTCCTTACAGTTGTACGTAGATCAGTGAGCTTGAGTTCGTTTGCTTGAGAGCGTCAGCGATGGATTCAATATGCGGCTCAATTGCCGGCCAACGGTTAGAGCTCAGGACAACAATACCGAATGCGCGATTTTCCAGATTTTGCTGAAATGGGAGGTTTTGATCGGCCGTTACAAAAGCTTCGAAGCCGTTCTCTTGGGTAAGCTTGAGGAGAGCCCCGTTCTTCACCCCAGCCCAACCCATATGCTGAGTGGTGAAGACATCATGCCCGGTAAGTAGAGGACGAAGATTGTGCGGCAGATCCTCGTCAAGTAGTACTTTCATGCCGCTGTTTGTTCTCGATGCGCGAACTTTAGGACACCCTGGATTTGTTCTACAGATACAGAAGGGAAGTTGCGCTGCATCTCTTCCACGCTGAAACCGTCCTGGGTCCACTCCAGAAAAGTTTCTGGAGGGACCCGCGTACCTCTGACAGTCGGCTGACCGCTCCGTCGCCCATCGACCCGCTCCACGAATTCACACCCGCTCCAGTCCATAACTGCTCCTAACTACGATCATTACTTATTCGCTCGACTGCTTGCTGCAAATGCAAGTACTCCGCGAATCTGCTCCACGCTCGCGGAAGGGAAGTGATCGTGCATCTCTTCGACGCTCATCCCATACTCGTCGGCATGTTCCACAAAAATCTCCGGCCATACTCGTGTCCCTACCAACGTTGGCCGTCCACCGCACCGACCCTCGACTCGTTCCACGAACTCACATTTGTCCCAATTCATGTCCACTCCTACCGTGAAGCTGCGATGCTCATCGCCTCGGCAATTTCCGAGTATGGCCCCTTGTGGTCCTCAATCTTGCCGTGCTCAAACCGCCATACTCGCGTTGCTACATCGTCAATCAAGTCGCGGTCATGGGTCACCAGCAGCACCGTGCCCTCGTACTTTTGCAGCGAGCTGTTCAGCGCGACAATTGCCTCCAGGTCAAGATGGTTGGTCGGCTCATCCAGGATCAGCACGTTCGGCTTCTGAAGCATCAGCTTGCAAAATAGCAGCCGTGCCGCCTCGCCGCCTGAGAGTGCATCCGTTTTCTTCAAGCCCTCATCGCCTGAGAACAACATCTGCCCCAGCAGGCCGCGAATCTCTTCTTTCGTCTTCTTGGTGTCCCACTGGTACAGCCATTCGAAGACCGTACTTCCGTGCTCAATCGCGCCCGTATGGTCCTGCGGAAAGTAGCCGATTTGTGCCTCGTGGCCCCACTTTACCGCGCCGCCGTCGGTGGCAAACTCGGGTTCCAGGTCCGGCATGCCGGCCAGCAGGCTCTTTAATAGGGTCGTCTTGCCCTGGCCGTTGCGCCCCATCAGGCATACCTTTTCGCCGCGCATCACGGTCGCCGTAAAGTTTTTGACCGCCTGCTCGCCGTCATAGCTTTTACGCACGCCTTCGATCTCGATAGTCTGCTTGCCGCTGGGGCGAATCTGATCGAAGCGCAGGTAGGGCCGCTGAATGTTGGACCTTGCCAGCTCGCTGGTCTGCAGCCGCTCCACTTCCTTCTTACGGCTTGTAACCTGGCTGGACCGCGTACCGGCACCGAAGCGTGCAATAAAGTCGTTTAGCTGCGCAATTTTCTTTTCGCGCTGCTCGTTCTGGCTCTCAAGCTGCGAGCGCACCATGGTTTTGGCCGCGACCATGTCGTCGTAACCGCCGGTGTAAGTGATGATTGTCTGGTAATCAATGTCGGCGATGTGGGTACAGACCGCATTCAGAAAGTGCCGGTCATGCGAGATCGTGATCAGTGTGCCTTCAAACTTGAGCAGAAAATCCTGTAGCCACTGCACGGATTCCAAATCCAGGTAGTTGGTGGGCTCATCGAGCAGCAGCGCCTGCGGGTTGCCGAACAGCGCTTGTGCCAGCAGCACGCGCACCTTCTCGCCGCCCTGGATTTCGCTCATCTTCCGTTCATGAATCTCATCAGGAATGTCGAGACCTTGCAGCAGCACGGCCGCGTCGCTCTCCGCGGTGTAGCCGTCCTCCTCGCCCACGATGCCTTCAAGCTCGCCGAGGCGCATGCCGTCTTCGTCGGTCAGCTCGGCTTTTTCATAGATACGGTCCCGCTCTTCAAGCGCTTTCCACAAGCCCTTATTGCCCATGATGACCGTGTCAATCACCCGATATGCGTCGAAGGCATACTGGTCCTGCCGCAGTACGCCGAACTTGCGGGGGCGCACCACGGTACCTTTTTGTGCATCGATTTCGCCGGTCAACACCTTCATAAAGGTGGACTTGCCCGCACCGTTGGGTCCGGTCAAGCCATATCGGCGTCCGGAGATGAACTGCGTTGAAACATCTTCAAATAGAACCTTGCCGCCGTAGCGCATGCTTACATTGCTTACAGAAATCATCGAACGCTCTCACCAGGAATCGCACGTAGGGGCGCACCTGTCTTGGTTGGGTTGTGCAAATTGAAGCAAATGTGTGCCCTCTACGGGCTTGACTGGACTACTGTACTTGCTATATGGTACCGCAGCACATCAACTCGTAGCGGAGCAGACGACTCAATTGCCGGT
>CAXSFX010000044.1:0-22267 GCA_964236655.1 uncultured Acidobacteriaceae bacterium | reverse complement strand
AAATCTTCCGAGCCAAACAGCGTCCCGCGTGGGATCCGCTGATTGTCCACGTATGCGATTCGGAGATGCTGGCAAATGTAGTGGCGAGTGTGCCGGAACCCGCACGGTTGTGGATGGAGCGCTTCTGGCCGGGACCGCTGACCCTGCTGCTGCCTCGCAGCTCGGCAGTCCCGGATGCGGTGACAGCCGGACGTGCGCGCGTCGGCGTGCGCATGCCGCGCCACCCATTGGCACTGGCGCTGCTGCGTGCGGCAGGTGTACCGGTGGCTGCGCCCAGTGCCAACCTGTTTGGGCATGTGAGCCCGACCACCGCAGCGCATGTACTTGCGGACCTCAACGGCCGCATTGATGCGGTGCTTGACGGTGGCCCCACGGAGCATGGAGTGGAATCAACAGTGGTGGACGCCTGCGAGGACCCATGCGTCGTCTACCGGCCCGGTGCCGTTACTCTTGAACAGTTGGCCTCCGTGTGGCCGCGAGTAGTTGCCTATGCTGCCAAGTCACTCTCAGGGCCGCCGGAGGCGCTTCCTTCCCCAGGTGTCGGGCTCCGCCACTATGCCCCCAGGGCACAACTGGTGCTGGTGGAGTTCGGCCCCGCGCAGGCACAGGAGTTTTTAGCGGAACTTGCCGGTGTTGAAACAACTTTTGAAACGTCCGGGAGAACAACAGGAGCCTTAACGACAGGAGCCATGCTGCCCGATGGGCTGCTATCTAGTAGCGGGCTTGAAGCTTTAAATCCCAAGATCAACACCTATTCCTGGGGTGCGTGGAACCAGCCTGAAGAGCTGGCGCAGCGGCTTTTCGCCGGGCTGCGCACGCTTGACGACGCCGGCGTCGAGCGCATTGTGTGTCCGCTTCCGCAGGAGACCGGTATGGGAGTTGCTTTATGTGACCGTCTGCGCAAGGCTGCCCATAAGTTTTAAAGCAGAAGCAGCGTCGGTGTCATACAAGAAAATGCGTGTCCTACAAGAGAAGCGTGTCATCCTGAGCGGAGCTTCCGCAGGAAGCGTAATCGAAGGACCTGCTTTTGCTTTGCTCCATCCCACTACCCTGCTTCCGCTCCAGGTTAGTGGCCTTCATCCTCTGCCTTGTACAAGTACTTGATGCTTCGCTTAAAAATCAATGTCCGCGTCGCATTGCGCACCTTGATGGTGTCGCGGTCAAACCACTCCACCACGCCCTGAATGCTTTTTCCATCTTCCAATACAAAAACCATCTGCGTTTGTGTCTGTATTTGCTTCTGAAAGTACAACGATTCTGCCTGGCCGGCTGCAGTTATCGCGGCGCGGGGCAGGGCAGGGGTATGCCCTTCATGCCGTGCCAGCGGAGCGGCTCCACGCAGGCGACGGGGGGCTTTGGCAGGCTCTGCCATGTGCTCCGGCAGGCGAGGACGCACCAGCTTGCGCGGTGCTTCTATTTCAGGGGGCTCCCCTACGTCAACCGACGGTAATGCTCTTGGTGGTAAAGGCCGGGACGGAGGCGCAGCCACAGGCACGGAAAGATCGTACAACTTGGTCGCTTGAGCCATGGACTTTCTATCGCTTCATCAGGCTCCAGGCAGAGGTTGCTATACATAGCCTGATCTGGCCTGTCCGTATTTCCAGGTTTCTTGCGCCTATCGTAGACCATAATTCCATAGATTGACACGCTGAAAATCAGAGAATTTACGAAAGCTAATTACCAAAGTGAGCTCCTGCTACATCCCTTCGCCTCATCGGCTCGCCGGGCTGCCAAGTGACCCGGCCATGGCGTCAAGCGAAAGCGACCGCAGCAGGTTGCGCCGCATACCGGTTTCCACCTCATCCACCCCCCGAACCGCACCTTCAATCCAGTGGAACGTGGCGTTTTCCGCCAGCGATCCAAGCTCGCGGGCCATGTCGAGGTTGCGCACCATTTGCGGCTGCCCCTCTTTTATTAGCAGCATGTCGCGCAGCAGGCTCATAACCCCACGCAGCAAGGCGGCGGTTTTTTCCTGCCCTTCAGCCCCGGCCCTAAAACCTTCTGTCATGCGGAACAGGGCACTATAGTCCGGCTCGCCCAGCGCCGTGCGCAACAACAGCAGGGCTGAGGCGCGATGCTCCTTGTAGGCAGCTACATCGAACGCAAAAGCAGCCCCGGGCGCACCGCCGCTCAGCCGCGCTGCCAGGGCGCGTTCAGCAGGCTTCCAGTCCGGACGCCGCACCGCAAGCAGCCCTTCCACCTGGTCAGCCGGCAGGGTGCCGAGGGCAAAGGCGGCAGTCCGGGAGCGGATAGTCGGCAGCAGCTCCTGCGGATTGTTCGATAGAAGAATAAGCGTCGCGTGTGCCGGGGGTTCTTCCAGCACTTTGAGAAGGGCATTGGCAGCCTCCTTCATAAATGAGCTGCTTGTAAAGATATAAAATGCCCGGCGAGCCTCGGCAGGCACCCGGTACACCTCTCGAATGACGGTGCGTACCTGCCCCAGCTTGATGAGCAACTGCGGCGGGTCGGGCGGGATGACGAGCACATCAGGGTGCGTCTGGATGAGCACGCGGGTGTCTTTTTTATCGGCATCGCGCAGTTCTTCACGTGCGGCCACTGCTTCTGCGACCCGCTCGCGCAAGGGCGCGGCGGCAGCGATGCGAGTGCAATTCCGGCACCGGCCACAAAAATCGGGCAGCTCGCCGGCGGGCGGCTGAAGGCAATTGGCGGCTTGCGCCACCATCAAGGCAAGCGTGTATTTGCCCACACCGCGCGGACCGCTCAGCAGCATGGCGTGCGGTAACCGCCCGGCAGCCAGGCACTCACGCAGCAGGCGCACAGGGGTGTCATTACCCAGCAGCTCTTCAAAACCCATTTGCAAAGCCTAGCACCGCAAAAATAACGTGGGAGAAAGCTCGAGCGGGAAGCGCAATATGGCTTACCAAATGCCTCATAACTTCCTCATCTGCCACGGCTTTAGCGGCCCAGTCTTAGGGCGGCAAGAACGATCTCCACATGCATCGCGATCATTTGGCGCATATCCTTGCCGTCCTTTGCCGTCTCTTCAAAGCCGCGCATGGCAAATACGAGAATGCGCGCCAGTGCTTCCGGGGTGGTATTAAGTCCAGAGCCGGCCATTGCGCTGGAAACAAGCTCCGCGATAAAAATTTGAAAAACCGCATACATCTCCCGCACGGGAGCGAAACCAAGATCAAATAAATCTTTCGCGTCCGGATGATCGCTAATTAAATCGAAGCCGTGCGCTCCCCATTCTTCACAACAGAAGTGGAGTTTGCGATCAAGGGTGGCAAGCCGGGGAAAGGCTTGGCGAAGCTCTTCGAGCTTGTTCAAGTTTAAGCGTTCGATCACAGCCGCGAAAATTTCTTCTTTGCCCGGGTAAATGACATACAAGGCTGTCCGTGAAACGCCTACGGCATCAGCGATATCTCCCATCGTCGTCCGAGCATAGCCATAGCGGAGAAATACACCGGTAGCGGCGGAGACGATCTGCGCTTTTCTCGCTAATGGAGGCGTTGTCTTATTAACGATCATGACTTCCTTCTTGACATGATGGCATAAAATGTCATAATGTCGATTTACGAGGAGACTATGCAAACTGAAGGATACCGTTCCACATGGGCGACCTACCAAGCTGCCTGGGAAGATATCGGCTCAAGCGAGCGACAGGACCTGCTCTACCGCAGCGTGTCAGATCACTGCATTTACAGCGATCCGATGGTTGAGTGTCATGGCAGGGAAGAGCTGATTGCCTATATCGAAGAGTTTCGGAAGAGCATGCCCGGCGGATCATTTAAAAACCATGAGTTTATAAACCACCATTCGCAATCCCACGCGGAGTGGAAACTCTATGACGCAACAGGGAAGGAAGTACAACCTGGCTCAAGCTGGGCAGAGTTCGGGCAAGATGGTCGCATCACGAGAGTGACCGGTTTTTTTGCCGTACCTGAAGCGGCGTAGTAACGCTATCCGTTACATTTTGAAGTGAAATCTACGCTTCCATTTACAGCATCAAGCATCCTGGATGGTCCACCTGGACAGCTGTGTGGCTGGAACACGATTTAGCCGCTTGGGTGCGGTAGCCACGGCTTGCATGAGTTATGGCGAAGTATCCAGTGCCGGGTATGCAGGGTCTCTGAATCGTGGATTGAGGAGGCTCTGTAGCATGCGGAAACATATGCGAAGTCTGGATAACTTTGAGACAGGCGGCTAGGTAACCTCCATTCTTGATTTAAGTTTTACATGGTTGATTTGCAGGATGCTATGGAGATGGCGAAAACTTGCCTGAGTGTGGAAATTATCTTCCACTTGGGCAGCAAATGCTCTATTGCTGCTGCTGCATCTGCTGGATCTCAAGCAATGGCGAAGCCGGGTGCGGCGGCTCCTGCGCCTTTTCCACCATGACTGACCAGTCCTCCGGAATCGGCAACTCGCGGTCCAGGGCGGGCGGCTCGTCAAAAGCATCCACCTTGACCGCTACATACAGCTCGGTCTTGGTTCGCCCGCGATAGATGCCATGGGTCGGCGGTACATCGGCATAGTCGCGGCCCAGCGCGGTGCGGATGTGCCGCTCATGCGCCAGGAGGTTGTTGGTCGGGTCGAATCCCACCCATCCCAGGTGCGGCAAAAACGCCTCAACCCAGGCATGTGTCGCATCCGGAAGCGAGCGATCCTGCCCGGTTTTTCTATCCGTCGTACGCTGATACATGTAGCCGCTTACGTAGCGGCATGGAATACCCAAAGTGCGGACCAGGGCGATCATGGTATGCGCGAAATCCTGACAAACACCTTCGCGCGAGTTGATCGCTTCATCGATAGGCGAGTCGACGCGGGTTGAGCGCGGCACATAGCGGAAATATTCATACAGGCTTCTGTTGAGCTCGCGGACCAGCATGAGCGGGTCATCGCGGCGGCGCACATCGAGCGTTTTAGCCAGGCGAAGCAAAGCCGGTGTGGGCGTGGCAAACTCGCTCGGCAGCAGCATTTCCCAGTAATCGCCTTCGCTCACTAGGGTATCCAGTTCAGCCCAGGCGGACGGTGCCAGAAAGTGCGGTACCAGGGAGAGCGCCTGCTGCTCAATCAGCGACTCGGCAACAATGACCAGCTGCGAATGCTCGCCCGGAATGTTGAAGTGCTGCACCTGGTTGCCGAGGTGGTCGCGGTATGAAAATACGCGGCAGCGCGGACTGACGGAAAGCGAAAAGGTGAGGCAGCGCTGGTTTGAGTCCGAGCGCGGGTGCATGCGCGTCTCCATCACGCTTTCGCTGATGGGCCGGTCGTAGGTGAACTTGGTTAAGTGGCGTACGGAGTAGAACTTCATCGGTACCCCTGAAACAGCTTATGCATAGCGCCGCCAAAATTCATCAAGATTGAGCTGGAAACCTTGTACGGGACCCATTCCTTCAACAACACCACGGGTCACAACCGTCGGAGCCTCATCAGAAGCCGTGTAGATAAACAGCTGCCGCTTCTTGGTATGAATAAGCCAGCCCAGTTGGGCACCATTCTCCATCCAGCGCATCATTTTCTTCTTCGTGGCTGTAAATGTGTCGGATGGTGAAGTGAGTTCAATCACAAAGTCCGGGCAAATGTAAGGGAACTTGTCCCGTCTGTCCTCGGGAACTTTCGCCAACGTTTCAGCTGTGATGTAGGACACATCAGGACTCAGCATGGAGCCGTCAGACAGGTAAAATCCTCCACTGGAGTCGAACGCATATCCTGTCTCGTGAGTTTCCCACCACTTACCAAACTGAATGCCGAGATAGAAATTGCCCCCACTCGACTGCATGCCGGCAGGCGTCATGATGATGATTTTCCCTTCTCGGGTGCGCTCGATACGAAACACATTATTGCGTTGACAGAAGCACTCCAATTCTGCATCGCTTAAGGGTGTGTGCATGACGAAGCTGCACACCATGCCTGGACTATTAGGAAATTCAAGTTGCACTTCCATACAGCTTCTCCTTCAAACTACGGCATACGTTACGACCCGTACCACTCTCAAAGCTCGTTCAAATCAAGCCGGAAGCCTTCCACATCCAGGTGAATGGAATGCTCATTTAATGTATAGTACGTAGCTACATGGAGTCATTGTCAATTCTAGTCATTGCCCGCTTTTGTATGGGCTCCTCCTCCAATTGCGCCTAAGCATAGATGACTTTCATAATGAGACCCTGATAGTATTTGAAACTATTATTAGTCCGACGTTCATACCCGCTCAAGACCTGGCGCTGATCCAAAATCACACGCTTTTGCGTGACTAGTTGGAGGAGCTGTCAGTGTCGATGTCGCCAAGCATCCTGTAGTAGCGAACATCAAGACTACTAAAAGCGCAAGCCATCCAATCCAGTTAAACAGCGCGAGCCGCTTGCGTATTAAAACTGGCATTTCCTGACCGGTGGTCCTCATATAACGGCTCCAGCTTCCTCGTCCTGTGTTGATCAGGGGCGCACGTCCGGTGTCCCGTATCCACTTGTCTACGATCTTCTGTTTAATCCATGCTGAGGTGATAAACACAATCATCGTCACAACAATTATTAGCGTTGATATGGAGGAGAGATGGTTTGGAGAAGAATGGTTCAAGTTACCCCAATTCGCGCTATGGATAGTGCAACGTTAAATACAGCCGATTAATCTGGATAGCGGAAACAGCTGGTACGGTAACACCTTACATCGCCAGCGCGGTCTGCACAGAGTAGTGAATGTAGTCCCGGTACAGGAGCGTATGCACCAGCCGGCACTCACGCGCGACCATCTGCAAATACTCGCTCACCCCACCTTGCAGCACGTCTGCGGTTTCAACAAAGTGCAGCGCCGCCTGCAGCCGCCCGGCTACCCGCACCAGCCCCTGCGGTGCCAGCCTGCCGCTTTCCTGTTGCAGCGCCAGCAGCGCCTCGCGCAGCCGATCGACCGAGTAGCGCAGTGAGTGCGGAAAATCCTTGTTCAACAGTAGAAATTCAAGAATCTGCGACTCGGTCAAGTCAGCCGTGTAGACGTTGCAGTAGGCTTCAAACGCGGTGCAGCAGCGCAGCAAACCTACCCACTCCAGGAACTGGTGGCTACCCGCAGGCTGCTCTGCCTGCTCCGCGGGGTGGGTGGGGGAGCCCAGATCGTACACAGACAGCAGGGCAGCGATGGACGAAGCCCGCTCGATTGACCGGCCCACCTGGATAAATTGCCAGCCCTCGCCGTGGCTCATCGTAGTATCCGTTATGCCTTGAAACAAGTGCAGGCCGTCAATCGTGGTTGCAAGAAAATCTTCAGGCGCGGTGGCCGTATCGAGTCCCGAATCTTCCGTGACCAGGTGGTACAAACGGTTGAGCTGCTGCCACTGTTCTGTCGAAATTTCCTCGCGCACCTGCCGCGCGTTGTCCCGAGCAGCCGTGATGCAGGCGCGCACCGATGCACCCTGCCTTCCATCGTGCGTCAGCGATTCCACCAGCGCATGCGAATCACCGGTCCAGTTATCGGGTGTTGAGCCGAGCGCGGCCAGCAGTCTGCACCAGCGCGTGTCTTCGCTGGTGCTTGAGCGATCCAGCGTCATGTTGAAGTTCACGTCCAGCATACGAACCGTATGCTCGGCACGCTCCAGGTAGCGGCTCATCCAGTACAAGCTGTCGGCTACGCGCGAAAGCATGGGGGACCTCCATGAAAGTTACTCATCCAGCACCCAGGTATCCTTGCTGCCGCCGCCCTGCGAGGAATTCACCACCAGCGAACCCTTGGGCAGCGCAACGCGGGTCAAACCGCCGGGCACAACTGAAATTTTGTCTCCGTAGAGGATGTAAGGGCGCAGGTCTACGTGGCGCGGCTCAATGCTTGAGCCCGCTGTATCGGCATTCATCAGGCACGGCGCACGAGAGAACTCAAGCGTGGGCTGCGCAATGTAGTTGCGCGGGTTTGCCTCGATGCGTCGGGCAAAGTCCTCGCGCTCGGCGGCAGTCGAGTGCGGGCCGATCAGCATGCCGTACCCGCCCGATTCGCCGACCGCCTTCACTACCAGCTTGTCAAGGTTGGCAAGCGCATGCTGACGCTGCTTCGGGTCTGTCATCAGGAACGTTTCGACATTTTTCAGGATCGGCTCTTCCCCCATGTAATAGCGGATAATCGCCGGCACATAGGCGTAGAGTGCCTTGTCATCGGCCAGGCCGGTGCCGAAGGCATTTGCCAGCGTCACGTTGCCGGCACGGTAGGCGTTGAACAACCCGGCCACGCCCAGGATGGAGTCGCCGCGAAACGCGAGCGGGTCGATAAAGTCGTCGTCCACGCGACGATAAATCACATCCACGCGCCGCAACCCGGCAGTGGTGCGCATGTAAACAACGTTGTTGTGCGTCACCAGGTCGCGGCCTTCCACCAGCTCAATACCCATCTGCCTTGCCAGATATGTATGCTCAAAGTAGGCTGAGTTGTATACGCCGGGCGTCAGTAACACGATGGTAGGCTCGGGTCGGCCTTCAGGGGCAAGCGAGCGCAGGGAAGCAAGCAGCACCTGCGGATAGTGCTCAATGGGCCGCACGCCGTACTGGCGGAAAATGGTGGGAAAGGTGCGCTTCATCACGCGGCGTGACGAGAGCATGTAGCTCACACCGCTCGGCACCCGTAGGTTGTCTTCCAACACCACAAAACTGCCGTCGTGGATGCGCAGCAGGTCTGTGCCCGTAACCGCGATGTACACATTGCGCGGTACTTGCAAGCCGCGCATCTCACGGCGAAAGTGCGGGCAGGTGTAGACGATCTCGCGCGGCACGGCACCGTTTTGCAGGATCTTGCCTTCGTTGTACACATCGGCCAGGAACAGGTTGAGCGCCGTAATGCGCTGGATGAGCCCTGCCTCAATGGTCTTCCACTCCGCGCCGGTGATGATGCGCGGCAGCAGGTCATAGGGGAAGATGCGCTCGGTACCTTCCTTTTTTCCGTAAACGGTAAAGGTGATGCCCTGGGTCAGGAAGCTGACGTCGGCGGAGTGCTTGCGGCGCAGCAACTCTTCAGGCGGCAATCCCCGGTACGTTTGCAGCAGAAGCTCGTACTGAGGGCGAGTGTGACCCTCCGGCGTAAACATCTCGTCGTAGGCACTGTCGAGGAAGTACTCACATAGAAACGGGTCCGCGAAGCGCGCCGCTGCATCGTTCATGCAGCGGTCCCATAGCCGGGTTTGTCGAGCCAGTCGGAGATGACAGAAAAATGCTGTAGGTTGGCGATGCCGAACGACGTGGTCAGCGCGACGTCCGATGCATCGCGGCCGGTAGCCATCAGCACGCGGCCCAGCCGTTGCCGGTTGTGGCGCGCGTCGCAAGTCCACCAGCGTCCGCTCAGGTACACCTCAAACCAGGCGCTGAAGTCCATGGCGCTGTCACTTACCGGCACCCCGAAATCGCCGAGATACCCCGTCGCGTAGCGCGCCGGAATGTTGAGCGCCCTGCACAGCGTGATGGCCAGATGCTGGAAGTCACGACACACGCCCGTGCGCTCCGTGTACACATCAAGCGCGGTCTTGGTAGGCCGGGCAAATCCATAGCCGAACTGCACAATGCGGTGCACATAGGCGATGACCGCTTGCACGCGCGACCATCCGGGCGTCATGTACCCGAACAGGTCTGCCGCGATTCCAGATAGCCGGTCAACTTCGCAATAACGGCTGTTGAGCAGGAACTGCAGCACCTCGTCCGGCAAGTCCTGCACCGGGATTTCCTGGGCGGAGGCATCCCATGGATCAAGGGTGTCCGCAACGTGTATTTCGGTAGTGTTGTACAGGCGCAGCGTACCGGCGGGCGCGTACAACCGCGAGCACCGGTTGCCGAACGAGTCGATGTACTCACGAACCGGTAATTCCGGTTCGGTGCGCAGCGCATCGGGCAGCAGCAGGCTTGCGTCGCATAAGGGGTGTACATGGAGCATTGCGATGATGGCGAGAGGCTGGGGAAGCTGAAAGCGGATATCAAAGCCCAGGCGTAAGTGCACGTATACTAAGCCCTCCTGCGGGGTATTTGCGGTGTACCGGGGCTGCGCACAGGTAACAAACCTGTGCGATTTTCTACGACTCTAACAGGTGTTCCGCTAAGGCGGTGATGGGGAAACGCAGGCAATGACGTACTGTTTGGGCATCAAGACGCACGAAGGACTGGTAATGGCGTCGGATTCACGCACGAATGCAGGGTATGACCAGGTAAACGTCTGCCGCAAGCTGCACACTTTTGTTACGCCCGGCGAGCGTGCGTTTGTGATCCTGACCAGCGGAAGCTTGTCGATCACGCAATCCGTGGTCACGCTGCTGGAAGAAGGATTTCGCCAGGGTACCGGACTGGCTGCCGCGAGCAGCATGTATGAGGCAGCTCGGGCTGTGGGCGCATGTGTGCGCACTGTTTCTAACCTGGACCGCGATGCGCTTGCCAAGGATGATTACTCGTTCAACATCCACCTGTTACTAGGCGGCGAAGTCGCGGGCGGTGAGCCGGAGCTTTACCTGATCTACCCGCAAGGTAACCCGATCTGCGCGACCCAGGACTCACCCTATCTGCAAATCGGCGAAGTAAAGTATGGCCGGCCTATCCTGGACCGCGGCATTGATGCCCGCACTACTTCGCTCGATGCTGCAAGCAAGTACGCCCTGCTGAGCATGGATGCCACTATGCGCTCGAACGTGACCGTAGGGCCGCCGGTGGAGCTGGTGCAGTATCGAAGCGGCAGCCTGAATTTTGACAACTACCGCCGCTTCTTTTCAGGCGACGCAGAGCTCGAACTGATCCATGGCCGCTGGGAGCAGGCGCTGCGCCGCGTGGTCGAAGACCTGCCGAACATTCAGTTCAAAAACGATGGGACCAAAAAATCAGGCTGAATTTGCAATGGTGCTCAGTGCGCGAATACCACGCCCATAACCTTGGCTTCCGTTGCATTCATCTTGTCTAACACGGCAGCCATCGCGGGCCGGTCCTTGATTGAGGCCGCGAGCATCGCAGCTTTAAGCCGGAAAGCACTCTCGCGCAGCAGGATTTCGGCGTCTTTCAGCTTCTTGGCATCACCCGCCACGGCGGCATCAAGCGCCGAGGTGTAGCTTTCCACAGAATGGAGAGCCAGCGCACTGGCTTCACTATCTCCGGCGGCAAGTTCGCGGTTGGCCAGCTCGGTCGCGTTCCGGACCAGTTGAGCGTACAGGTAGCACTGGTCACGAAGATGAGCATGCTGCGCCTTATCAGCCTGCACCTGGAGATCGACTGTGTTGGCGGATACAGCGTCCCCGGCGAACAGCACGGAGGGACAGCATAGAAGGGAAGCGGCAATAGCGACTCGGACTTGCATCGAACACCTCCTTAGGGTGTTCGGCCAACCAACGGCTTCCTGCTACTTTGCGAGAGTTATCAGACGGTGCCTGGCCTGCCACACTTCGTCTGGATAACCGGTTCCCGCAACCGACAGAAATTGCCGGTAGAGTGCCACCGCTTGCTTGGTCTCACCCAAAGTATCGCACGCAGTAGCCTCAAGAAAATACGTGGCAGCGGTCTCGCTCATGACTTTCGTGCGCATTGCGAGCGCATCAAGTACCAGTTGCGGCTGGTGAAGCTGGTTGGCCGCAAAAGCCAGCCCGGTCCAGGCATTGCCGTTGGCCGGATCGCGCTCTGTAGCTTCCTTCAGGAGCGGCAAGGCCTCATCGAATTTGCGGGCTCGTATCAGCGCATCCCCGCGGGCGGCCAGCAAGTCAGGGTTGTGCGGCTGCGCCGCTAGCGCCTGCTCGTACAACGGGTCTGCCTTGGCCGGGGCTCCGGTCTGCTCGTATAGGTCCGCCAACATGCCGCTTACGGCAGCGTCGCCGGGCTTGGCGGCATGCAGGGTTTCAAGCACCGCAATGGCATCCGCAGGCTTGCCCTCCTCGTTCAACACAACCGCAAGCTGCGAGTTCAGAGCGGGGTTTTGCGGGTCGGCCTGCAAGGCTTTGCGCAGCACTGGCTCGGCTGCCTGGTAGCGTTTGGCTGCGATGAGCAGGTGAGCCAATCCGGCACCGGCCTCGGCTTGCTCAGGGCTGCCTGTGGCTGCCTGGGTAAGCACTTTGCCGTAAGCGTCGGCGGAGGCATCCGTTTCGCCCAGTTTCGCGGCCAGCTCAGCGGCCATGAGCGTGTCGGCGGGTGTCTCGGGCGACTGCCGCAGGGCCGCCAGTAGTGCTGTGCGTGCCCCTTCCGGTTCGCCAGCCTCAAGCAGGCGGGCCAGTGCGCGATTGGCTTGCGCCTGTGCAGGCAGGTTCGGCGGATCAGGCGTGAGTTTGCCGGCGGCTTTCAATTCGGAGATGGCATCTGCCTTGCGATCCGCGTTCGCCAGCAGCAGACCCAGAGCGGCGCGCGCGTCAAACTGCTTTGGGTCGGCAGCTACGGCCTTGCGGTAGCTCGCTTCCGCCGTGCCCCCTTGACCCTGCGCATCCTGCGCGTAACCCAGGTCATACAGGGCGCGAGCGTCAGTGGCGTGGGTCTTGAGGTACTGCTCCAGCAGCGGCTGCGCCCCGGCATAGTCGTGGGCGTCAAGTTTCGCTTCAGCGCTAGCGAGCGCATTGTGAGTCGGCTGCACGGTGACAGTTTGTGTTTCATCTGGACCGCTGGTGCCCGGCGGCAGGGAAGAACTCTGTGCCGGCGCTGCCGTACAAGACAGTAAAACCGCCCAGGCAACTGCTAGGCCACCCGCGCGCACTTAGGCCACTCCCTGCGGGTCAAACTCCGCATGGCGCGCCACTAGGGCCTCACGCAGCCATTGACCGGTGTGCGAGCGCGTGCAGTCCGCTATCTCCTCCGGGGTCCCCACTGCCACTACCTCGCCGCCCTTCGAACCGCCTTCCGGCCCCATGTCAATGACCCAGTCGGCGGATTTGATGACATCAAGATTATGTTCGATGACTACCAGGGACCCGCCGCCGTCGATCAGCTTGCGGAAGGCCAGCAGCAGCTTGCCCACATCGTCAAAGTGCAGGCCTGTCGTGGGCTCGTCAAGAATGTACAGAACGCGACTGCCGCCCTTTTTGGGCGCGGTACGCGCGGTTGCCAGGTGCGAGGCCAGCTTGACCCGCTGTGCCTCGCCGCCGCTCAGCGTGGTTGCCGACTGCCCCAGCCGCACATAACCCAGTCCAACCTCGTCAAGTACCGCGAGCTTGTCAACAATCTTCGGGTTGCCGGAGAGGAAGCGCAATGCCTCCTTGACGGTAAGCCCCAGCACCTCATGGATGTTCTTGCCTTTATAGCGAACCTCAAGCACGCTCGATTTGTAGCGGCGACCGCTGCACTCTTCGCACGGCAGCTCCACATCAGCCAGGAACTGCATTTCGACTGTCACGGTACCGTCACCGTCACATACATCGCAGCGCCCCCCGGGCACGTTGAACGAGAAGTGACCCGCCGCATAGCCGCGCCGCTCCGACTCCGGCTGCGCGGCAAACAGCTCGCGGATCGAATCGAATGCCTTGATATATGTCACCGGGTTCGAGCGCGGCGTACGCCCGATAGGGTTCTGATCCACCATCACGATGTCGTTCAGCCGGTCCGCATTGCGCAGCTCGCGGTAGAGCTTGGTCGGGTCGCCGCCTTCCGTCTGCCCCAGCGTATGCGCGACCGCTTTGTACAGCACTTCATGCACCAGCGTGGACTTGCCCGAGCCGCTGACGCCCGTGATGCAGCACAGTACGTTCAGCGGGATTTCAACGTCTACCCCGCGCAGGTTGTTCGCGCGCGCGCCCAGCAGTCGCAGCCAGTCCTTGCCCGCAGGCTCCGGCACAGGGCGGCGCTTGGACGGTACCGCAATCGTCAACGCTCCGCTCATGTACCTGCCGGTAATGGAATCCGGGTTCGAGGAAACTTCATCCACCGTGCCCGCTGCCAGCAGCCTGCCGCCAAACTCGCCCGCGCCGGGACCCATGTCGAGCAGGTAGTCAGCCGCTGCGATCACTTCCGGGTCATGCTCGACCACGACAATAGTGTTGCCGATGTCACGCAGCGCATGGAGGATGCGAATCAGCTTCTCGGTGTCGCGGCTGTGCAGGCCGATAGACGGCTCATCAAGCACATACAACGCGCCCACCAGTTGCGAGCCGAGCGAAGTCGCCAGTTGAATGCGTTGCGCCTCACCGCCCGATAGTGTGGAGGCCAGCCGGTCGAGCGTCAGGTAATCCAGCCCCACCGCGTCGAGAAAGCGCAGCCGCTGCTGCACTTCTTTCAAGATCGAGCCGGCAATCTCTGCCTGCATCGGCGTCAGCTCCACTGCGTCGAAAAATGCGTGCGCCGCAGTGATGGTCATTGCAGCGGCTTCGCAGATGTTTTTCGCCTCGGCATCCTTGCCCAGCCGCACGGCGCGTGCCTCGGCTCGCAGCCGCTGGCCCTTGCATTCCGGGCAGGAGGCGTAGCCCCGGTACTTTGAGAGCATTACGCGCACGTGCAGCTTGTACTTCTTGGTTTCCATCAACGCGAAAAAGCGGTGTACACCCAGGTACGAGCCCTGCCCATCCAGAAGAATCGCCTGCTGGTCGGGCGTCATGTCATACCAGGGCAGGTCGGTCGGGATGCTGTGCTGCCTGGCCGCTCGCTTCAGCTCCGTGAAGTAGGCGCGGTATTTTGGCCGCTCCCATGGATCGACCAGGCCGCCGTCGATGGACTTGTTCTTATCCGGCAGGATCAGGTCGAGATCAAAGTCGATGGTGTTGCCGAAGCCCTGGCAGCGCGGGCAGGCGCCGAACGGATTGTTGAACGAAAACAGCCGAGGCTCAGGCTCGGTGTAGACGCGATGGCAGTGCTTACACTCAAACGCAAGCGAAAAGCGCAGGCGCTCCGGGGCTGCTGGGGTCTCCGTTTCCCCGGCGCGCCGCACCACTTCGTACAAGATTTCACCGGATTCTCGGTAGCCGATTTCTGCCGCGTCCACCACGCGGTTACGCGAGTCGGAGGTGATGGCAATGCGATCCACCAACGCGTAGAGCGGCTGCGACCAGTCAATTTCAAGCAGCGACTCCGGGCTTGAAAACTCGTAGATGGTCCCATTCTGGTAGAGCCGGTTAAAACCGCGTTCGCGCAGGTCCATCAGCCGCTCGCGCATGCCCGGAGAGATTTCGCCGGGCTTCGTTTCTGAACCTGCCGCAGCCTTCTTTGAAGCCGCTTTTTTTAGCGCGACCTGCGAGCTCCCTCGCCGCGTCACCCTCACCATCGGACCGGCGTCCAGTTCCTGTTCCGATAACACCGGCTCCGTCTTCGGCTGTGCGCCGGATACGGCAACCACCGGAAACAGCGCGTTCAGCCGCGTGCCCTCGCCGAGTGCGAGCACGGCCGCGGCAATTTCGTCCACGGAGTCGCGCTTGACCACGCCATCGCAAACGATGCAGTGAACCACGCCGCAGCGCGCGTACAGCAGGCGCATGTAATCATAGATTTCCGTTGCCGTGGCAACAGTCGAGCGGGGATTGCGCGTGGTGTTCTTCTGCTTGATGGCGATGGCCGGGGCCAGACCGTCGATCAGGTCGGCATCGGGCTTTTCAATACGCTCCAGAAACTGCCGCGCGTAGGCAGACAGCGACTCCACATAGCGGCGCTGCCCTTCGGCGTAGATTGTGTCAAAGGCGAGCGAGCTTTTGCCGGAACCGGACACGCCTGTGACCACGGTCAGCTTGCCGTGCGGAATGTCGCAATCGACATTTTTCAGGTTGTGCACGCGCACGCCGCGTAATGTGATCTGGTCGAGCGAGTTCATGTGGGGCGAGTCTCCGGCCTCCCGCATTGGGCGGGTTGGGGCAAACCTCTATTATCAGGCACTCGGAGGTAACGGGTCGCGGCTCAGGCTTGCCGGAACCGTCCTATAATTGCGGCATGACGAATACGCAGCTGTTTGTGTCCATTTGCGTACCTGTATTCTTTATCGTTCTCGGTTTCATTTGGAACGCAAAGACAAATCGCGCCGAAATTGCCACTTTGCGGGGCGAAATGAATGTATTGAAGGCTGAAACAAATGGGAAGTTTGACGTTATCGCCGTTCAGCTTGCTGCCGTCACCGTTCAGCTCGCTGCTATCAATCGCACTCTGGAGATCATTCAGCAGGATTTAAGACGCTTCAATGAAGTCACAAATAGTCTTGATAAGCGCCTCGAAGCCGTAGAGAACCGCAGGTAGCGGCATCACTCATGGATTCTCGCGCTGCGGTGTGAACAGCGCACCGAAGAACATCAGAATAGCCCCCACCACAATCGCCGAATCGGCCACATTAAAGTCCGGCCAGTGATAATGGATGATCCGGACTTCCAGGAAGTCTGTCACCATCTTGTACTGAATACGGTCCCAGGCATTGCCCAGTGCCCCGCCGAGGATCAACGCCAATCCCAGCGCGGTCGCGGACCAGCGGCGTCCAATCCTTACAAGCAGCACCGTAACAATAACTGCGGCGATGAGCGAAAACCCGGTCAGCGCCCAACGCGTCGGGTTGGCAGGAGCATCGTTGAACAAGGAAAATGCCGCGCCTTCATTCAGTACATGCGACAGCCGGAACACATGCGGGATGACCGGGATATTCTCGCCCTCGGGAATGTGCTTCTGCACCCAAAGCTTTGAAATACGGTCCAGTGCGATGACCACCGCCGAGATCACGAAAAGCAGCAGTCGCCAATCGCGGGCGCGAGGTGTGGAACGGTACGCATAGCGAGAGGGTAGCGTGGTCACGCGCTTACCTCTGCCGGCTCGCCGTTTGCGCGCGAGTAGCCCATGGCATCAAGCGCCTCGGCACAGCGGCCGCACACGTCAGCCCAGGGTCCGTAGGTCGCGGTGTCGGTGCGATAGTTCCAGCAGCGGCCGCACTTGGTACCATCAGCGGCGCGGGTTTCCACACCCAGCGTTTCGCCTGCCCGCAGTACCACTCGTGACACGTTGAAAAGCTCTTTCAAGGAAGAAGAGTGCGCCTCAAGTGCGGCCAGCATCTCCGGCGGGGCTGTTACACGTATTTTTGCCTCCAGCCCCTTGCCGATCTTCTTGGCTTTACGCGCTTCTTCCAGGCTGCGCATCACTTCTTCCCGAGCTGCGAAGATCATGGGCCATGCAGCGGTATCGTCCGGCAGCGCCGGTTCGGCAGGAGGCGGGGCGGGGAAGAGGGCCAGGTGCACACTCCCCTCGCGTCCTTCCACCTCCGGCATGTAATCCCATACCTCGTCGGCTGTAAAGCTCAAGATGGGTGCCACCAGCCGAACCAGTGCCTCGGCAATTTGCCATAGTACGGTTTGCGCGGAACGCCGCTCCACGCTTGCCGGGGCGAGCGTGTACATGCGATCCTTCAGCACGTCCAGGTACAGCGCGCTCAGCTCCACAATGCAGAACTCGTTCACCGCGTGGTACACGCGGTGGAACTCCATCCTGTCATACCATCCGGTCACCTGCTCCACCAGCAGGCGGGTACGCGCCAGCATGTAGCGGTCCAGCGGCAACAGCTCCTCGTCACTTACGCGGTCGCGCGCAGGCACAAAGCCCGCCAGGTTGCCCAGCAGAAAGCGAAAGGTATTGCGCAGCTTGCGGTAGTTGTCGGCCACGCGCTGCATCAGGTTTTCGCTTGCCGCCACATCTTCGCGGAAGTCGACCGATGCCACCCACAGCCGCACGATCTCCGCCCCCATACGGTCGGCGATATCCACCGGGTCCACTCCATTGCCCAGCGACTTCGACATGGCGCGGCCTTGCTCATCGAGCGTCCAGCCGCTGGTAGCCACCTTGCGATACGGCGTTTCGCCATCGTCGCGGGTGCCCACAGCTGTCAGCAGTGAAGTATGGAACCATCCTCTATATTGGTCGCCGCCCTCGAAGTACAAGTCTGCCGGGGTGCCCAGCGCCGTGTCCTGGCTCAGTACCGCACTCCAGCTTGAGCCGGAGTCAAACCATACATCAAGAATATCCGTCTCCTTTTCCCAGCGATCGACTGCCCCGCAACGAGGGCAGGCACGCTTGCCCAATAGTTGCTCGACTGACTGCGTGTGCCACACGCCTGCGCCGTGCCGTGCCACCAGCTCGACAACACTCCGGTTGAAGCCGGGATCGCGCAGCGGCTCATGGCAGGCACCGCACAGCAGCACGGCAATAGGCACACCCCACACCCGCTGGCGAGAAATGCACCAGTCGGGACGGGTTGCGATCATGTTCGCAATGCGGTCCTCACCCCATTTCGGGTCCCAGGTGATGTTTTGATGGATCTGCTGGAGCGCACGTTCTCGGAAGGTCGCGTCACCTTCGTCCATTTCATCTTCATCAAACTGTTTCGACTTCTTCGAGTAAGGCATAGGCGTTTCCATGCCGATGAACCACTGCTCCGTTGCGCGAAAGATAACCGGGTTGTGGCAGCGCCAGCAGTGCGGGTAGGAGTGGTACAGGTCCGCCTGCCCCATCAGGGCACCACGCTCGCGCAGGTACTCGATAATGACCGGGTTAGCCGCAAACACTGTCTTGCCTTCCCACAGCTCGACTCCGTTGCGCAGCTCCCCGGCACTATCCACATTGCACTCGGCGCTTAGACCATAGCGCATGCCGGTGATGAAATCGTCCGCGCCATGCGCCGGGGCTGTGTGGACCGCACCGGTTCCCTGGTCGGTGGTCACGTAGTCAGCCAGCACGCCGAGGATGGAGCGTTCGAGGAACGGATGCTGAAAAGTCGCACGCTCAAGCTTCACACCCTGGAACCGCACCAGCTCCTGTACTTCGCCCAACGCGCAGCTTTCACGGACGCTCGCAACCAGCTCCGCCGCAACGATGTAGACCGTGCCCGCAGCGGTTGCAAGCGCCGCATATTCAAGGTCGGGATGGAACGCAATGGCGACCGAAGCCGGCAAGGTCCATGGGGTCGTCGTCCATATAATGGTCCGCACATCCTTGCCTGCGAGTGCAGGATCTAGGCGCGCGGCATCGCCGGTGAGCGCGTACTGCACATACACGCTGGGCGAAGTGTGCATCTCGTACTCCACCTCGGCTTCGGCCAGGGCAGTGCGGTCTCGTAGACACCAGTACACCGGCTTCAGACCTTTGTAAACGAAGCCCTTTTTAAAAAAGCGGTAGAAGGTCGCAAGTGTCGCTGCCTCATACTCCGGCGACATGGTGAGATACGGCTTGTCCCACTGGCCAAATACGCCCAGCCGCTCAAACTGCGACTTTTGCAGGTCGATATACCGCTGCGCATAGGCTCGGCAGGCTGCCAGGAACTCTTCGGCAGGCATTTCCAGCTTTCGGCGACCCAGCTGTTCGTCTACCTTGATCTCAATCGGCAGCCCGTGGCAGTCCCAACCCGGTACGTAGGGCGCGTCATAGCCTGCCATTGTTTTTGACTTCACTACAAAATCCTTGAGGCACTTGTTCAATGCATGTCCCAGGTGGATGGGGCCATTGGCATAGGGAGGGCCATCGTGGAGCACGTACTTTTTCGCTCCCTGGCGCGCCGTGCGGATTTGCTGATACAGTCCGGTTTCAAGCCAGTGCAGCAGGCGAACCGGCTCTGTACGGGGCAGACCGGCCTTCATCGGGAAGCTGGTCGCAGGCAAAGTCAGCGTCTTTTTGAGCTCCGGCGGGGCTGTGCCGCTGCCTGTCTGGGGGTCGATCATTGCTGGCGAGGTTCCTTTTAGGGGGTGGCGATGCACCGCTGAGAACGGTCCGGTCAAACTAGATTGTAACGTCCGGTACCGCAGTCCCTTCCCGCACCGTCTATTCGTAACATGGCTTCTTCAAGAGGAGCGAGACACCGGCGCAGGCAAAGCGCCATAATAGAGGCTAGAGTGGCGTACGCCAATACACAAGCAGGGCTGCTGCGCAAGCAGGGCAGTGCCATGGATGGATGCAGCAATGAGCAATGAGCTTTTGACCCCTCCGGAAGAGCAAACGTCGGTAACCCCGGACCGGCGGCTGGACCATACCGAGCTGATGCCTGTGGGTGCGGAAGGCGGCGTCATTCAGTCGCTGGTCGCAAACCTGCGCGATGTTTTCCGTCCTGTCAAGCTGCCGCCGCTTGAGCTCACCTCGACCCCGGTTGCTGTAAAGGACCTGTTAGCCGAGGAGCGCTCACCGCTCACCAGCGCCATCTCCACCGGTGTTCATATTGCCGTGATCGCGCTGATCATCCTGCTGTTCCTGTTTGCGAAAAAGCAGCCGGAGATCAAGAAGGCCGATGTGGTGCCGCTTGATATCGCACCCTTCCTGCCCAAAACGCCGCGCCTGACCGCGCCTGCGGGCGGCGGTGGTGGTGGTGGCGAGCACTCCATCACGCCGCCGACCAAGGGCCGCATCCCGGAGATTGCAAAACAGCAGATCATCCCGCCCCAAACCCTGACAGTGGACCACCCAAAAATTCCGATTACACCCACGGTCGTGATGCCTCAAATGAAGCTGCCGGATACGAATGTGCCCAATATCGGTATTCCCTCGGCTCCCGCAGTGACGCTCTCCGGCGGGCCGGGCAGCAACGGTATCGGCAGCGGCAAGAGCGGCGGCTTGGGTATCGGCAGCGGCAATGGCGTTGGACCCGGTTCTGACGGCGGCACCGGCGGCGGGCCACGGCACCCGGGCGGCGGTATCTCCTCGCCCAAGGTGATCTCGGCAGTCGATCCGGAGTTTTCTGATGAAGCACGACGCCAGAAATATCAAGGTGTCGTAGTGCTATCGCTTATCGTCGATGCGCAAGGCAATCCACAGCGCATCCGGGTCATCCGGCCGCTTGGCCTGGGCCTGGATGAAAAGGCGGTAGAAGCAGTGCGCCAGTACAAGTTTCGCCCCGCCATGGAAGGCGGCAGGCCTGTGCCGGTCGAGATTGATATCGAGGTCAACTTCCAGCTGTTTTAGGGGGCTGACGGTTACAGCATGAACCTAGAGCCTTGCGCCCCGGCATGGGCAGATCGTCCATATCGTCCAAATCAAGGTGGTTCACGCATGCCCGCGCGTAAGCGGGCGTGCAAGCGAGACCTGTAAAGCGGCCCGGTTCGCCCTCCCCCGGTTCCCGAACATGCTATCCTTCATGAATACACTGAGAGAGTGGATACATCTAGAGAAGCCATAGGAGTAACGCACAACCGTGCTGGCACCCGCTAAGAAAACTGACGTCATCTCACGCTTTCGTACCCATGAAAGCGACACCGGCAGCCCCGAAGTGCAAATCGCCATTCTGAGCGAACGCATCGGCGAACTGACCCTGCACTTTAACACTCACGCTAAAGATCACGCCTCGCGCCGCGGCCTATTGATGCTGGTAAGCAAGCGTCGCCGCCTGCTGGATTACCTAAAGGGCACTGACACTGACCGCTATCGCGACGTGATCGGCAAGCTCGGCATCCGTAAGTAAATCCGAAAGACGCACACTTTGCCCATAGACGCGACGAGAATAGAGAGCGGCCATCAAGGCGGCCCACTCGTCGCGACGCTCCCGCTGTCCCCGCTGCGGTTTCGAGCCCCACTGCCGAAACATCTGTCCTGCTTTTTTGCAGCGTCGCTGCCTAAGCGGCGGTTCCGGCAGCCCCACACCCATTTTGAAATGAGGATTGTATGAAACAGGAAGTTGTTGTAGAGCTTGCCGGCGGCAAGCGGCTTACGTTTGAAACCGGCCGTATGGCCAAGCAGGCACCCGGTGCTGCACTTGTCACCCAGGGGGATTCGGTTGTTCTGGCAACGGCTGTAGCCTCGCCCGAGCCCAAGGAAGGCATCGATTTTTTCCCTTTGACCGTCGATTACCGCGAGTACGCCTACGCAGGCGGCCGCATCCCCGGCGGGTTCATCAAGCGTGAGGGTCGTCCCAGTGAGAAGGAAATCCTGACCTCGCGGCAAATCGACCGCCCTATCCGTCCGCTATTTCCGGAAAACTTCCGTAATGAGACTCAAGTGATCGCGCTTGTGTTTTCTGCCGATAAGGAAAATGACCCCGATATCGTCGGTATTAACGCTGCTTCTGCTGCTCTTGCACTATCCGATATCCCCTTCAACGGCCCTGTAGGCGCTGTGCGCGTCGGCTATGTTGAAGGCGCATACGTCATCAACCCGACCTATGCCGAGCGCAAAGGCAGCCTGATCAACATCACCGTAGTCGGCACCGCCGAAGGCATCGTGATGATCGAGTCGGGTGCGACCGGGGTGAGTGAGGAAATCGTGCTGGGCGCGATCGACTTTGCCCATGTCGAGATCAAGAAAATCGTTTCCAAGATCAACGAGCTGGTTGGTCTGGCGGGTAAGCCGAAGCGTACCGTAGGCGAGATCGAGCATGATGAAGCTTATTTCGGCCAGCTGCAAAGCAAGGTAAGCGACCGCTTGAAGGATGCGCTTGACACACATGCGCACTCCAAGATTGAGAGCTATTCGCTGGTAAA
>CAXSFX010000043.1:0-22519 GCA_964236655.1 uncultured Acidobacteriaceae bacterium | reverse complement strand
GGACGTGTCATGTACAGGATTTCCCCTCGGCTGACCCTTGTCGCCTATGCGCTGATCGCAACAACGGTGAGCGCCCAGAAGCCACCTGACGCAGATACAGCACGACTGAGCGGCACCGTGATCGACCCCCAGGGCGCGGTGATCCCCGGGGCTTCAGTAGCCGTACAAGGCACAGGGCAGAGTGCCACGGCTACAGCCGACGCCGCGGGCAGGTACAGCCTGCTCGGCTTGACCCCGGACACGTACACGGTCACGGTGACCGCACCGGGCTTTGCGGCCGCCCCGGTTACCGGGGTCAAGCTGGCTGCACATGAGGCCAGGCAGCTGGACCTCACCCTTACCATCGACGTGCAACAGCAACAGGTGCAGGTAAATGCCACGAGCGGCGGCTCGACACCGCGCGAAAACGGCGATGCCGTGGTGCTGCGGTCGAGCGACCTGGCAGCCCTGGCGCCTGACAGCCGCCAGCTGCAGCAGCAGATACAAGCCATGGCCGGTGGCGACAGCCCGCAGATTTACATTGACGGTTTCTCCGGCGGCAAGTTTCCCCCGAAAGACTCTATCCGCGAAATACGGATCAACCAGAACCCGTACTCGACCGAGTACGACGACATTGGGCTGAACCGCATTGAAGTGTTCACCAAGCCCGGTTCGGATATGTGGCACGGCTATGCGTACAGCGCGGGAACGCAGTCCGTGCTGGACTCGCGCGACCCTTACTCCGTGCTGCCCCAGCCGTTTTTGCAAACCCAGAGTGAAGGCGGGATCAGCGGCCCGCTGAAGACGAAGGTCGCCTCGTTCAACGTCAACGGCGGCTACTACCAGACGCAGAACAGCTCCATTGTGGATGCAGAGACGCTGAACGCGGCTAACCAGCAGATTGCGCTGACGCAGACCGTTTCAAACCCGAGCAGCTACACCACCATCACGCCGCGCTTCGACGCGCAGCTAGGCAAGAACAACACGCTGACTGCGCGCTACGAGTACGACCGAACTTCACAAACAAACTACGGCGCAGGCCAGCTGGTACTGGCTTCTGAGAGCTACAACAGCACCGTGGGCGTGCACACGGCGCAGATCAGCGACACCACGGTGCTAAGTCCGAAGGCACTCAACGAACTGCGCTTCCAGTACATCCGCACCGGTACGTCGCAAACTCCCTCAACACTTGGACCCACGGTCATTGTGGAGGGCGCGTTTACCGGCGGCGGCAACAACCTGGGCACGCTGGGCGACCACACAGACCGCTATGAGCTGCAAGACTACGGCACCATCGACCTGGGCAAGCACTCCCTGCGGGTCGGTGTGCGGCAGCGTTTCTTTCGCGATGCCAACTACGCGACCGCCGGGTACAACGGCGAGTACATCTTTTCGACCCTTGCTGCCTATTAGGCAACAGTGCAGGGCGTGGCCGCCGGGCAAAGCCCCGCGCAGATACGCGCCGCGGGCGGTGGAGCCAACCAGTTCAACATCAGCGCGGGCGACCCGGCAGCCCGCGTGTTGCTCGCCGACAGCGACGCCTTTGCCGAAGATACCTGGAAAGCACTACCGAACCTGAGCGTGAGCTACGGAGTGCGGGTAGAAGGCCAGAACCATGTGCATCAGAAGGTGAACGCGACGCCGCGATTCGGCTTTTCCTGGGATTTGGGCAAAACGGAAAAGAAGCCGCCCTTGTTCACGGTACAGGGTGGCTTCGGCCTGTTCTTTCAGCGGCTGCCGTCCATTGACTTATTGCAGGTAGCCAGGCTAAACGGCGTGCGGCAGGTGCAGTATGTTATTAACCAGCCGGATACTTATCCTGCGCTGCCTGCGCAGAATCAGCTATCCGGCCAGGCTCCTTCAACGATTTTCTTTCTAAGTCCAACGTATAAGTCGCCGTACTTGCTGCAAGCCGGGGCCAGTGTAAGTCATGCCTTTAAGAAAGCCGGTACGGTGACAGTAAGTTATACAACTTTGCGCGGCGTTCACCTTTTATTACAGAGGAATGTAAATGCCCCGCTCCCCGGCACTTACAACCAGGCTGACCCGATCAGCGGAATTCGCCCGTATGGAAGTCTCGCCAATATCAACGAATACGACACATCCGGAGTTTCCCGCAGAAATCGTCTTGATATTAACGGTCGCTTGGAGCCGGTGAAGGGACTGATGATTTTCACGCGGTATCGCCTGAGTTACAGCCAGGCAGATACAAGCGGCGGCTTCCCCTCCGACCAGTACAACATCGGCGCGGACTACGGACGCGCAAACTACGATGTGCGCCACCGGCTTTTCCTGGGCGCTAATTACGACGGTCCCTGGGGGATCAACGGCGGTCCCTTCCTAATCGCGCAGACCGGGGCACCGTTTGACATCGTGTTAGGCAATGACACTAATGGCGATAGCCAGTTCAACAATCGCCCGGCGTATGCTACGGACCTTACGCGCGCAAGCGTAGTGCGTACCCGTTACGGCAACTTCGACACAGCGCCTATTGCCGGGCAGACAATTATCCCGCATAATGCCGCGCCCGGACCGGGGCTGGTATTCCTGAACCTGCAACTCAATCGCGCTTTCCACTTTGGTCCGGTGGTGAAGTTGCCGGAGGATGCTCCCGCGCCGGAGCCGGTCAAGCCGGGCAGCAAGCCCAAACCGCCCGATAAACGGTTCACGCTGAATATGGGCGCGTATGCAGAGAATGTTCTAAACCATAACAACCCTGCCGCCCCGATCGGCACACTTGGGTCGCCGCTGTTCGGGCTCTCCAATGCACTGAACGGTACGTTCAGCGACGGCTCCGCAAACAGGATCGTGTCATTTCAAACATATTTTCAGTTTTGAAGCGGATGAAGTGAAGCTATGAAATGTATGGTCGGGGCGAGAGGATTCGAACCTCTGACCCTCTGCTCCCAAAGCAGATGCGCTACCAGGCTGCGCTACGCCCCGACTGCTTCCAATTGTAAACGAGCGGAAATAAGGGAAGCGACTAGCGATGATGCACCAGCAACGCTAACAGGTAGCCCAGCGCCACCAGCGGCAATGCAAAAATAGCGAGCAGAGCCGCACACAGCAGGAGTAAAAATCCCCAGTCGCGCCACCCATGACGCTGCGGCTCGGCAAGGTGCCGGGAAAGCAGCGCGTAGTTGCGTCGGTTCGCCTTCCATGCAATGTCGAACGCGTCCCCAAGTACCGGCACCATGCCGATACCCACGTCAATGGCGAGATTGGCTACCATGCGCGCCAGCAGCACCGGCGGCGCGCCTCGAAACCAGGCTGCCACCACCATAAGGGATGACAGCAAACCGGCCAGTACATCCCCAGCAAATGGAACGAGGCCGATAATGCCGTCCACCCCGAAGCGGATCTGAGTGCCCGGCAGCACAAAGCAGTCATCAAGCAGGTGGGCGAGCTGGTTGAGGTTGTTGTCTGAAAAGACACCTTGCGCCAGGCGGGCCCGCATCCCGGGCGACTCCGGCGGCAGCAGGGGAAGCGTGTTGAGGGCTGGGCTCACGTTTGTCGGCTTGGCATCGCTGTGCATGCTTGTTCGATTCCTCAACTAACTGGAACTAACTGGGGCAGTGTATGCCGCCGCTAAAGCGATGCTACAATCAGGGCTGGATGGCGGCTATAGTTCAGTGGCAGAACGCCGGTCTGTGGATCCGGATGTCGTGGGTTCAATCCCCACTAGCCGCCCCAAAGTATCTTTCCTATGTCAGCTAGAGCGTACCAGGCGTGCCACGATGGGCGGCACTTCTGTAGTTCTTTCCGGAACCCTCCGGCATACGCCTCCCGCCTTTATGCAGATTTAAGCCGCTGATGCAGGTACTGGCACAGGCAGCTCAGCTGTCCACCCCTGATCTAACAGCCTGGCGTACACCATTCGTGCCGCGTCCCTGGCTGCGTAATGGGCATCTGCAAACCATTGCGGGCAACTACCTTCGACGCATCGGCCCGGCTCCATCTACACCTACGCCTCTCATCCTGCCGGTTGAAGCGCCGCACATTTTCAAGCAGCCCGATGGGACGCAAGTTCCAGTACCTCAAACCTCCATACTGTACCTGTGCCACTGGCAGCCGGAGCCAATGGGGCGGCTGACCGTGGTGCTGGTGCATGGGCTTGAAGGCTCGGCCAGTTCCGGCTATATCCTCGGCAACACGATGCGCCTGTGGCAGGACGGCTGCAACGTGGTGCGGATGAACATGCGCTCCTGCGGCGGCTCTGACAGCCTGGCACCGACGATTTACCATTCGGGCCGTTCCAGCGATATAGCGGCTATTGTTGAAACACTTGAGCAGCAAGGGCACACGCGCGTTGCATTGGTCGGCTACTCCATGGGTGCCAACCTGGTACTGCGATACGCGGGCGAGCAGTCCGTACTTGCGCCGGTCGCTCGCCATCAAGCTCTGCGGGCAGTGGTGGGCATCTCGCCTCTGCTCGATCTTGCGCCCTCCTCCGCAGCACTGCACTTGCCTTCAAACCAGCTCTACGAGCGCCGATTTCTGAGAGCGATGAAGGGGCGACTTCGCGCCAAGGCCCGGCTCTTTCCACAGCTTTATAGCGTGCTGGAGCGTGAAGGCGTTTACGGGCGCATCCGCAGCCTGCGCGACTTCGATGGGCAGATTGTCGCCCGGTACGGCGGCTTTCACGATGCAGATGACTACTACGAGCAGGTCCGCTCCTCACGATATGCGGGCAGCTTCGATCTGCCGACGTTAATCGTGCACGCGGCGGATGACCCGTTCATCCGCACCCTGCCCGCAACAAGCGCCGCGCTTCAGGCGAACCCGCATGTGGATTACCTGGAGACTGAGTACGGCGGCCATTGTGCCTTTGTTGCCGCAGCGAGTGCTCAAGACCAGGGGCGCTGGGCGGAAGAAACCATTGCGCGCTGGCTCGCGGTGAGGGCAGGCGCATGATCGCGGACTGGACTGTGGATGCGGAGCTTGAAAGCCCGCGAATTACCGTGCCGTGGGATGGCTGGGTGGATTTGCGGCCCGGCATGAACACGGGAACAGCGAATGCGGCAGCCCCGGTGGGCGAACTCGCCGAAGTGCAGGCTCTTCCAGAGTTAGGGGAGCTGCTGGCGATGGCCAACACAGCAGTCATGTTTACCGTGAAAGTAGATGTATTCCCGGTAAGCCGCGACGAGGTCGATCCGGAGATTTGGGAAGGCTCGCGACAGGAAGATGCGAGCGGTTTTCCACTGGAACATACACTTGTAGGTTTTGGAAGCTACCTGGATGTCGTGCTTGCGCCGGAGCTCATCCCGGCTCTCCTTCCATCTGAGGCGTTCCCATACTTTGAAGGGGTGGCTCGATCCGTTGCACAGGTTCTCAAGGCAGCAGAACACCGGCTTGCCTGCGCCGAGATCGTCGTGCGCCCCGCGCAACTGTATGATCGAGACACGTTCGGCTGGACGCTGTACGCCATCGGCTTCGGCGCGGATGAAGCTGCCGCCAGAACTACCTGGGCTCCGGCAGCGGCAAGTCTTGTTGCTGCGCTTGAGCAGGCTATAGCAAACGCAGCTGAATCAACGGGCGAGTAGCTCAATTGGATAGAGCACCGGCCTTCTAAGCCGGTGGTTGCAGGTTCGATCCCTGCCTCGCCTACCAACCTACATAACGTAAAAGCTCATAATCTTACTTCACTGACGCATAAGGGTGCCGGTACTCTGCCTGTTACCATGTCACCTACCAGCGACTCCAACGCTTCAGGAGCACCATGCGCACCAGTTTGTCACCCCTTGTTTCGACCCTGATTTTGGCAGGACTCCTTCTCTCTCCATCCTCTTTGACCTACGCCCAGACACGCCACACCAGCCAGAAAGCAGCAGCGGCCATGTCGAACAGTGATGTGATCGCACTCAGCTCGGCGGGGCTCGGCGACGATGTTGTCATAGCCAAGATTCATGCGGCGTCTTCGTCCAATTTCGACACAAGCGTTCAAGGGCTTTCGGGACTCAAGGCAAGCGGTGTGTCATCAACTGTGATCCGGTACATGATCGATCCCAGCGCTCCGGTTGTAGCGCCTGCTCCTGCGCCGGTTGCGCCTGCTGCGTCGGCTGCCGCGTCAGTTGCTGCTGCCAACAACCCGGACGACCCGGAGAGCGTACACCCGCCGGGCATTTACATGCTGGCTACCGGCAACGACGGCAAGTTGCACCTGATGAAGCTCGACCACATTGCGGCGAAGCAGGCAAAATCGAGCGGCGGCATGCTTTCGGCTTATACCTATGGCATCACCAAGGCGCATACCAAGGCAGTGATCGATGGTGATCGAGCCACGGTACACACCCGCGACACGGCGCCAACGTTCTACGCCTATATCCCGGAAGATAACAGCAGCTTCGGCGGCAACCCCATCACTGCAAAAGACCTTACGCTGATCAAGTTTGATACCAAAGCATCGGCACGCGAGGTCGTCACCGGCTCAGCCAGTATCTGGGGAGCATCCTCCGGCACGGATGACAAAGCGAAGCAGGGTTTCAGCTCGGAGATGCTGAAGACCGGTGTATACAAGCTGACGGTGAACCAGCCGCTGCCGGTCGGTCAGTTTGCCTTCCAGCAGCAGAACTTCACAGCTTTTTTTGACTTCGGCATCACGCCCTCAGAGTAGCCATCTCCTGCTTGCGATCCTGGAGAATCAGTGCTGCGGCTGAGGATACGGACAAGCTAGAAGTAGTTGCGATCAAGGGGATTGATGGAAACGTCCTGCTCCTATTTTCAAAGGTGTTTCCGTTTACTTCCACACCCGGTTCCTTTGGTGCGTCCGGAAGGATGACGGCAACACCGCTATCCCGCACGAGCCAGCAAAGGAAGATGACTCCCTGCCGGCTTTACCAAGATGGCATGAGAGTGCACGAGGGAAATACCCGCAGGTGATTTTTGCTTCAGAGCTTATCCAGACCTGATTGAATTAGAGCCATGACGCACGATGAACGAGCTGAGGTATCGGCTGCGGCACCGCGCTTTGAAATGGTGGACCTGCTCCGTGGGCTTTCCATATTGGCGGTGGTATTGCTGCACTGTAGCATCCGCTTCAGCGGCAGCGACGTGCGTGTGGGAACTGGACTACCGAGATGGTTGCGCCATCTGCTGCTTCAGAACGGCGGCAACGGAGTCACGGTATTTTTCGCGATCTCCGGTTTTCTGATCACGCTGACTAGCCTGCGGCGCTTCGGCGGGTTGCCCCATATGCGGGCTGCGCTGTTTTACCGCATCCGCTTCGCCCGGGTCGCGCCTTTGCTGGTGCTGGTCCTGACAGTGCTAAGCCTGCTGCATTGGGGTAGCCTGCACTCCCATGCTTTCAAAGCATGGCATGTAAAAAGCGCCGTAGGATTGCCCCGGGCCTTATTCTCGGCCGTGACGTTTCACCTGAACCGGCTTGAGGCGAAGACCGGCTACCTGCCTGCAAACTGGGATGTGATGTGGTCACTCAGCGTAGAAGAGATGTTCTATCTTTTCTTCCCGCTGGTATGCGTTGGCCTGGTCGGTGAGCGTTCCTCGCTACGGCGGATCGGTTGGCCGTTGCTGTTCCTCCTTGCCGCTGCGTTGCTTGTGTTGGGGCCGTGGGCGCGATCGGTTTGGATCACCAGCGAGATTGGACAAGAAAAGAGCTATTTGGGCGGAATGAATGCCATCGCATTAGGCTGTCTGACTGCATTGCTTTGTGACCGGATGTCGCGCTCAGCCCGAGTCAGCCGAGGATGGCTCTATGCTACCGAGGCGCTAGGTTGGGTTTTGATTGCCTGGATAGCCGGCTGGCCGACATGGCATTGGCTGCACAGCACCAACCGGTTTCTTGCAATGCATGATCTTGATGACACCATACTGCCGCTAGGCGTGTGCCTGGTGATGCTCCCTACAGCGCTGCGTGGGTCTCGTGGCGGCGGCTTGATGACCGCCCCAATTCGATGGTTCGGCAGACACAGCTACGAGGTCTACCTGACGCATGAATTCCTGGTCATCCTGGGTGTTGAGGCGTTTTTGCGTTGGCACGGAACGCGACCTGGGCTCTGGACTTTGGCGATCACCGCATCCACGGCTCCATTGGGATGGGCGGTAGCGCACTGGTTTTCTGAGCCTATGAACCGCAGGCTTCGCGGGGCTCGGCCACCGGGACCGGCACCGAAGTGGGAACCGGCAGTCCCGTAAGTCTTCCTGTATCGCATTCTTGTCAGTAACGGGCCGAACACGCCAACTTTCGCCAAGTTAGGTACAGTTGTCCGGGTGAGCTCCGAAGAATTGCTGCTGATCGAATTGATTTGTAATCGACGGGCACGGTACGGTTAGCATGTGGCTCCTCTTCCATTTTCGCGTCTTTTTGGCAATACCGGCCGCCGTGCGGTTGAAACCCTTGCGCCTCGCCGAACCTTCGATGATGTCATTCTGCCGCCTGCGACCCGCCTCGCTCTTGAAACTGCGCTTGCCCAGGTTACACAGCACGATCTGATCTTCAAAGGCTGGGGGCTTGGAGAACGGCATTCGACCGGGCTTGGTCTCGCTTTCAATTTTGCCGGGCCGCCCGGTACAGGCAAGACCATTTGCGCCGAGGCTATCGCGCAATCACTCGGCTGCCAGCTCCTGGTGGTTCGATATGCCGAGCTCGAATCCATGTGGATGGGCGAAACGTCGAAGAATATTGCCGCGATTTTTCGTACAGCGCGCGAGGATCAAGCCGTCCTGTTCTTCGACGAAGCCGATGCGATTGCCGCGCGCCGGTCCACGTCGGTCGATAGCGGCTCCCAGCGTGAATCGAACAGCGTGGTCAATGTGCTTCTGCAAGAGTTGGAGCGG
The DNA here is from genome assembly GCA_964236655.1 of uncultured Acidobacteriaceae bacterium. GTDB lineage: Bacteria > Acidobacteriota > Terriglobia > Terriglobales > Acidobacteriaceae > EB88. Next base: position 13,747 of record CAXSFX010000043.1, on the reverse strand, counting down.
TACACCGGGGTCGTGATCTTCGCCACCAATCTTGCTGCGAACTTCGATCCGGCGTTTGAGCGACGTATCCGAACGCACGTCCTGTTCGAGCTGCCCGGCGAGACGGAGCGCGTCCTGATCTGGAAGGTGCAGTTGCATCCGTCCCGGACGCCGCTGGCTCCCGATGTTGACTTTAACGCCCTCGCACGTCACTACGAAGTAAGCGGCGGAGACATTCAAAATGCTGTGCTGAAGGCAGCCCTGGCTGCGGCGGCTGAGCCGATTCCCAATGCCGCAAAGAGTATTCATCAACGTCATTTCGAGGCGGGGATAGAACAAGTTGTAGCGAGCAAGCGCGTCATGCAACAGTCGATCTTTGCAGAACCGGCAGCTGTCACGCCGGAACAGGACGTCACCACAGCAATTGCGTCGCAAGCCTCGCAACTGGTGGCATACGGCCTGCCTGGGGCGGCGCTGCTGGTCGCGCTGATTGCGCTTGGAGTAGCGTTGCTTCGATAGCTTCGGCGTTTTCATGCTACCGGCACGTTCAGCACGGCGTTCCCATGCACAGTCGGGCACCCTGCCGGGGCGGCCAGCCATCTCCGCGGTCACTTCGTTGTCATCAACTTGTTAGAACATGGCATTCTTTAAGCGCGCTAAAATCGTGCAAAGGGGCCACCCATCTCCATCGACTTGTCCGCCGAATCCATGCAACTCACTTTTCAAGGCGATTCCAAATGGGACTTCATTCCGCCTGACCTCGCCGATCTGTCGCACGACTGTGTGATTACTACAGATCTTCAAGGCATCATCAAGACGTGCAACAAGAATGTTATGGGTGTTTATGGTTACCTGCCTAGTGCGCTCAAGGGTCAGAGTGTCACAATCCTTTTTCCGGTGGAAGATTGCGAGTTTCTAACCAGCACTCTTATTCCTGAAGTATTGGAAACAGGTAAGTTTTGTGCCGAGCAGCGTGGCCAAAGAAAACTGGGTAGTTACATTTATGTTCACCTTTCTGTTTCGTTGCTACGAGATACAGATGGAAATCCATGCGGGATGATCCTGTTTTCGATGGACATTACTCCGCAAAAGCTACCCGGCATCCAGGGTGACGGGCGATTTGAGGTGTTGGCTCAAGCTTTACCTCAACTCATCTGGTGGTGCGACAAGAATGGTGACAGCAACTACGTTACCGCGCGGACACTGCAATTTTTCGGCGTGCCGCTTGAAGGTCTCACGGGAAGAAAATGGATTGATTTTGTCCATCCCGAGGATCGCGTAGATTCACTGAAGCAATGGGAAAAAGCCGTCGCAGAGGGTGGCATCTTTGAAATGGAATATCGCCTCCGCCGTCATGATGGGCAGGATGTATATCATTTTGCAAGGGCGCTGCCAATTTGCGACACAGAAAACAATCTGACCGGCTTTGTACATACTTCAACCGACATCAGTTCGCAGAAGATAGCAGAGATGGCATTGCGGCAGACCGAGAAGCTGGCGGCAGTCGGCAAACTGGCTTCGAGCATCTCCCACGAGATCAACAATCCGCTTGAAGCAGTGACCAACCTTTTGTATCTGCTCGCCGGGCATGGGTCTCTCGACCGAACAGCAAGGGAGTACGTGAAAGCCGCGCAGGAAGAACTGGCACGGATTACTGAAATCACAACACAGACATTGCGTTTTCATAACCAGTCCACAAACGCGGTTGCCACTCGCATTCCCGACATTCTCGATTCGGTTCTGGCCTTCTACAAGCCACGTATCAAATCTGCCGACCTGCAACTTCTTCGCGAGTATCAAGGTACAGAACCGCTGAAGTGCTTTGCCGGAGAAATTCGTCAATCCCTTGCCAATATCATCGGGAATGCAATCGACGCGACGCCCGCAGGAGGCAGGTTGCGGGTACGGCTACGGTCGTCCCGTGATTGGAAGACCCGTCAAAAACTCGGTATCCGCATCACGGTCGCGGATACCGGCCATGGCATGAGCAAAGAAAATCAGAGACGCATCTTTGAGCCCTTCTTTACTACCAAAGGTATTAGTGGAACGGGCCTGGGGCTTTGGATTACCAAGGACCTGATCGTCAGGCAAGGCGGCACAATCTCGGTCCGTAGCTCAAAGAAGGAGGATACATCCGGGACAGTTTTTTCTATCTTCCTGCCGTTCGAATCCGGAAAGCACATGCATTAAAGGCAACGCAAAGCTGAGCGTTACAAGTGGACGAGTTTTGCCTCACTTTTCTTGAAGGAAACCACGGTGATGAGCTTGCGCAACTCATCGGCGACGCGAAGCTCGTTCCGTGTCCATAGAAGTGCTGTTCCCTGGGAGTTTTCCTGCCATGCTGCAAAAGACTTTCGGGGACTGATGCGAAATCCATCTTCGGAATCGCTGACAGCCTTGTTCGGATCTCCTGCCCAGACTACTGTTTCTGCCACCTCCGGGCGAAAGTAGAGGACAAGTCGATCCGGATTTTGTGAAATGTTAAGTGCAATGATGCCCGAGGCAGTTGCTGTCATGCTTCCGGCAGCGGCAAAATGATTTTTGAGTGATCGGGTTGCAAATGTGCCGGCTGTACCGGATGCGCGCAGCAGATCCACAATCGTCATCAGGTCTGTATAGCCGGGGGTAACGCCGATGGTTTGCACTCGATCCTGCATGACAACGGCAGCTCCTGCAGCCGGTATCAAGTCCAGCAGGTTTGGCGTTGAGTTCACTAGGCCCAGAAGCGGATCGGCCGATCCGGCCATCAGTTCCAGGAACTTGGCTTGGATCGCAGTCGATTTTGAGTTATAGGCAGAGTCTTCTTCAGCTTCGCGCCGTACAATTTCCCCAGAAAGTACTTGTCCCAGGAAAGTGCACGATTTTCGTGTTTCGTATGGAACTATCTTGGTTGAGTGATGGTGGCATGCAATCAGCCCCCAGAGTTCGCCGTCTCGCGTGAGAAGGGAGATCACCATCGTTGCAGAGACACCCATGTTCGTGAGGTACTCGCAGTAAATTTGTGAGGCGCTTCTCAGGCTCGCGTAGGAAAGATCAACGGGACGTTTGCTCACCTTATTGATAGCCGGGATAATCTGCACAGGCGTGTATATGACTTGGGGAATGCAGCGGAGCAGGTTAAGAATGTAGAGCCTTCGCGCCTGCGCCGGGATATCGCTTGCCGGGTACCATAACCCGAGATAAGTCCCAAGTGCTTCAGTCTTTGCCTCAGCGATAACCTGCCCATCGCCGCTATCAGCAAGGCGGTAGATCATTACACGATCAAATCCGGCAATCTCTTGAATTCCTGCTGCGGCTTGATCGACGAGAGTATGCAGGGTTGGAGCCGATTGCAGCCGGTTGATAGTTCTTGAAACTGCCTTGTAGAAGCCGAGAAAATAAGTATTGTCCGCCGCTGTACTGGGCTCAAGCTCTAGAATGGCGAAACCGTCATGGAGGTGCACCATTCCATCCAGGTCGGTGGATTCATCCTTGGAGCGCAGCTGGAGCTGCACCGGATTGTGCTCGGTAGGATTGGCAGAGTTCAAAGCGAACCGAATACGCTTGACTTGCTCGGCATTCAGGAAGCTTTCCAGCCCTTTGCCGAGCAACTCTTCAGCAGGTATGCCAAGAAACTTGTCAGTGTTCTCGCTCACCTGAACAATCGTGAGCTCAGGCTCCGTAAGCACAAACAACACTCCATGAGGCTGAATCGCTCCAGGAATATGAATCGGTTCGCGGGCACATGTGTCGAGATCAACCATAGGCTTGGTCATTGCAGCTGGTACCCCTATTCGTTAAGTCATTCAAGCTATGAGCCATTTGCCGAATGCTTCATAAGTGTTCTTAGCGGCAGCGATCACCGCTTCAGCCTCATCCTCCGGAACTGCGGCGAGCACCTGCTGAAATTCACGCCACATGGACCCGGTGCGTTCGCCGTATCCGCGGAAGTAAGCGTCTCCCTGGCCTGCTGTCAGGTTGAGCACCTTTTCAACATGACACGCAATATATTGGCCCCCGAGAGAAGAACCCTCAATGACGTACATGGCACCCAGGAAACCAGCCTTGTCTGCAAAGTTTTTATCCGCGGGCATGTAGTGACATGTTGATGGGTACTCCCCAAAGTAGAGCAAATCAGCCTCAAGAAAGTGGCTTCGCCGTCTTTCCGAAAGCATGGCATGAAGTTCTCCCGGAGCATTTAACTCTGACCAGGCTTCCCATCCTCGTATGAAACCATAGAGGCTTACAAGGGCGGCTCGATACCGAGGCTCTTCAAGCGGGAAGCTCATGAGCGGCATAAGACTTTCAACATGCTCGTGTTCAATCGCTGTCTCACGTTTCAATCGTCCGAGATCCACTTTATATCTGCCTGCACCTTTCTCATGCCTCTCTATCGAAGCAAACGCCTACTTGCCTTTACCACCGCGCCCCTGGAAAAAGCGGCTATCGAGCGATGCACGACAGAGGGTAGCGATATTGAGACCACTCTGAATAATGGTTACTTAAAATTACCACAACCCGGTTACTGGAAGGTTCCTTAATCAAGGATCAAGGAAGAGCCTTTGTTCCAGATCGAAGATCACTGCCGGCCGGTCACTGGCCTGCTAAATGGACTGGAAAGCATTGCAGACATATTCAAATTGAGAAGAACGCCGCCCGCTTCGGACGGTAATGCTCTGTTGGCAAGAGGAACCGCGCCCCCGAAAAGCGTTTTGATTCAAGTGTTGTTAGAGTTTTAGTCATGACATTTACACGAATAGCCGTCATGGCTGCTGCCATCGCTTCAACCGCAACGATAAACGCCAACGCTCAACACGTCACAGCCGGGGGCGTGTTCGTTGCTACCAATAATGCCAACGGCAACTCGGTCATCATGTATGGCCGTGACCCAAATGGCGAGCTACACGCGCTCGGCCAGTTTCCGACAGGCGGGCGCGGGCAGGGCGGCATCAACGATCCACTCGAATCGCAGAACTCTCTTGTTCTAACCGCAGACCACCGCTTTCTCCTCGTCGTCAACGCAGGGACCAGCGATATATCGGTATTCCGCGTGAAAGCGGAACGCCTTGAGCTTGTCAGCGTCACACCATCGGGAGGCGGCAACCCGATTAGCCTCGGCGTTCATGGCGACCTCGTTTATGTTCTTAACGCAGGCAGTACCGTTCACACCGCAGGATTCCGACTCAAGCCATCAGGCTGGCTCACACCCATTCCAAACTCGCAGAAGACTTTAAGCGACCTCGATGTCGGGCCATCTACGGCTGTTATCTCTCCTAATGGCGGCAAGCTCGTCATCTCGGAACGAGACAACAAAACCGTTGACGTATTTACAATTGAGCCTGATGGATCGCTGACCAATCCGGTTTTTAATGCGGTTCACGGTGTTTGGCCTTTCGGGATGACCTTCACGCCTTCAGGGCAGCTCCTGGTAACGTTCGCCAATGCTCCTTCGCTTGATTCCTCCTACACATCTTCCTTCACCGTGAACCCTGACAACACGCTTACGGTCATAAGCGATCAGGCGAACTCTTACGGCGGCAGAAGTTGTTGGGTCGCCACAAACGGCGAGTACGCCTGGGTGTCGAATACCACTACAAGTACCATCGGGTACTATGGCTTGACAAAAAATGGTGAGCTCAATCCATTGGGCATAGCGGCCACTGTGCCGGCGACCGGTCAGGTCATTTTCCCTCCGATACCGGCTACCTCCTTTCCTATCGATATGGCACTATCCGCGGACGGTAAGTATCTTTACAACTTTTTCAGCGTCAACGGTCAGCTTGTCGGTTTCCTGGTAGGCAGGGATGGCTCATTGACCCAGATTGGAAGCGTTTTTCCAGAAGCTCCGCAGACCGGTGCGAATGGGGTAGCCGCGTACTAGGTTTTTGTTGAGGTTAGAGCGGCCGCTTTCAATTTCGTTGAACTTGGACATAACTTGTCCCAAGGTGGCGAAACTTGCGACGGATTGGCGTTGCGCGTCGAGTCCAAGGCCGCTTATACCCTGGTGTTCAGTTAATCCGTAATAAGCAACGACATCAGCTCTGTTGCATTAACTCGAAATAACTTCTTCGGCACACAAATGTAACGGTTCAAGGTTTTGCGATCCTTGATTTGCTGGGGCTTGAAAGGTTAATGCAACAGAGTCCGTCGCGGTGAACTTGCTCGGCGCACGTTCCACTATTTGATCCACAAACCGGGCTTACCCCGGCTTTCCACGTTAGAAATCGGAAGAGCGAAGAGGCGGGTACTGTAGGACAACGACCCGAATGTAGAGGCGAACAGAGGTAAACTTCACGCGGTACCTCTTTGAAGGCAAATACCGAGTCATCCTGGCTGATTCGCAATACTTGGTAGCCTCAATGGTAACTAAGACTCTAAATTGTTGATTCTAAGGATGTGGCGGAGAGTGGGGGATTCGAACCCCCGATAGAGCTTTTGACCCTATAACGGTTTAGCAAACCGCCGCCTTCAGCCACTCGGCCAACTCTCCAGCGCGTATGCGGATTATAGCCGAACACGAGCCTTTCGTGCGGTTACCTGTGCGCAGGCCGGCTATGACGCATCCAGACTGCATCACACTGGGGGAAAGCGGCAGTACGGAATCGAGATTGGGAGGATGTGCATGGCTACATCAATTGGGGATCGCGGTACGGTAGTTGTAGGGTATTTTTCCGGCGGAGATGAGGCACATCGTGCCATCAACGCACTGGTAGATGAGGGCTTCCTGCCCACGGAGATCGGCGCGGCGTTCCATATAGGTTCGCAAAGCAGCGGCAGTAACATGGGCCCAAGTAGCGGTAGTGCAACACAGCAGGCCAATACCGGTACCGACATCGGTGAAGATGTGGGCGCTATGCATCCTATTGCGGATTCCTATGCTTCAGGCAGCACCACAGGCGGAGCTGCTTCCGGCTCCAGCATGGTGCAATATGCGGCGCTTGGCGGCGGAGCAGGAACCCCGTTTGACGGTGCCGGGCGCCCCGGTCCTATTACCGGCAGCAGCCTTGCGAATACAGGTCTGCCGAGCGAGCTCAAAAGTGAGCTTCCGCATGATGCTCCCTTGCCGCATGGGGAGTACCTGGGTTCCACACCTACGGCGATGGACACATCCATGCCGGAGCCGACGGTGACCCGTTCGCGCGAAATAACGATGCCGGGGCAGGCGGGCGTTAAGGAGAGCTGGGGCGACAAGCTGAAGCACATCTTCGGCATGGGCACCAAGGATGCACAGGAAACGGCAAAGGGACCTGCCACTGCGGAAAGCCAGGCCTTCGGCACCGGTGAAGGCCACATTATCTTGAACGAGGCACCTTCCGGCCTACGCTACTCGCAGCCGGCGTTTGAGCGTTCCTTCTCCAGCTCCGGTGTACAGCCGGAGCATGCACGTCATCTTTCACGACGCATCGGCCACGGTGGAGCCATTGTGACAGTGCAGGCTGCCGGACGGGCTGCTGATGCCGAGCGGGTGCTTGAGGCTTATGGCGGCCAGGTGCGCTTCTCCGGCACAGGCGAGGACTCGCCGGTAAGCGAGGGCCAGGGTCAGGTCGAGGTGTTCGGTACGGTTCACCAGTCCTACTCCAGCTATAACCGGTAGCCGCTCTGCTGTACCCTGCTTGCTGCGGCCATATACCTTATGTGGCCGCGCAGGCAGGAGGTACCTACTATTTCTCAGCAGCCGCGCATGCGCCTTGCCTCCTTGGTAGCGGCTACCTCCTTCATGGTTTCCGGTGGTCCTTACGGTATTGAGGACATTCTCGGCGGCGCAGGCTACCTTGGCGGCCTGCTGATACTTCTGATTCTCCCCTTCATTTGGACCCTACCTACCACGCTCATGATCAGTGAGTTAGCGAGTGCCCTGCCGGAAGAGGGCGGCTTCTACATATGGGTGCGGCGTGCGCTGGGGCCGTTCTGGGGCTACCAGGAGGCATGGCTCTCACTTGCGGCCAGCGTGTTTGACATGGCCATTTATCCCACCCTGTTCACACTGTACCTGGGCCGGTTGGCACCGGGGTTTGTCGCAGGCTGGCATGCCTATGCCTGGGAGCTGGGGCTAATTGCCGCCTGTTGCGGCTGGAACCTGCTGGGAGCGCCTTCCGTGGGCCGCGGGTCCATGTGGCTATTTGCCTTGTTGCTTGCGCCCTTTGCTGTGCTTATCGGTTTTGCGCTGGCGCATGGGCTGCATCACCCGGTACCACCGGGCACCTGGAGCATGGCACCTAAAACCGGTGGCAACTTTTCACTGGCCGTACTGGTAGCCATGTGGAACTACATGGGCTGGGATAACGCTTCGACGATTGCAGGAGAGGTAGAAAACCCCTCGGCAACGTACCCGCGTGCCATGCTGTGGAGCGGAGCCCTGGTTGCACTCACGTATACCCTGCCGCTTGCTGCCATGGGCTTTGCAGGCTTGCCTGCAGGGCAGTTCGCCACCGGTGCCTGGGCGGATGCAGCGCGTCTACTGGCAGGTCCGTGGCTTGCAATTGCAATTGTGGCAGGCGGCATGCTCAGCAGCGTAGGCATCTTCAACGCGCTTACGCTCTCGTATACTCGGCTACCCATGGTGCTTGCGGAGCAAGGCATGCTGCCGCACCGACTTGCCGGGCGCAACCGGCGAGGAGTGCCCACCGCGGCCACGTTGGCCTGCGGGGTGGCCTGGGCGCTGGCGCTCAGCTTCACGTATGAGCGGCTCATTTCTATTGACCTGGTTCTGTACGGCTCAAGCCTGCTGCTTGAGTTTGCGGCATTGCTGGTGTTGCGGGTACGAGAGCCCAAGCTGCCGCGCCCCTTCCGCATGGGTCCACTGCCGATAGCTGCGCTGCTGGCTGCCATGCCGGTGATGCTCATCGGCTACGCCATGTGGGCTTCGCGCGGCGAACGGCTGTGGCACCTACCGGCGCTGCTATTTAGCGCGCTAATTGCACTAGGGGGAGCCGCTGCGTACAAGATATCCAAGCCGGCGCGCCGGGCAGCTTGAAGCACCCACACCATAAACGTACCCAAAACGTATGGATACGGGATGTGGATGCTCCCTTATCGTGCCAAACTACTTCTTTTTGTTCGCGATAAAGCTTTCAGCAGCACTGTTCACACGCTGCTTGGCATACTCGGCGTCATGCCAGCCGTGTACTTCTACGCGCTTGCCTTCCAGATCCTTGTAGATCGAAAAGAAGTGCGTAATCTCACGCAGAATGTGCGGGTAGATCTGCGTGTAGTCATTGACTTCGTCATAGCGTGGGTTGTTCCTGCCTACTGCAAGAATTTTCTCGTCGAGCACGCCCTGGTCCAGCATCTCAAGTACGCCGATGGGCCGCACCTGCGACAGGCAGCCGCAAAATGTGGCCTCGTCCACTAACACCAGCACATCGAGCGCGTCGCCGTCCTCGCTGAGCGTGGACGGGATGAAGCCATAATCGCCCGGGTAGTGCACGGGGGAGTACAGGTTGCGATCCAACTTGAAAACGTGCAGTTCCTTGTCGTACTCGTACTTGTTCACACCGTCCGCGGGGATTTCGATTACAGCATTTACAACTTGCGGACTGTTGGTACCGATCGGCAGTTCCAGGTAGTTGACCATTGCGTTCCTATCTTTCGGATTTGCGCTTCTCAGACTGTAACCGAAAAGCTGCTCCACGCACGCTCTTGCGAATGCGCTGCTTTATAATCGGGCACGATGAAGGCTCATGTCTATGTTGTCTCCAAGCGAACCGTGCTCGACCCCCAGGGGCAGGCGATTCAGAACGCTCTGAAAAAATTGGGTCATAAGGGCGTTGCGGATGTGCGCCAGGGCAAATACTTCATCCTGACGCTCGATGACTCGCTTGATGGTGCTGCTGCCGAGGCTGAGGTGAAGCGGATTGCTGCCGAGGTGCTGACCAATCCTGTGATGGAAGAGTTTTCGTTCCGGATGGAGTGAGGGCTGCCGCTTCCACTGGTTTTAGAACTGGTGCGAATGCGCTAGCAGTTCCTCGAAGCTCTTCGGCGGGTCGCCTGCTTTCAGCATTGCCTCAAAAATTGCATATGGGTCGGTCTTCGAGCCGCTCTTCCGAAAAGTAAATCCATCGTTCATCCAGACATAAACGATTACTTTATCTGCTGTTGAAAACCGGAAGAAAAGCCGGTATCGCAAATGGAATTTAGCCCGGAACCACTGCCGATTTTGCTTGCCGAGGGTATTGCCTTGGCGAAACTGGGGCGCGCTTGGGTCGGCGGGAATTATCTCCTGAGTTTGCTTCAAAGTTCTAGCCAGCAGCTTCACCGTGGGGTGACTCTTGTAGGCCGCTGATCCCGTCCGTCCCGCTGCTTCCACCTTTTCGCCGATAGCCGTTAGTTGTTTGTCAAATAGAGGATACGCATACAAACTCCATCCATTTACGATCATCGTTTTCATCTACTCCGGCTTATTATGTCGCGCCTCCCTAAAGCAAGCTCCCTATGAGAGCAGGTCTTCATCGCCCAAATTTTCATCCGCGTCTGCATCGACTCCTTCAACTAACTTGGCAAGTCTGCGCATACGTTCTTCATCTAACAGGCGAATCTTCTGCGGGTTTTCGGCCATGTCCTTAGCGATCAGCGCCAGGAACGGTCCGAGAACCGGGTCGTCTTCCTCCGCTGTCTCCACTTTTGGAAGATCAGCTTCCACCAGCAGCCGCCCGGGTGCCAGAACTCGCGCCCGCACCGTGCCGCTAAACTCCGGATGGCTGCGGAACAGCGCGCTCTCAAAGCGGAAACCCATGGAGTTGCCCGTTTTTGTGCGTTTGCCGATGTACTCGACCGCGCCCGGAGCCGGTTCAACCGACGCGATTTTTGTGACAGCTTTACGCTTTTCCTGTATTTGCTGACGAGCCATGTGTTTCACCTTGATTAAACGTTAGCTCAAACGTAAGCACTTCTTCAACTTTCAAAGCATCGCAGGTAGGATAATTTTAGTTCCATCTGTACTAATGTAGGCAGCGGTAGATATTCAACCGCTTTCTTGCCGAAGTAGAGGAGTTGAAGAAAAGGAGAACGTTATGAAAACGACGATCTATGCAGATGGAATGGAGGGATGGGCAAAGCGGGCTCGCGCCCATGCCAAACTGCTCGATGAAGGAAAAAAACCGGCTCCCTCGCGTGGGATCACGTTTGAGAATGCGTCGGAAATGGCACGTCTTCTCACCCCGGCCCGGCTCGAACTGTTCGAGTGCGTAAAGGCTCATCCATACCAGATGCAGGACCTTGCCGCCTCACTCAAGCGAAACGTGCGGGCAGTAAGCCGTGATGTATCTGCGCTTGAAAAGTACGGCATCGTTCAATCGGAGCAAGTCGTGAATCCCGGACATGGCCGGGTTCGGGTGGTGTCGGCCCCGGCCCGCATTACGATTTCTGCTCAGCTATAAATCTGCCTGCACATAGATGCAGCCACATGCTGCGCAGCTTCGCCTACAATAAGCCGCATGTGCGGCATTGTCGGTTACGTCGGTTCTCAGTCTGTAGTCCCCATCATTGTGGAAGGCTTGCGCCGCCTGGAGTATCGCGGCTATGACTCGGCAGGCATCGCGGTCGGCTCACCTGGGGCTGACGGCTTGTTGCTGCGGCGTGCGCCCGGCAAGCTTCGCCACCTGGAAGAAGCCATTCACGAGCACCCCATTGAGGGCACCTACGGCATCGGCCACACTCGCTGGGCTACGCATGGCCGCCCTACCGAGGAGAACGCCCACCCGCACCGTGACTGTTCCGGGCGGCTGGTGGTGGTGCACAACGGCATCGTCGAAAACTACCTGAAGCTCAAGGCGGAACTGGTCGGCAAGGGCCACACCTTCCTGACTGAGACGGATACCGAGGTGATCGCGCACCTGGTGGAAGAGGAGTTAAAGACCGCCCCTTCTGCAAAGGGTCCCCAGGCATTGGCTACGGCTGTGCGCCATGCCGCTAAACGGCTGACCGGGGCTTTTGCTGTGTCTGTCATCTGGGCAGACGCACCGGACACCATCGTGGTGGCGCGCATGGGCCCGCCCGCAGTCATCGGAGTCGGCAAGGATGCGGCAGGCAACGGCGAGTACTTTGTCGCCTCCGACGTGCCTGGGGTGCTTCATCACACACGTGAGTTTATTTTTCTGGCGGACGGCGACCTGGCTGTGCTGACTCGCGCCGGTGTCACGCTTACCGATTTTGACGGCAGCCCGGTAAAGCGGCCCATAACCCGCATTGTGTGGGACCCGATCCAGGCAGAAAAGGGCGGCTACAAGCACTTCATGCTCAAAGAGATTTTTGAGCAGCCGCGTGCGGTGCGTGACACCACGCTGGGCCGCATTTCACTTGAAACAGGCCGCGTGTTCCTGGACCAGATGGAGATTACGGCTGCGGAGTTTCGCGCGGCCACGCAGCTGCGCATCGCCGCCTGCGGCACCAGCTGGCACGCGGCTACCGTCGGCAAGTTCATGATTGAGCGGCTGGCGCGGCTGCCTGTGGAGGTGGATTACGCCAGCGAGTACCGCTACCGCGACCCTATCGCCAACCCGACCGCGCTTGGGCTGCTCATCACGCAATCGGGTGAGACCGCCGATACGCTCGCGGCGCAACGCGAGATGATTGCCAAGGGTTCAAAGACGATCGCCATTTGCAACGTGGTGGGCGCGGCAGTGGCGCGTGAGGCGCAAGGCGTGATCTACACCCATGCCGGGCCTGAGATCGGCGTCGCCTCCACCAAGGCATTTACTGCGCAGCTGACTGCTTTGTTTGTGCTTGCGCTGCACCTGGCCCAGGTGCGCGGGACGATAGCAGACGCAGAAAGCAAAAGACTTGTGAGCGAACTTGCCTTGCTACCCGGCAAGATTGAAGCCATTTTGCGCACTGTCGATAGTGAGTGCGAGCAGCTGGCGAAGTTGTATGCGAGTGCTACGGACTTCCTGTTTCTAGGCCGAGGAGTGCACTACCCCATTGCGCTTGAAGGCGCGCTGAAGCTTAAGGAAATTTCCTACATCCATGCCGAAGGCTACCCGGCAGGCGAGATGAAGCACGGGCCAAACGCGCTGATTGACGAGCGGCTGCCCGTGGTGGCGCTTGCCACGCGCGATACCAACGATGCGGGGTCCATGGTGCGCTATGAGAAGTCCCTGTCGAACATCCAGGAGGTCACCGCGCGCTCCGGCAAAGTGATCGCCATTACCACGCAGGCCGATGACCAGGAGACGGACGAAGCGGTACGGGAGTTGCGGCAGTTAGTGGACCATGTCATTACCATTCCTCCCGCGCCGGAGCTGCTGCTGCCGGTGCTTGAAGTGGTGCCGCTGCAGCTGCTTGCCTACCACATTGCCGTGCGCCGCGGCTGCGATGTGGACCAGCCGCGAAACCTGGCGAAGTCCGTAACTGTGGAGTAGAGCCTGTTTACACTGTGGGACAAGACTCTTAAAGTCTTAAACTCCTGAGTCGGTTCAACACTATCAAGACGAGGGATCTATCACCATACTCAAAAAGATCCCTCGGCAAGCACTACACCATGCAGACGCCATAAGGATACCGGCGCTGCACAGGTGTAGTGCTTGCCTCTAACCATTCTTGATTTGCCTCATCCTATATTTCTGAGAACACCCTAGTACGACAGGGGTGGGTTGGCTTTCTGTGCAAGTTGAAGAGCTTGTTGGGGGAACCATGCGCCTGCGATCGGGTCGCTGAGACCCCAGAGCGGATCAAAGGTAGCCTGAGCGGTAGGGCTGGAAGGCCAAGTGGGTTGGGTATATATGGAGTAGTCCCAGGCGCGCACACCGCCTTGTGCGTCACACATACCGTCAGACTGGCCGGGAGTTTTAATCCA
>CAXSFX010000042.1:0-22965 GCA_964236655.1 uncultured Acidobacteriaceae bacterium | reverse complement strand
CGCACCGAAAGGCTCCCAAGGCCAACGCTATCTGGCAAGCGGACGCGCACTCTCCATGCGGCTCTGGGAAAACGAAGCGCCCGGCACCCCGTCAACGCCGGTACGCCGTGCCTACGAAACCGTTGGCTACGTCCTATCCGGCCGCGCCGAGCTGACTTTAGAAGGCCAAACGGTCAAGCTCGACCCCGGCAGCTCATGGATCGTACCCAGGGACACCGAGCACAGCTACCGCTTCCTCGAAACTTTTACCGCCATCGAAGCCACCCATCCCCCCGCAGAAATCCACGACCGCGATTCCGCCCCAACCAACAAAGCATCATCCTGAGCGAAGCCCAAGGACCTGCTTCTTCACTCCCAACCCGCGCCATCCTCTCAATAAACAAAGTGTCACCATAACAAAGTGTCACCATAACAAAGTGTCACCATAACAAAGTGTCATCCCGAGCGAAGCCGAAGGACTCGCTTCACCCCAAGCTGCGCCGGCCTCTCAACAGACAAAGTGTCATCCTGAGCGAAGCCCAAGGACCTGCTTCTCCCCTCAACCCGCGCCATCCTCGAACATCATCACCAAGCCCCACCCCAAGTGAAGCACCCGCTCACCCACCTAAACGGCACAAAACAAGCCACCCTTGCCACCCCACCCCTACCTAAAAACAACCCGTGACCATCGACGAGTTCTGCAAGCGCCACCCCACCCTGTACCATGTAGCCCACGCCTCCGCGCTACCGCAGCTTCAGCGCCACGGCCTCCTGAGCACGCAAGCCATCATCAACCTCCTGGACCTGCCCAGAGAACAACGCACAGCACTCACAACCGAGCGCCGCCCGGAGCAAGTCCCCCTCCACCATCCCGTGCACGGCACTTTCTATCTGCGCGACCAAAAGCCCCTGCACGCAAAAGCCCTGGCAAATTGCCTCGACGGCATCACTCCATCCGAATGGCTCCAACTCCTCAACGCCCGCGTCTTCCTATGGCCTGGCCGCGCCCGCGCCGACAAGCTCCTGCACGCCCGCGAGTACCGCGGCCAACCTCAACTCCTACTCCAACTCGACGCCCGCCCCCTGCTCACCCGCCACGCAGACCAAACAGCCGTAACCCGCATCAACACCGGCTCCGTCATCCGCAAAGCCGCCCGCCGCGGCAGGGAATCCTTCATCCCCCTGCAAAACTTCCCCGCAACTCCAAAAATGGAAATCGCCGAAGTAGCCATCCTCAACTCCATCCCCAACCTGCGCGACTACATCCGTTCCGCTACCGTAATTGGCGTTGAGAGTGTGAACGCTGCCCACACAGGCACTTAATTCAAACTCTCTCGCCGGGCTCTCATGGCAACGCCGAGTGGCATTAAAAGTCTACGCACTCTCAAAAATGGCAAAGTAGCAAGAATTTATATAGTAAATTTTATAAGTATGGTTAGGATAAACCGCCAGTGATACTCTCCATATATTTCATAACTGCGTTACAATGAGCCTGTTAGTTCATAACTCAGTACAGCGCTATAATTAAACTTCGAGAACCATGTCATCTTGAGTGGAGCGTAGCGGAGTCGAAGGACCTGCTTTCCCCAGGAACATGCGTCAACCCGTGTGTATCACCTGTTCTTTGCAATATATTTAATTTTTAACATCATTTGGTTGCATGTAACTTTACCGCTTCCTGTGTACTTCGCTACATCTCGCCTGGCTTCCAAGTTACACCTGCCGGGTACGCTCAAATCGTATTCTGTTACCAGATTTATAAATTTAACAAGCTTTCCGCCCAATTACCGAATAACTACGAACCTTTCCGCTGCTACTCCTTATTAAATGCTAAATGGCTAACTTGTTAAATACAAAGCTTTCAGAACAAGCAACTTGCCCCCGTGTCCCCTCGCCGGCTGAGGCTAAACCATGTAGCGGTTGGTCCCTGGAAATCCGGAGTACGATAGAAACCATAGAGGTGATTGCCATGGCCACATCGACGACATACATGTCCATAGACGAGTACCTGCACGGCGATCACGATTGGGACATTGAACCCGACTACGTTGACGGGGAACTTGAGGAGCGCTACTTGGGACAAAAGGATCACAGCCGCTGGCAACGCGCCATTCTGCTCTTTTTTGCTAACCATCCGGAATGGCGTTTCGATGCACTTCCGGAGCTGCGAACGCAGACAAAACAGACAAACTATCGAACGCCCGACGTACTCGTGCTTGGCCCTGACGCGCCCGACGAGCAAGTCATCACCCACCCGCCGATCGCCGTCTTTGAGGTTCTAAGCCCGGACGACAGAATCTCGCGCACCCAGCGCAAGCTCGCCGAGTATGAAGCGATGGGCGTTCCCTCCATCTACCTGATCGACACAGATACAAGTTCGTTTCAACGCTACCAGGCCGGAGCATTACTGCCTGTCACAGAATGCACAGTCGGCGGCTTCACATTCGCTTGCGCGGAGATCGCGGCGCTGGTCCCAAGAGAGAAGAAGGCAATTGGTTAGAAGGCTGAAATAGCCTTAACGTATCTGGCTTTGCAAATATAAAGAGACTGCTTCCACGTAAAGGGCTTGCAAAGAAGCGTCTCACCGAAATGCTGCCTAAAATTTAGCTCCATTCTCGTAAATCATCCAAAAATCGAGCATTATCCTCTAACTCATACTTCCTGAAGTAACACGCCAAACTTTTCTTACCGAAGTTCCTAAACAATGACACAGTATTTTCAATAGTGAAAGTTGCACCGACTTTGCAGCAAATACATTAAAGAAGGTTAATCGCGCATAAAAAACAGCAGTTTCGCACTAAAAACAGCCTCATTTTGCCGTTCCGCACACTCCCCCAAAAGTGTCAAAAAATAGCACCGACAAGCCCCGTAAATTCTCAACCCTTCTACCCTCGACAAGCCGCCCTCAAAGCAGGCGTCATGCAAGAAAACCATGTCATTCTGAGAGGGTATGTGCGAAGTTGCAAACTAATATCTAGTGTCATCCTGAGCGTAGCCGAAGGACCTGCTTTCGTCTTGCTTCCTCATACCGCTCCCGCTCCTGCCTTAACCCTTCAAACCATCCACCAGCAACTCCACCAACCCCGCCTCATCCAGCACCGCCACCCCAAGCTCCTGCGCCCTTTCCAGCTTTGACCCCGCTTCCTCCCCCGCCACTACGTAGCTCGTCTTTTTACTCACCGCCGAAGACACCTTCCCGCCCGCACTCTCAATCCGCTCCTTCGCCTGCTCGCGCGTAAGCGTCGGTAGTGTACCCGTCAGCACAAACGTAAGCCCGGCAAGCTGCTCGGTACGCTCGCGCCTGGTCGCCGTAAACTGCAGCCCGGCAGCGCGCAGCTCCTCCACCAGCCTGCGGTTCGCCTCCTCTGAAAAGAACTCGCGGATGCTCGCCGAAACGCGCGGCCCCACCTCGTTCACCCGCTCCAGTTCCTCTTGTGAAGCAGCCATCAGCGCATCCATCGACCCGAACTCCTCCGCCAGCAGCTCCGCCGTGCGCTCCCCCACAAAGCGCATTCCCAGCCCGAACAGCACCCGCGCCAAAGGTGCCGAGCGTGACTTCGCAATCTCCGCCAACAACGCATCCGCCGTCTTCTTGCCGATGCGCTCCAGCGACAGCAGCTTCGCCTCATCCAGCGCGTAAATGTCGGCAACCGAGTGGACGAGGCCCCGTTCCAGCAGCTGCGCCACCACCGCCTCCCCAAGCCCTTCAATGTTCATCACGCCGCGCGAAGCAAAGTGCAGCAGGCTCCCGGCAACACGCGCCGGGCAGGTCGCATTCACACAGCGGTGATCAGCCTCGCCCGGCGTCCGCTTCACCTCTGCCCCGCACACCGGGCACGTGTCAGGAAACACAAAACTCTTTTCCCCGCGCGGCATGTCCGTAGCAACTTCCACAACCTTCGGGATCACATCGCCCCCGCGCTCCACGCGCACCCGGTCGCCGATCAGCAGCCCAAGCCGCTCGATTTCATCCGCATTGTGCAGCGTAGCCCGCGTCACCGTGATGCCGCCGATCGCCACCGGTGCCAGCACGGCCACCGGCGTCAGCTTGCCCGTGCGTCCCACCTGCACCTTGATGTCGTCCACCTGTGTAATCGCAAACCGCGAAGCAAACTTGTACGCCACGGCCCAGCGCGGTGCCTTCCCCGTATACCCCAGCCGCCGTTGCAGCGCGGTGGCGTTCAGCTTGATCACAACCCCGTCAATCTCATAGCCGAGACTGCTGCGGTTCGCTTCAGCCGTCGCCAAAAACGCAAGCAGCCTGTCAAAAGTGTGGATCGCTTCACGGTGCGGATTCACGCGAAACCCGGCAGCAGTAAGCGCATCAAGCGCCTGCGCCTGTCCCGGAAACAGCGGCTCGCCCGCCCCATCGAGCGCGAAATACGCATAAAAATCGAGCCGCCGCTGCGAAACCACGTTCGGCTCCAACGTGCGAATGGTCCCCGCCGCCGCGTTGCGCGGGTTCGCCGCCGGTGCCTGACCAGCAGCCTCGCGCTCCTCATTCATCCTGAGAAAACCCGTAAACGGCATCACCACCTCGCCGCGTACCTCAAAACGCTCCGACAGCCCGGCCTGCCGCAACCGGCCCGCATCCACCACCAGCGGAACAGACCGGATAGTCCGCACATTGCCGGTCACATCCTCCCCAACCGAACCATCCCCGCGCGTAAGCCCCCGCTCCAGCCGCGCGCCGCCGCCGTTTCCGCTATAGTGCAGCGCCATGGACAACCCATCAAGCTTGTACTCACACACATAGCTGATTTCCGCACTCGCCCCCGCAAGCTCGCGCACCCTCCGGTCCCACTCGCGCAGCTCCGCTTCCGAGTTCACGTTGTCAAGCGACAACATGGGCCGTGAGTGCGCCACCTTCGCAAAGCCGTCCGCCGCCTTGCCGCCGACGCGCTGCGTGGGCGAGTCCGGCGTAATCCATTCCGGATGCGCCGCCTCGATCGCCTGCAACTCGCGCGTCAGCGCGTCATAGGCAAGGTCGTCAATCTCGGGGGCGTCCAGCACATAATATTGATACTCATGGTGGCGCAGCTCATCGTGCAGCGCCTGTAGGCGGCTCTGGTCCTGATCGGAACTGCTGACGTGTTGCTTCGACATGGGCGCGGCTCTCCAGTGCCATGGTAATGCGGGGGCTGGCGCAACCGCGCAGGCCGGTGCATCCTTAGTGCACACCATGGAACCCGTTACCCACTTCCTGACCGGTGCCTGCCTCGGGCGCTCCGGCTTCAACCGGCGCACTGCTTACGCCACGCTCGCCATGACGCTTGCTGCCGAAGCGCCCGACATCGATGTTGTCAGTTCTTTCTGGGGGCCGGTAACCGGCTTCTGTCACCATCGCGGCATCACCCACACCCTTATCGGTGCGCCGTTTATGGCACTGGCTGTTACAGGCGTGGTGTGGGCCATCGCCGCTATTCAAAAGAAGCTCGGCCGACCGCCTGCCCAGCCCGTGCGCTGGGCCTGGATCTGGCTGCTGGCGCTCATCGCCGACTTGAGCCACCTGCTGCTGGACTACACCAATAACTACGGCCTGCGGCCCTTCTTCCCCTTCAATCCGCACTGGTATTCGTGGGATATTGTGTTCATTTTTGAGCCGGTACTGTTTGCTTTCCTGCTGCTGGGCCTGGTGGTGCCGTCGCTGCTGGGTCTTGTGGAAGGTGAAATGCGCCGCAGGCAGCCCGGCGTGTTGCGTGGACGTAGCTGGGCCATCGCCGCGCTTACCGGCATGGGCTTGCTGTACGCCCTACGCAATGCCGAGCATGTGCACGCCCTTCAATTGCTGGCAGGGGAGAGCAGCGTAACCCGCGCCGCCGCCGAGCCGGTGATGGCCAACCCGTTCACCTGGCGCGCCGTCGAGGAGACACCCGGCACCTACCGGTTCGCAACCGTGCACACCCTGCACGATGTGGTGGAGCCCGGCGACACAATTGAAAAGCCTCCGGTCACCGCAGCCGTTGTCGCGGCAAAAGGGAGCTACCTGGGTCGCGTGTACGGAGACTGGTCCAGCTGGCCCCTGGTCGAAGATGTGGGAGCAGTAGCCCCTCCAGGCTACCCTGGGCCGCTGCCCGCAGGCGCGCGCAGCATACTATTCCGCGACCTGCGCTTCACCTCCCAAACCCTGGGCGGCGAGGGGAGAGATGCGGCCCTGAGCGGCTGGGTAGTTTTAGACGGTGAGAACCGCATCCTGGAGCAATGGATGAGCGGGCGGGAGCAGCGATAGGAAGCCGGCCATCTCCCGGAACTCCGAAGGCATCTCTACCCGCGGAGCGTAAAACCTATGTCTAAATTCATGTGGATTCTTGGCGCGACTTGTCTTGGTGTGGCCGGTTACCTTTTCTTTACCGATTCTCTCGGCACACAAGGCGGTTCAGGGGATGAGCTGGACGAGTTTGGAGAGCGTGTAGGCAATTGGGGTACGAAGAATCGCGTAACCGGAACCGGCGGCCAACTTGGCGGCAAGCTGAAGCAGGGTGTCGGCAAGCTGACCGGTGATGAGAAACTGCAAGGTGAAGGCGCGCTTGATGAGGGTGTCGGTACGGTGAAGGACGCCGCCGGTAAGGCAGCGCACGCCGTAAAAGATGCCATCTC
The DNA here is from genome assembly GCA_964236655.1 of uncultured Acidobacteriaceae bacterium. Taxonomy (GTDB): domain Bacteria; phylum Acidobacteriota; class Terriglobia; order Terriglobales; family Acidobacteriaceae; genus EB88. The sequence goes on along the minus strand of CAXSFX010000042.1, from coordinate 16,389 downwards.
GTAAACCGAAGACATTTATCGTCACCGGGGCTTTCTAAACTCAACTGAAACTTGCACGCTGATTTCATGGCGCGGCAGCACGTATACTGTCGCGCTAAGTGCTTCATTATGGATCGAGAGTACGCAATGACGACCCAGGACTTGGAAGTACAGCAAGGCAATCGCACATTTTTAGATGGGCTCTGGGATCAACGTACCTTCCGAATCCTGGTCACAGCCACCGTATTTGTTGTAGTACTTGCATTCCTCCGCTCTGCGCACGAGACTCTTACCCTATTTCTCTTTGCGGTTCTATTCGCCTATTTCCTTGAACCTCTCGTAAAGTTATTCGAGAAGCCGGTACGGGGTCGGGGTAAGGCAATTCTTGTTGTATACCTCATATTGATCGGGGTATTGGTGGCTGTAGGCTTCATCGCAGGACCTAGCATAGGAGATGAAAGCAAACAGTTTACGGGCAGTTTGCCCTCCCTGCTCGACCGGCTGAGTTCAGGCGAATTGATTCAAAAGTTCGGTCAGGCACACCATATTAAGCCGACTGTAGTGGCACAAGCGCAAAACTATCTTGTAAGTCATCGTGGCGATATACTTGAGTACAGCAAGATAGCAGGTGCAAAGGTTGCTGAGCCTTTCACGCACATTTGGTGGCTGATTCTGATCCCTATTCTCAGCCTCTTTTTCCTGCGGCAGGGAAATGAAATCGCAACGGCGGCTGTAGCTTTAGGCCGCTCTACGCCGGAGCGGGATGTCATCCAAGGTTTGCTTGATGATGTAAACGTGATGCTGGGCAGCTACATTCGCGCTCAAATCACCTTGGCCGGCATGACACTAGTGGCGTATACCCTGGTTTTAAGTCTGCTGGGTGCGCCCTACGCTTTCATCTTGGGTCCGATTGCCGGATTTCTTGAGTTTATTCCGGTTGTCGGTCCTGCGGTAGCATCCGTGTCAATCATCGTCATCAGTGTACTTGCAGGGTATCCGCACATCCTCTGGCTATTTATTTTTCTGGCGGTATGGAGGCTTACACAGGATTATGTGAGTGCTCCGCGCATCATGGGGAAGTCACTTGAAATCAACCCTTTGTTGCAAATCTTTGCGGTGCTTGCCGGCGGCGAAATAGCTGGAGTCGTAGGGGCGCTCATTGCGGTCCCGGTTGCAGCAACCTTGCGCATTTTTGCGCGGCGACTCCGGCGAAAGCAGGAAGCTGCTGGAGTGTCTGGAAAAGAAATAAAGGCTTTAGGGGCTGCCTGAATCAAAAGCGACGTAAAAAATCATGTAGTAGGTAAATAAACAGGAACATATTCGTCTCGCTGTTTATCAAATCACGGACATTCACAATGCGGCTGAGTCATTCCTTCGCCCTCCAGTTTGTTTTCAAAAGATGCACGAAGCGGTTGATAGTAACGCCATGCGGGATCTGCGCAGCCGCGACAAATCTTTACTCCATCCCGCTCAACCCAGCGATCATAGGCAACGCCCTCACCGCAGATCGCACAAAGCACCCGCTCACCCTTATAGCCGGGGAACTCACGAGCCTCAAGCGGCACTTCAACCCATGCTTCTGTAAACAAGTCCGAATCCGGCATCTCGCGGTAAGCGCGCATTTGTTGCTGATTCTTGTTCTCAACTTCAGGGTATAGCTCGCGCGCAAGCTGCTTTGAAGTTTCGGTGGCCGCTATGCGAATCGCCCGGTCGCTCGATACGTCAATGAATGTTGCAGCCATTTTGCCCCAGTCACGAAACTTGAGAGCGCGTTTTCCCAATCGGCAGCCGGTCACAACACCGATCGCATCTGTAGCGCAACGGTCGATCTCAACAAAAGTGACGAGGCGCTTGCGATCCTTGCCGCGCGGTTCCTCAATCTCCAACCGGGCGCAACCCAGCATAGCCATGCGTACACCCAAAATCTGCCCCGCACATAAATGGCCGTGTGCTTTTTCCGCGTCAGCCAACAGCAACTCCATGGATTCCATGTACCTATCGTAGCCCTTGACTCAAGGTGCCTTGTCCCCTGCGGCAGAAGCCTCTTCCGCATCGCCCTCCTCTACAAGCACGGCTGAAGAACCGACCAGGTCGAACGAGGCAGGAGCCGCACCGGCGACCTGAAAGGTAATACGCAACGGCTCACGTTGCCAGGCTGCCGGTTCGCAGGCTGCGGAAGTGTGTGCCGCAGCAGGGTCCCAAGATGCCAGTTTTTTGACGACCAGCGGTTTGCGCGCCGACACCTGCGCGACAACTGCATACAACTGCTTGCCTGTGGACGTAAGCCCGCAGTAGGCGGCGTAGTCGCGGAACCAGCTCACAGTAGAGACGGCAGGATCATAGTCGGGCAGCTTGAGCGGCACGGTGTGGCCTGCTGTACGGTCTACAAGCAGCCACGGGCCGCGCTGCCATACCCAGTGTTCGGTTTTATCGGTTGGCAGGGCATCATTGATGCGTAATGCGCGCCGCACGGCAAAGGAGCGATCCGTCACATCATGCGATTCACCGGTAGTCCACTCCTTGACGCGGCTGTCGACTATCAACGGACGAACCTTCAAATCGTTTTCACCGGGGATTGCCCCGGCAGGGTCGCCCGCTTTCGAGTAGGGCACTTTCTTTGCACTGCCGAGCGCAACAAGGTGGACACGCGGCGGTTTCGCGGGCTTCGGCTTTTTCGGGTCGCTATCCTTGGCGGTTTTATCATTGACTGCATGCGCTGCGGTGAGCGTAAACGCAAATAGCAGCACCGCGAGGAACCATCGTTTGGGGGGAGCCATGACGCTACGCTAGTGCATCGTGAGCTCTCTATGTGCATCGCGCAATGCACGCTATGTTACGGAAGTGAGCCGGGTGCGGTATTTCTAGCCCAGAATGGGAAAGCTTCTCAAAACGACTTTCTCTCCCCGCCGTATAAAGTTTTCTGCACCTTGGCAAGGCAGCGAATAGGATAGGTTCGATATGAGGGAGCAAGCATGAAGCAGAGCTGCTGGGTGATAGTGATTGGTGGGTGGCTGGCGCTGGCAAGCATGCTCGTGGCCCCGCAAGCCGATGGTGCGAACAGCATTTCAATGCCGCAGCCGCCCGCAACCGCCGGCCGACCCGCAGTGCAGCAAATCGGCGGTCACACAGTAATGGACCCGTATCAGTGGCTTGAGGACCAGCAAAGCCCCCAAACCCGAGATTGGATTACCGAACAAAACGTCTACACCGCCAAGTACCTGTCTCAGGTGAAGAACAGAAACAGCATCACCCAGGACTTGGGAAAGCTGGAGCGGGTTGACGAAGCCACCACACCCACACTGCGCGGCGGCAGGTACTTTTATGAAAAACGATTGGCCGCGGAAAACCAGGCTTCCATTTACGTGCGTGCCGAGTCCTCAACGAGCGGTCCAGATGGCACAGAATCTCGCTTGCTGGACCCGGCAAAATTGGGCGATGCAAATACCTCGGTTTCCATCGGCGACATCTCCAACGACGGAACATTATTGGTGTACGGTGTGCGGCATGGTGGCGCGGATGAGGCAATCTACCATGTGCTGCGCCTGGATCGGGAAGGCGCTACGCATACGGAGCTTCCGGACACGCTGCCCCTGGCGCGCTACTCCGGCGTCTCGCTTGCGCCGGAGGGCAAGGGGCTTTACTACGCCCGCTTCTCGCATCAAGGCACAACAGTACATTTTCATGCGTTCGGCACGCCGAACGAGAAGGATGCACTCGTTTTCGGCGGCACCTATCGCGGGGAGACGCTGGGCGAACTTGCCTTGATTTATACCTATGTGTCAGATAGCGGGCACTGGCTGTTTCTGACAATTGGGCGGGGTGTACCGGCTAGCAGGGAAGACATTCTGGTAAAGGATCTACGCGACCCCGCGAGCCGGTTTGTGCCTTTGGTGTACGGCGTAGAGGCCCATATGAGCGCGTCAGAGGCGAATGACCGCTTCTTTCTACGAACTGACTATGAAGCACCCAACGGCAAGCTCGTCGAGCTGAAGCCGGGCGACCCGGCTTCGACGTGGAAGACCATGGTTCCTGAAAGCAAAGACGTGCTGACCGGTTTTACGGTTGCGGGCAATCGCTTGTTTATCAACCGTCTGCATGATGTAAAAAGTGAAACGTCCATCTACACGCTCGAAGGGAAGCAGACCGGCACGATCCATTTTCCCGGTATCGGCACAGCCTCCTCTGTAAGTGGACGACCGTCGCAGGATGAAGCGTTTTACAGCTTCCAGTCCTTCAACATGCCGCCGACGATCTACCACTATAGTGTCAAGTCAGGCAAAAGCGAGGTGTTCTTCAAGCCCGATGTACCATTCGTACCCGACGCCTATGAAGTACATCAGGTGTTCTATACATCGAAAGACGGCACGCGTATCCCGATGTTTATCGTGGGTAAAAAGGGATTGAAGCGCGACAGCACCGAGCGGCTGCTGATGACTGGCTACGGCGGGTTTGACCTGGCCGAGCTGCCGGCCTGGAACACCGAATATGCCTGGTGGCTGGAGCATGGCGGCTGGTTCGCACTACCGAATTTGCGCGGTGGCAATGAGTATGGCGAACCGTGGCACAAGGCCGCAATGTTTGAAAGGAAACAAAATGTTTTTGACGACTGGTTCGCTGCTGCTGAGTACCTGATCAAAAACGGCTACACTTCGCCCGCGCATTTCGCCATTCGCGGTCGGTCGAACGGCGGCCTGCTGATGGGTGCCTCCATGACGCAGCGGCCCGAACTGTGGGGTGCGATCTGGTGCGGGTACCCGCTGCTGGACATGCTGCGCTACCAAAATTTCGAGTTCGGCCGCTTGTGGACCACCGAGTACGGCGATCCTGACAAGCCTGCAGACTACCCCTACCTCGCCAAGTACTCGCCCTATCAGAACGTGCATAGCGGCACGAAGTACCCGGCGATCATGTTCTTTACCGGCGACAGTGACACGCGCGTGGCCCCGCTACATGCCCGCAAGATGACCGCGCGTATGCAGGCCGCAGTTGCGATGGAACCGCAGGGTGCGCGGCCTATCCTGTTGCACTACAGCCTGAGCGGCGGCCATAGCGCAGGTGTGTCGCTGACGCAGGAAATTGCCGATGAAACAGATGAACTTTCATTCCTATGGAACGAAACCGGTGCACAGTAATTTGGAGTGCTCCGGATGTTCTGTAATGCAGCCTTTGATGAGCACCTGAAGTATCGGCCAGCTATATGCCACCTGAAGTCAATGCACCTGACCAGGACAGAACTGCCCTGTCTGGCGGGAGCCGTTTCATCGTGTCGGGCGTATGGCCGAGTTTTGCGCCTGTCGCCAAAACCGCGAAAAACGCTTTAAGTCGTACCCGCGATCTTCGCTCACAAAAGCAGGTGGATCTTGCCACAGTATAGGAATTGTCTTTTCCACCTGGGTTGCAGCAGCCAGCAACCGGGGGTCCGGCGTACGCAGGGCAATGATGCAATCAGCCCCGGCCTGGGCTGCGGCTGCCAGTAGCTCTGTTGCCACATCGCCTCGACGCCTTTCCAAACGGGCCGGCATCTCCGCCAGGCACTCCCCAAGAAAAGCAACGCGCTTGCTGCTGATCTCGTCCTTCCGCAGCCACTCTTCATCCCATATAAAGCAGGCAGGGGCTTCCGGATGGTCGGTGAACGTCCGGTCTTTTGGGTTCAGTCCGTCAGTATGCACCCACAACAACGGCCGCTTTCCACCTATAGAAGTGGTTCTGCTTCGGCGATCTTCCCGCAGCGCCGGTCCGCTTTCGGCTGACGCGTCGTCTCGGGAAGCAGGCCGAAACAGCTGTAGCTCCAGCTGTTCATAGCTGCCCTCAAGCGGGCAATTGCCGCGCAGGGAGCACCGCTCGCAGTACTGGCTTTTTGTATAGCGCTCCAGGTTTTCACGGTTAAAGAAGTAAGGCTTGCTGCTGAAGGTGCTAGCTACCCACTGCCAGGAAAGATTGTTGCTCGCCGGGTCGCCATCAAGCAGGTGCTGCAGAAACCAGCGAGCACCGGTCTGCCAGCGGACACGCCGCCAGTGGATAAGGTAAGCAGCGGTCCACATACGCGCGTGATTGTGTAGGTAGCCGGTCTCACGAAGATCCCGGCTGAAGCTATCCATACAATTTAGCCCTGTCGTACCGTCCCGCAAATCTTCAGGCATGTCTTCGCTGTAGTCTTCAGCGGCGAGACCGGTTTTATACGCCTCGCGGTTGATCCAGATGCCTTCTCCCAGCACGCGGTACAAGCGCTGCCAGTAGTCGCGCCAGCCCAGCTCATTGATAAACTTTTCAGTGTCTTCCGGCCGCTTTACCGCGTTCAGTGCAAAGTCGCGTACTTCAGCCAGGGTCAGCACCCCATGTCGCAGATAAGGGGAAAGCCGGGTGACGGCACCGTCGAGAAAGTTGCGGCTCCGCGTGTAACTCGCCGGGTCTACCGTGGCAAGAGCTGCCTCAGCCGCTTGCCGCCCACCTCGGATGGAGCTGATGCCGGTGTCTGAAAGAAAAGGGAACTGCTGTAGCAGCGGCTGCAGGTTTGCGCGTATTTCAGAAGGTGCTTGCGTTAAGGAGTCCACCCCCTGAGCATAAGCGATTGAGTACACGCGGTATGAAGCAGTAGCCGTATTGCCGTTCGGAGTATCAATGTTGTTTAAGAAGTGCAGACCCCGGCAAGTCTGCGGGCTGATCCACGACAATGTTTTTTGACCTGGAGGTGAGTTCTGCCTGAGTCGTAACTGTTACGATGAGGAACGCCGCTACGACGAGTACGCCTCCAATTCTGCTTGTCATGGTAACTTTTCTTTCAATACCCAAGTCTCACTCCTCTGACTGAGCGGATTCAATCGCAAGCTGTTATCCGCTATAACGAGCCGATGCTGTTTGTCATTCGGAGAAAGCTATTACTTTTTACAATCGATTATAAGAACTATCAAGTTTTCATGCACAGCGTGAGCAGTAACTCTTGATACATAAATATGAGGCATTTGTAAGTAGTAACGATTCGCTTTACATGCAGTTAGACATTTGCCGCCAAAGCGCATCCCATACTACCAGCTACCAGGAGAAATCATGAGTTCCGTTGCCCCCATCTCACCGGCCAACGCCGTACCTTCCGCAGGGCGCATTATCCGTGAGCGCGACCCATTGAACCTTGAGTACCCCTTCGATGAGCTTCACTCGTTCCTGACGCCGACCGACCTGCATTACATTCGCAGCCACTTCAAAGCGCCGCAACTTGACCGCGATACCTATGCGCTAACCATCGACGGAGCGGTTGCGCAGCCGTTCAGCATCAGCTACGCAGATCTGCTGGCGATGCCTGCCTTGACCCGGCCTGCAACACTTGAGTGTGCCGGCAACGGGCGTATCTTCCTCGTGCCCCAGGTCAAAGGAGCGCAGTGGCAGCTTGGCGCAGTCAGCACAGCCAACTGGACCGGTGTGCCGCTTTCCGCGCTGCTGGAGCGAGCCGGTATAGACCCCGCTGCCTGCGAAATCGTGCTCGAAGGAGCCGATACAGGCGTTCCAAAGGAGGAGCCGGTACCGCCTGGTAAAACTCAGTACGCCCGCGGTATCCCGATGAGTAAGGCCAACGATGTGCTGATTGCTTATGGAATGAACGGTGACGAGCTTCCGCTGGATCATGGCTTTCCCATCCGCGCTGTTGTGCCCGGCCACTACGGCATGGCCTCCGTCAAGTGGTTAACTCACATACATGTTTTAACGGAGCCGTTTCAGGGGTACTGGCAGACATCCGACTATGGCTACTGGGACTACACCGATGGCAATCCGGTACGCCGCCCATTGGGACCCATGCAGTTGAAGTCGGCCATCGCCAGGCCGCGTACCCGAGAGTACATACCAGCCGGGCAGCCCTATGAGGTATACGGAGCGGCGTGGTCGGGTGATACCCACGTGGAAGAGGTAGAAGTTTCAACCGATGGTGGTGAGCACTGGAGCCGGGCCGGCTTTCTGGATGAAGCTACTCCGTTTGTATGGAGACGATGGCGATTTCTATGGCAGGTGCCGCAGACACCTGGGACATATATCCTGCTGTCGCGTGCAAAGGACGCGGAAGGCACCACGCAGCCCGATCATCATCATAAGGATTACGGAACATATGTCATTCACCATACTTTGCAAATCGAAGTTTCTGTACGGTGAGTAAGAATCAATAAAATTGACGACGCAGAAGGTCCGCATAAGGTCCATGGAAACCTTTCGCATGAAGGTGTTCCAGCCTGGTACTGTAAGAGCGTTTCGGCAGTTCTTACTGGAACGCGCCTTGGACATTGAGCCTCGCGCCACAGGCAAGCCGTGTAGTGGTCGCATCAAGGCATATCCGCAAAGCACAACTTGGTAATTTGTAAAGAAATGAACCGGCTTGCTGTGCCGCATGCCGGTTCACTTATTGGCTGTCATTTTTGTTATATGTTTTTGCCTGCAAACTCAAAAACAAGCAATCTCTAAAGAACTTCCATTTTGACCTGGGCAGTGCCTGCATGGATAAATCCAAGCTTTTTTGCAGCGGATTTGCTCACGTCGATCATACGGTTTTTATCCGCATACCGGTCCGTAATGCGAACAACCACGCTGCGGTTATTCTTTACATTAGTAAGGCGTACCTTTGTGCCGAGCGGAAGCGTTGCCGAGGCAGCAGTCATATGGTTGGAGCGAAACACTCCATGGTCTGAGGTCGGTCGACCTTCAAACACATGACTGTAGTACGCGGCAGTGCCGGTCTGCTCGCCGGCTGCCGCCTTCTGAGCCTGGCCGGTAGAAGCTAGAAGTACCATCCCTGATGCAATAACGAAAGAAAATTGTGACTTCAAAAACATGGCGTTCTCCTTGAAATGGTCCAGCACAAAGACATCTGGGGAATGTCCTGCAAGATAGCGCTTATAGTATCGGGTCAAGTACGGTCTTGCGATAAGTATTTGGCTACAGCCTGTGAATGCTTTTACGAATCCTTATCACGGCTGGGTTGAAATTTATTCGTACAACCTTTCACGCACTTTCCTGAATCTGAGAGTCTTCTCTATGCGACATGAGAGATTTCAGACGCTTGTCGAGCAGATGAAAAGCTGTAAATTGAAACCGCCCGGCACCAGTTTGAACCCCACGAGATAAAGCTCCGACTTTCAACGCAAAGCACCCCAACCGTCTAAAATAGGGGGACGAAAGCTGGTGTTTCCATGTCGCTTCGCATCAACGATCTCGCGCCTGACTTTACGGCAGACACAACGCATGGCCCCATCCACTTCCATGAATGGGTCGGTGACTCCTGGGCTGTGTTGTTTTCGCACCCCAAGGACTTTACGCCCGTTTGCACGACGGAGCTGGGTACTGTAGCCGCGCTTGAAGAGCAGTTCAAGCAGCGTGGTGCCAAGGTGATCGGACTGTCTGTCGATCCGGTAGCTACCCACAGGCAGTGGGAACCGGATATCGAGGAGGTAGGCGGCCACAAGGTGAACTACCCCATGATCGGCGACCCGGAACTGAAAATCGCAAAGCTGTACGGCATGCTCGCCGCAGATGCGGGTGTCTCCAGCGAGGGGCGCACTGCGGCCCTGAATGCTCCCGTGAGAACCGTATTTGTGATCGGGCCCGACAAGCGCATCAAGCTGACCATGGCATACCCCATGACGACAGGCCGCAACTTTGACGAGATTTTGCGTGTGCTCGATTCCATGCAGCTGACAGCAGCTCACAAGGTAGCCACCCCGGCGGACTGGAAGCAGGGAGAGGATGTCATCATCACCGGCGCTGTATCAAACGATGAAGCGGAGACGCTATTCCCTGGGTACAAAACCGTGAAACCGTATCTCCGGACTGCCGGTCAGCCCCGGTAAAGCAGCGTTCGGCATCCTCTCAATCAGAAATTTAGCCGGTCTTTTCAGTGCTGCGCCGGTACCGGCCCCAGGTACTTGTCATACCATCCAAACCAGCGCTGGTACCTATCTCGGATAAACGATGGCCGCGTAAAGCCGTGGAACTGCCCCGGATACAGAACCAGTTCCGCAGGGGTGCCGGTCGAGCGCAGCGCCTGGTACATCTGCTCGCCGCCCTCTACCGGCACGTTGAAGTCCTTGTCACCGCCCATAAACAAGGTTGGAGTCTGAATACGGTCGGCATGGAAGAACGGGTAGGAAAGCTTGACGTAGACGTCAGGGTGTTTCCAGGGCTGCCCGAGTTCATTGTCGTACTGCAAAATATATTGATCGATGCCGTAGAGCCCGAACAGATTGCCCACGCCTGCACCGCTTGAAGCAGCCTTGAAGCGTGTTGTAGTGGCAATGAGGTAGTCGGTAAGGATGCCGCCATAGCTCCAGCCGCCGACGGCGAGCTTGTCCGGGTCTACCGCACCGGTAGCAATCGCACCTTCAACCGCAGCGAGCAGATCAATGACTTCCTTGTTCCCCCAATCGGCGGCAATGGTGCGGCTGTACTCAAGGCCGCGCCCGTTCGAGCCTCGATAGTTCACATTCAGCACGGCGTAGCCATGCGCGGCAAACAACTGGCGCGACAGGTCAAAGGTATGCATATCCTGCGCGGTGGGGCCGCCGTGGATAAACAGCAGCATGGGCGCTTTTGTCCCCGCCTTGTAGCCGGTCGGCATGGTCAGCAGGCTATGCACCTCACTGCCGTCCTTTGTCTTCGCTGTCAGGTCCTGCGTTTGCGGCAGTTGCAGCGTCGCAAGCAGCGCATCATTATGGTGCGTCACCTGGCGCAGCCCGTTTGGATCGAGCGCATAGATTTCTGAAGTCTTATTATCCGTGGACCAAAGCAGCGCCGTGTGCCCGGCTGCGGACGTGAGCGCGGCAGCATCGCCTGGACCCGTGGTCAGCCGCTCAGCAGCTCCCGTGAGCGAAACACGCTCTACATAACTGTTGCGGTCATCCCCCACGGTAGTCAGCACAGCCTTGCCGTCCTGGGTAAACAAGGGCGCGCTCACCGGTCGGTCAAGCTTTACCGCGAGCAGCCTGGGCACCCCACCCGCCGCTGGCACGGTTGCAAGCTGCATCTGGTTGTATGCGGAGTAGCCGGGCACAGTCGCTTGCCGATAGGCAATCTGCACGCTGTCCGCGCTCCAGGCAAGCGGTGCTTCATCCGGGCCTGGAAAATTAGTCAGCTTGCGCGGGCTGCCGCCCGGTTTTGCGTCCACGACATAGACATCAGAGTTCGCGGTGCGGAACGGATCAGGCAGGTCGCCGCGGCGGGTAAATGCAATGAGCTTGCCGTCAGGCGACCACTCCGCATCATGCTCTTCCAGCATGTCAGCTTCCCCTGAAATCAGGCGCGTCAGTTTGCTTGTCGCAATGTCGAAGAGAAACAAGTGCTGATGCCTGTCGGTGAGATAGCCCTCAATATCCTGCTTAAAGTGGTAGCGATCAATCACGACCGGCTTCGGTGATACAGGTTTGCCTGCTTTTTTAGCCGCATCATCATCTGCCTCCGATGGGTCTTTCGGGGTGAGCGTCAGCAGCAACTGCTTTGAATCCGGTGACCAGCGATAGTCGCCCAAGTCCTGTTTCACATCGGTTAACTGCCGCGCCTCGCCGCCGCGCCGATCCAGCACCCACACCTGCATGCCCTTGGTTTTGCCCGGTCGCGCAGAAGTAAAAGCCAGGTAGCGTCCATCCGGGCTCCAGCGTGGCCCGGCAGCCCCTTCCGTGTCATAGGTCAGCTGCACATCCTCGCTGCCGTCAAAGCGAGCCATCCATAAGTTGCCGATATTTTTGTCAGCATCCGCATCCGTGTGGCGCAGGGTGTAGGCAATCCAAAGACCATCGGGCGAGAGCTCCGGACGACCTACCTGCTGGAGCTTCGCTGCGTCATCCAGTGTCATGGCATGTGTCGCCGCAGCCTGTGATGGCAATGCGGAGGGGGCCGACAGCAACATCAAAATTAGCAGGGGGCGCAGCGGCATGGCGCGAGTGTAGCATCCGTTTCGGTGTACAGAATCCGTGTGCCGTGCCTACTTATAACGGATGGCCTTCATACAGGTGAAATCAAGTAATCTCACTTGGGGTTACTTCAAAGTGAATCGTTCATAGGCAACGCATACTTGGAGAACATCCTCCTAGTTGACGGCGCGAATCCGTTTCATGAAAGAGGAAGAAGTATATGGGTCACGGAATTATCTGGTGGATTATTATTGGCCTGATTGCCGGTTGGTTGACAGGCAAGATCATGAGCGGCGGCGGTTACGGCGCGATCATGGACATGGTTGTCGGACTCATCGGGGCACTGCTCGGCGGCTTCATTATGTCGCACATTTTCGGCGCGGCAGCCTCCGGTGGTTTGATCTACAGCATCATTGTGGCTGTGATCGGCGCGGTCATCTTTACATTTGTTCTACGTCTTGTTACACGAGGGCGCGTACAGCAGGTATAACAACACACGCTGAATAGCTTCAACCGGTACATCAAACCCCAGGCCACGCGCCTGGGGTTTGTCATGTAGCCCATCATCTTGCTGCGCTGCTTCGATCAAACCGGGCAAATCATTATCGCTTAAAAACTAAAGAGTTGCAGGAAGATACATCCGGCGCTTTTTATGCCGCACAAAGCAGGCTGCGCCTTTATCTTTCTTTAACAAGCCTGCACTGTAGTAGCAGCGGCGCAGGATTTACGGGTTGATATTGTACCGTTAGTCGTGCACCGATCCTCTGGAGGCGTCGCATGGGTCTACGCTCAGGAATCAGCTCGGGAATCATCAGCGCCGCCGCCTTTGCAATGTTTGTAGCGCCGGCAACCGCCCAGCAAGTGCTCGGCAACATCTCCGGCACGGTCACTGATCCAAGCGGGGCCGTGGTAAGCGGGGCTCAGATCACGATCACCAGCCTGAGCACCGGGTTGACGCGCAGCGAGCACAGCAAATCCGGTGGCGAGTACCAGTTTACTGACCTGCCGAGCGGCAACTATAGCGTGGCCGTGTCGCAAGCCGGCTTTGAAGTGCAAAAATACCCTTCCGTTCTTGTCCAGGGCGACCGCACCGTTTCCTTGCCGGTAAAGCTTTCCGCGGGAAACGTGAATGAGGCGGTCACGGTCAATGCAAACTCTTCGCTGAACCAGACAGACCCCACCAACGGGCTCGTTCTGAGCCGTGCCCAGATTGCAGAAACGCCCTTGGCAACCGGCTCCTTTACACAGCTGGCAGCCCTGGCACCGGGTATCAACGCCGACTTCATCAACGGCACGGGTACAAATGAGGGGCTCGGCAACCAGTCCATCTACGCAAATGGCCAACGTGCGACTGACAATACCTTCCTGGTGGATGGTGTCGATGTCAGCAACCTCTTCAACGGCAACAGCTCCAGCCAGGTGGCCTCCGGACGCGCCGTGCCCAACACCGGCTCGAACTTTCTAGCCGGTGGAACGATCCAGACAAATACTTCGGTCTACGATGCGATCGGCAATGCCATCCCCACGCCCAGCCCGGAGCAGATCGATGAAGTCCGTGTCAACAGCTCAATGTACGACGCGCAGCAAGGCGCAAAGAGCGGCGCGCATGTTGACGTAGGCACCATCAGCGGCTCAAACAAAATCCATGGGCAGGCCTACATATACCGGGGTACGAATTTCCTGAATGCCGCCCCGTTCTTCTACAAGCAGCAGAGCGCCTTCTACGGCGGTCCTATCCCGATAGATCAGGTCAACCCATACCTGCATCGCGTCACCGATGGCGGTACCATCAGCGGCCCCCTACTTAAAAACAAACTCTTCCTGTTCGCCGGTTATAACGGTGTACGCATCACCGATCTGTTGAACGGCACCTCCATGCTGGGCGTTCCGGCAGGGCTTACCGATGACCGTAGCGCGGCAGGGATTGCGACTGCGGCAACCTCAACTGGTGAAAAGTTCAACGGAACAGTGGACCCCGCCGCGCTTGCCATCCTCAATTACAAGCTGCCGAACGGGCAGTACCTCATTCCGAGTGCCTCCGCCAATGCTGCGGCTCAGCTGGGAGCGGGACAGGCCGACGTTATCCTGCAGCAGGCACCGCAGTTCAAGGCGGACCAGGGTACAGGCAGCCTGGATGCGAATTTGGGCACCACGGACGTGCTCTCCCTCAAGTACTTCTACCAGCACGACCCGGCGACCAACCCGTTCACCAATAGCAGTGTGTATGGATTCAACCAGACCCTCGATGCCGGCAGCCAGCTTGCTTCCATCGTCAACTCGTGGACGCCCTCGTCGAAGCTCAGCTGGCAGCAAACATTCGGCTTTGTGCGGCAAAAGGCATATAGCAGCAACGCGCAGCCCCTGACGCCCCAGGATGTAGGTATCAATCTGTTCGGCTTCAGCAGCTTCCCGGGGTTGAGCATTCCCATCCCGGTAACTCAAAATGGAGGCCTGGTTTCAAACAGAACGCTGACGGTAGGCCCGACAGGTTCATTCTTCAGGGACGGCTTTTTCCAAAACAGCTTGCAGCCGCGCAGCACGGTGACGCAGACGCTGGGCCGCCATAACCTTACATACGGCGGTAATTTCAATTACACGCAGTTGAACATTCTCAATCGCCGGCAGAATACAGCGGATATCAACTTTACGAACTTCGCAAACTTTGTACAGGGTACGGTACGCAATAACTCAACCTTTCTTCAAGGCGCATCGAACCGCTATTACCGTACCAAGGATGTAGGTGCATTTGTCCAGGATAAGTGGCAGCTTCTTTCCAATTTGAGCGTGACGCTCGGCATTCGCTATGATTACGACGGGCCATTTTCAGAGAAGTACGGTAACTTCTTCAACTTCGACTCCAGCCTTTACCAATACAACGCGACAACAGGCACGATCCTCAATGACGGCTTCATCATAGCGGGGAACAACCCTACCTATGCCACGGCCGGGGTCAGCAGCTCTACGCTGCTCAATCGGCAGGATGGTTTCGCGCCGCGCGTCGGCTTCGCCTGGAGCCCCGAAGCCAACCGCAACAAAATCGTATTTCGCGGCGGCTTCGGCCTGTACTTCAATCGCGGCGAGTACTTCTCCTACCTATCGCCCGGTGCGGGCGGCGGCGTCAGCGGACCGTTCGGTGTGACGCAGGAACCGCCGTTTGTAGTAACACGGGGGTCCGCTCCGGGTGCGACGCTCAGCAATCCATTCGGTACAACAGAGCCCGCCCCGCCCACAGGCAACCCTGCCGCATTTACAAACTACCTGCCTAACCGCACAGACTTACTCAATGGAGCCCAAACTTTCCCGTTCGGTTCTTATGACATCCACAATAAGTTGCCGTACACCGAAAACTGGAGCTTTGACATGCAGCTCCAACCTGTCAACAGCCTCACACTTAGTATTGGATATGTCGGCAACCGGGGGCGTCACGGCGTGATTCCTATCCCGTTCAACCAGCCGGGGCTCGCTACTCCTCCGAACCCGATCAATGGCGAGATTTACTCCTACGGCTACCAGGCAACAGATACAAATGGAAATGCACTAACGACAGAGCCGGCCAACACTTACGACGGCGGCAATACAGACCTGCGTACACCCTACCCCGGCTATAGCATCAACTCGGTCCTATACCGCGCTAATGGTAACTCGGCGTATGACTCGTTACAGTTTCAAGCGACCAAGCAGGTTACACATGGCTTGCAATTTACCGCTGCTTATACCTGGTCGCATTCGCTTGATGAGCAGAGCGGGCTCGGCCTGTTCTACAACGGCAGCAACCCGCTCGATCTGCGCTCAGGCTATGGCTCCTCGGACTTCGACCGGACCCATGTGGCCAGTTTCAATTATGTATATAGATTTCCCGACTTGCTGCACGGCAAAAGCCTGGTGGCAAAAGCAGTCAATGGTTTTGGGTTACAGGGAATTGCTGTTCTGCAAAGCGGACAACCTTACAGCGTGGAGGATTACTCGGGCGCAATCGGGAGCCAGTATTACAGCTTCAACGACGGCATCACCAATCCCATTATTCCGCTTGCGCCCGGTACTTCACCGAAGCAAGCAGGCACAGGCCACTCCGGCGCTTTTTACCCTGCAAATGGTCAGACTGCATTGAACCCGGCAGCCTTCCAGATACCATTTGTCAATCCGGGAGAGAATGGCGTACCGGCTTGCGGAGTTAGCACGGCAGGCGCACCGGTGTGCGATGTGTACGAAAACAACTTCGGACCCGCGAACCAGCGCAACATCTTCCGCCAGTCCTTCCAGAAGCGTGCGGATGTATCCGTGGTAAAAAACGTGGTTATTACAGAGGGCATTTCTGCCCGCTACACTCTGGACTTTTTTAACATAACCAATACACCCTCGTTTGACATACCGAATAACTCCATTTCAACGGGAGTCAACACCAACAGTCAGCTGGCGTATGACCCGACAATGAGCACGATTCAGAATCGGCAAAGTGTATATGCAGTGGCAGACAACGGGGTCAATGTTTCCTCCCAAAGCAACCTCGGGCAAGTGCAAAATACTATCGGCA
>CAXSFX010000041.1:0-23027 GCA_964236655.1 uncultured Acidobacteriaceae bacterium | reverse complement strand
AGTCAGGAGCTTCCCATGGCAACGACATTGGTTTCGGTTGAAGAGTACCTCCACAGCACGTACGAGCCGGACGCCGAGTATGTCGACGGAATCATCGAGGAGCGGAACGTGGGTGAAGATCGGCATTCTGAGTGGCAGGCGGCGCTAACCCATTTTTTCATGATCAATCGCCGTGAGTGGAATATCCGGGTCCGACCGGAACTGCGAACGAAAACAAGTGAGCGGCGCTATAGAGTACCCGATATCGCCATACTCGATGCAGCTCTTGCGCGGGAGCCGATCGCAACGGTCCCGCCGCTGATCGCGATTGAAATTCTCAGCCCGGAGGACCGGCTCTCCCGTTTAGTGGTTCGACTCGCCGACTTTGAGGCTATGGGTGTTCCGGCCATTTACGTGATCGATCCCGTCGATAACAGCCTTCTCCGTTTCAAACAAGGCAGGCTTGAGAATGCTGATACGTTGATGCTTCGAGATACCGTAATTCCCTTCGCGGACATTCTTGCCGAGCTCGACTGATGCAGTAGGCTCGACAATAGACTGTGGTCAGGAGCTTCCCATGGCAACGACATTGGTTTCAGTTGAAGAGTACCTCCACAGCACGTACGAGCCGGATGCCGAGTATGTCGACGGCGTCCTTGAGGAACGACCCATGGGAGAAAACCGGCATTCTGAGTGGCAGGCGACGTTATCTCATTTTTTCAAAATGCATAGGCGCGAATGGAATATCAGAGTCCGTCCAGAATATAGAACGAAAACGGGAGAGCGTCGTTACCGGGTTCCTGATGTTGCCATTACGGATGCTGCCTTAATAGACGAGCCGATTGCGACGGTCCCGCCGCTGATTGCGATTGAAATTCTCAGCCCGGAGGACCGGCTCTCCCGTTTGGTGGTTCGACTCACTGACTTTGAGGCTATGGGTGTTCCGGCCATTTACGTGATTGATCCCGTCGACAACGGCCTTCTCCGTTTCAAACAAGGCAGGCTTGAGAATGCTGATACGTTGATGCTTCGGGATATCGTAATTCCCTTCGCGGACATTCTTGCCGAGCTCGACTGAGTAGTATGACACCAGGTATCTCCCAACCGGGTTTACTCAGGATTTCTAATTTCAGCACGCAACCCGAAACGCATCAGGAAGCCGCCGATCACGCATAGAATTATGCCTGCGAGTAAGAAGATCATGTCCCAAAGTAGATGATTTCCGTTTTGGTACACATGGTGCAGTTGTAGAACTTCATGGTCAATGATGCCTTCCACCACGTTGAATAACCCCCAGCCGAGTAGCAGTGACCCAATAAAGGCACTAAGCCGGGGTGGAGCTTGCAAGCGCGCATCGCGCCAGAACAGAAAAATGCCGCAAGCTGTCATTACAAAACATAAGCCATGAAACAGCCCATCCCAAAACATATTGACTTGTTCGTGCAGCAGGGTATCTCGCGGCACCACATTGGAGAGCATGTTATGCAGCTGAAGGATTTGATGAAAAAGGATTCCATCAATAAATCCACCCATGCCGATGCCAATCAATAGACTTGCCAGCAGCGACCTACGAGGGTCCGCCCTTGTCATAGTTCTACCCTCCGCTCGCCTGCGACAATCCGTTGACACACTATAAAGGCTAAAAGAAGAAGCACGGGAAAGGGCGCGACTGTCATTGCCAACCGTGCGGCAAAGCCGCTTGTAAATAATTCCTGCCTTAATTGGTGCGCAGCAGCAGAATCGCATGCGACGCAGCCAACCACCGGGCTCCCCAGGTGGAGCATGGTACCCATCAGCCGGAGAGCTTCATGTGCGATTGTCATAGTTGAATACACGCAGGAGAACTTAATTACTAAGTTGTCAATTGCCTAAACGCCGTTTTGCATATGCGGCTAAAGCTTCACGATCCAATGCCGCAGTATCGAAAGACCTTGCAAATACTTCGTCCACTGTTACATGCCGCTGTTCTATCAGGTACTTCACGCGCAGATAATCACGAAAGTAATCTATACCCGGCGCAATTTCTGTACCTTCGGTTAGTAGCCGCAGGCCATCCGCTTCGCTGCCGATACTATGGCCGCCTGCGACATACTCGCAGTAACCCTCCTGCTTCCAGGTAGGTGATAAGTGAATCCGTATCAAGCCGAAATGGTGCGCAAGCAGCAGGTGCATGCGCTCATGCGCAATTACCTGACTGAGCTGCCGCACGTTGAAGCGGTTACGGCTTGACCGTACCGTGTTGCTCGCCGGGTCTGCCGCAGGAAGAAAAGTGCTGCCAAACTCTTCGACAGACACCCCAAGAGCCTGCCGGTTATGAAGCGCAAACCAACCAAATTCTCTTGTCGAGCTCGTCAGATATATGCGCTGTCTTAGTGCCGGATCATTGATTGGTGACCTTGCAAGCGCTGCCTCTGCATCTCTCATTTCCGGTTCAATCCCGGAGAGCGAGCCATGTGCGTACACCGTTACCGCTCCAAAATTCTGTGACTCGGCAAAGAGAAAATTAGGAGCTGCCAAAAGAGAAAGATATCCAAGCGCGAGAATGGATAAGCAGAACCCGACAGGATTTCGCCGCGGGTTCATCGATGAGGAAACCACCAGAAAGCGCCATACAGATTGCATGCACATCCCCTTTTACGGTGTAAAGTCTCTCAACTCACCCACAGTCTTCGCATCCAGCCCTTGCAGCACGGCCACCATCAGCTCGACCATCTTGTCGAAATCACCCCGGTTCACAATGCCGTTATGCGCATGCGTGTAGCGCACCGGCACCACAAAATTGAGCGTCGGCACGCCCCCATTGCTCTCCTGGATCGCGGACGAATCATCGCCGTAGCCCTGTACCAGATCAAGCTGCAGCGGGATGCCCTTATCAGCAGCGGTTTTGCGAACCAGCGCGACCAGCTTGCGGTTCGGCAGCGCACTGGTGTCGTAAAGGAAGATTCCCGGCCCCGCGCCGATCTTTGCCTGCGTCTCCTCCGGGTGCCCGGCAAAGGTGTCACCGGCAATACCGCCTTCAATAGCCAAGCCGATGTCGGGCCTCACGGCATCAGCAGCCGTTTTCGCGCCGCGCAGGCCGATCTCCTCCTGTGTGGTCGCCACGAAGAAAATCTGGTTCGGGTGCGGCAGCTTGGCCAGCCGCTGCATACTCTCAAGCAGCACGGCGCAACCGATACGGTCATCCCAGGCCTTGCCGAGATAGTTGTCTGTGCCGTTCAACACGGTAAACGGCGAGTCGGGCACTACCGGGTCACCCGGTCCAACGCCGAGTGCGGCTGCTTCAGCGGCATCCTTCGCGCCGATGTCGAGATAGAGGCTATCGCGCGGGAAAACCTTGGTGCGATCATCGGCAGGCAGCACATGGATGTCGCGGATACCGGTAACCGCGTGTACCGGGCCTTTCGACCCGAGGATCACCCAGCGCTGGTCTACAAGGGCCTGGTCGAGCCAGCCGCCCAGCATTTGCATGGTCAACGTGCCGTTTGGCGCGATACGCCGCACCATGCCGCCCAGCTCGTCCATGTGCGCATCGACCATGATGCGCGGCCCGGCGGTGCCTACCTGCGCGATCACTGAGCCCAAACCGTCATAGGTCAGCTTCGTTGCCAGCGGCTTCATGATCGGTACCATGACGGCGCGCACACCCTCTTCGGCACCTGACGGACCGGGTGCGTCCGAAAGCCTCTGTAACAACTGCACGGTTGCATCCTGCGCGTACAACGGGGGCACGGCTAAGGTCGCTGCAAGCAAGAGCGATTTCAGAACAAGACTCACTGGGCACCTCCTGAAACCTTGCCGGCTGCACCGGTAAATACAGCTTTCGGCAACATCGCGTGTACGCCTACATTGGTGTCAACCAACTGCGTAATGTCAAGGTCTACCGCCACGCTTGAGAGCTGGTACGCCTGGTCGCGGGTCAGGTGCTTTTCCGTTTCGAGAAAGGAGAGCATGTTGTGCAGCGCCATCTCTGTTGCCTTGTTCAGGTCCTCACTAAAGCCCATCGTGATGTACGCGGTCGGAGTCTCTGCCATGGGCCACAACAGGCGCTGGTCGGGGGTTTTCTTATGCACTGTAAAGCGGAAGGTGCCGGTCAGCATGGTCTCAAGGGCGGTGATGTCAACCTCCCCATTGCCCTGCCCGGCGTGGCCGTCACCTACCTCAAACAGCGCGCCCGGCGCATGCACCGGCAGGTAGAGCGTGGTGCCTGCTACCAGCTCCTTATTGTCCATATTGCCGCCGTGCATCCACGGTGGCGCACTGTTGTAGCGCCCGGCGGACTCAGGCGGTGCCACGCCCATCGACCCAAAAAACGGATGCAGCGGGATGGCAATGCCCGGCGCGAAATCTGCCACCATGCGCTGCCTGTCCAGCGGAATGCGCTTCATCATCCCGTAGGGGTAATCGTTCGGCAGGTAGCCCCGGCCTGCGCCGAAGCCGTTACAGGCCCATGGCACATCGATGTCTACCTTCTGAATATCAACCTCAAGCACATCGCCCGGTTCTGCGCCGTCGATTGCAATGGGCCCGGTCAGGATGTGCCCGCCCGGCCCCTTATCGATATTCTTAGCGTCATATAGCGCGGTCACGGAGGCGGGAATTTCGTTCGCCGGGATGCCCATGCCTTTCAGGCGATCCGGGTCGCCGCAAGTGGACAGCGTATGCACAATTACGGTATCGCCGCTATGGACGGTCATTACCGGTTTGGCGTGCGCCGAGTAGTAGCCCCAGGCCACGGTTGTAGGGGTGGCATCGAGTGTTTGTTGGGCAAAGCCAGTAAAGGGAAGGAACAACACCGGAACAAGCAGGTAACGAAGCATTCCTGAATGTACCAAGATGTATCCAATCCATCCAGCTTGAACTTTACGTGAGCTGGAAGAAGTCAAAAGCAGATCCTTCACTTCGTTCAGGATGACCCTTCTACTCTCAGGGTCACCCTGGCACCTCTTTATCAGGCAACTATCTCGTTTACCAAGCATTATCGCGGTGCAGGCACTTCCGCATCGGCCAGCGCGTAGGCGGTCACGGCCATAACCGCCGCGTTTTCCGCCAGGTGTTTCGGGTCTACCTTGTCGAAAGTATCCGCAGCTGTATGGTGATAGTTAAAGTAGGTCCGTGAGTCCTGCGCAGGTGCCAGGCCGGGCACACCCTTGGTCACAATGGAGGCGATGTCCTCGCCTGTATTCTCGCTGCGATCCAGCATGGCGGCACCGATGGGTGCCAGGGCCCCGGAAACCGGGCGTAGATACTCGCCCAATTGCGGCGGCCCGGAGTACATGAGGCCGTATGGGTGGTCGCAGCCCAGGTCGCTTTCAAGCGCGGCAATGTGGTCACCAAGCTGCCCTGCATGCTCCTCGGCATACGTTGCCGCACCTTCCGAGCCGGATTCTTCATCCATCCAGGCGATGAAGCGCACGGTGCGCTTCGGGTGTACTCCAAGCTTTTGTAAAAGGTGCAGCGTCTGCATGGAAATCACGATGCCGGCACCGTCATCGATTGCGCCGGTACCCAAATCCCAGGAGTCCAGATGCCCTGAAACAATGACGACCTGCTCCGGGTGCTCCGAGCCTTTCCAGTCGGCAATGACGTTATAGCTGGGCACCTGCGGCAAGGTCTTCGGCGTCATGGTGAGCCGCAATGTCACCGGGCCCTGTTTGGCAAGCGTCGCCAGCAGGTCCGCGTCCTCCGCCGCAATCGCACCGGCGGGAATTTGCCGATCACCTTCCGGGTACGACGTGTGGCCGGTATGCGGCAGGCGAAAGTCCGCGCCCCCGACAGAGCGCACCAGCACAGCCACCGCGCCTGCTGCCGCGCCCACGGTAGGTGCCAGGGCACGGTACACCACGGACTGTCCGTATGCATTGCCGCCCTGCCCTACGGCAGCCAGCTCCTTGTCAAAAGGGTGATTCAGCAGCAGGATTTTGCCGGTGACCGCACCGGGTGCCTGGGCCTTCAGCTCTGCGAAGCTATTGACCACAACCACGGGCGCGCTGATACCGGCGCTTGGCGTTGCCACGCTACCGCCCAGTGCTGTGACGACAATCTTCTGCTCCGTGCCGGGCGCGCCGCCCGGCCACGCGGTCAGCGCCGCTGTCTCCTCACCGCGAACCCAGTGCGGCACCATTGTTTTTTCAAGCGTGACAGTTGCTCCCAGCGCGCGCATTTCAGAGGCCACCCACTCCACTGCAGCCTGCGCCTGCGGGCTCCCGCTCAGCCGCGGGCCGATATTGTCTGTCAGGTGTTGCAGCTCAAGGTACGCATAGGGGTCAGCCATGGCGGCATCCCGTAGCCGATTCATGGTTACGACCTGCGCAGGCGTCCAGGCACCGGTACCGCTATCAAGGAAGCGATCCATCCGCGCTTGCATGGCATGGGACGGCTTGGCTGGGGCAGGCTGCTGCGCAAAGGCTACGGTGCTAAGCGCGACGCACAACGCCAGGGGGAGCGAACGGGGTGTACTGAACATGCCAGATAGTAGCAAAGGGTCCGGCATGCCGCGCAGTTTTGTAAGCTGCGAAGAAACACAGTCAAGGCAGCCGGAACACAATCCCGGTGCTCAACGTTTTCGGATTGAAGCTGCCCTGAAAGCCCGACAAGCCCCCGTAGGAGAACTCGATCACGCGCCAGTCCAGGCGCGGAAAGAAGGTGTAGTCCACACCGGCAACACCGTTGTACTCAAACTTGGTTGCCGAGTAGTAGGCCCCGCTTCCCTGCTGCCCGGCTTGCGCGTAGCCCGCGCCTACCAGGCCCTCCACGTAAGGCATGATGGGCAGAACATGCGGCTTGAACACCAGCCGCGGCCCGACGAGACCGCTGCGGACGCTCGCTCCACTGGAACTGCCGCCGACCACGGAACCGCGCCCATCCAGGCCGAGAGCGAAGAACGGGATCGAAAATTTATCGTCATAAATGCCGAAGGTAGAGCCGTACTGCCAGCCGACATTCGGTACGTTGAAGTTGGCAGCGGAGAAGGTGCCGTACAAACCGATCTGTGCGGCAGCCGGAAGAGGAAGCGCAAGAAGAAGCCAGAACGCCAGTCGTTGCATGGGGAGTGCTCCAAGAGTGGTGTTCCCATGGGAACGCGAAGCGGCGTTTGGAGTTGCGTCGGAATGAGCAGAATCGCCCACCGAGGTACTTTCTCTTACCTTGGCGGCAGGTTTTCCAGCTTCATCTCACGACCGCGAGCCGGCAGTGTCATATCCGGCTTTCGGGATATGACGCTGCTTCATTTGGCTTGGTCTAATTGCGCAGATCGCGCATGGCACGCGCTACCTGGTCCCGCTCCTCACCGGTAAGCGGCAGCAGCGGCAGGCGCGGACGTCCACCGAAGTATCCGTTCAGGTCGCATGCGTGCTTGATGCCTGCGATGCCGAGCCTGCCGGCGACCACCTGCGAAGCCTCAACGATGCGCACCTGCTTTTCCGCAGCCAGCGGCGCATCACCTTCCTTCCACGCGATATATACCTCATGGCAGGCTTGCGGAGCGCATGCCGCCAGCGCCAGCACGCCGCCCGTGGCACCGGCTTCAAGCGAAGGCAGCAGTTTGTCAGCAGCGCCGCATAGAATCTGGAAGCCGACCTCGCGGGTGCGCGTCTTGAGTGTGCTGACCACCGGCAGCGCCACCGCCGTCGCAGACCCGCCGCCGATTGTAACCAGGCTGGTTCCACCGGCAGGAACAGCCATGGCAACGGCCTGCATGCGTCCTGTTACTGCCGCAAACATCGGGGTGACTGTAACGCTGCGCCTGGCTGCTGAGCGAGTTGCCGCACTCACAGCCGCGATGCGCTCTACGCTGCCGCTTGAATCTTTAAGGCCGATGATGTTGGGGTGCTGTGCGAGTTCGGCAATCAGGTCTACAGGCAAGTCGTAATGCGTAAACTTGGGGATGCTGTACAGCACCACAGGCAACGGCGAACGGTCCGCCACAGTGCGGTAGTAGGTCAGCATGGCCAGAGGCGTCATGTGCGGCGCGTAGTAGTAGGGCGTGCGCACCAGGGCAGCATCATAACCTACCTGGGCCGCGTACTCTGCCGCGCGGATAGTGGCGATTGCACTGCCCTGCCCCACACCTGCCACCAGTACCTTTTCAGGCGTAGCCGCTAGCGCCGCCGTGTGCAGCACCTCGCGCGATTCCGCATCGTCGAGCAGCACGGCCTCACCCGTCGAACCGAGTACCACCATGCCCGCTGCCGGAGTGCGCGAGTAGCGCTCCACGTTATGCTCCAGCTTGCGTAGGTAGAGGCGTCCATCCGGGTAGTACGGCGTGGTGACAGCAGGAAAAATGCCTTCAAGCAGCATGGGGATATTGTAAGCCGCGCTTACCGGGGCTGCGGTTCCGGCGGGAACGGCGCAGCTTGTGCAACCAGGATTTTTACCACTTGCGATTTGACGTAGTCATAGCCTGGAGCCCCTGAAAACGTGCGGTACTCCACATGTGTTTCGCCGGGTGCGCTCTCAATCTGAAACTGCCGCTGCCCCTCCTTTGCCGGTCTTGGATACTCCTGCGCCCAGGAGACCTGCTTCAACGAGTCACTGTTTACTTCAATGGTCCATACGCGCGCACCCGCATTGTTACGCACCAGAAAGCGATAGTAGGTGTTGTATTTGCCCAGCGGTTTGAAGTACTCCACCGCATCCACGTTGTACATGCCGGCTTTGAACGTATCCAGCAGAAAGCCGCTGGTACCGCGTGCATCGGGCAGCGCGGGATTGTCATGCGCTTTTCGAAGGAAGTCACGCTCCGCCTCTCGATGCGGCACATCGCCCGCCATGGCGTAAGCCGTCACCAGCGTGGTGTGCACCTTCCAGTTGCCGGGCTCCAGCGCAAGCGCGCGCTCGCCGTAGCGCACGGCATCGGCGGGCGCAAACAGTGCAATCTCGGTCGAGGCGGCAAGCAGGTTTGCAGCCGCATCCTGCGGGTCCGCTGCGATGGCTTGCTGAAACAGGGCCAGCGCCTGCTGCGGCTGGTTGGCATGCAAAGCCGCAATACCTTGCTGCATGGGCGTCTCCTGCTGTGCTTGTATGCAAACTGTGAATGATGCGGCTACAAACAAGCTGAGAACGATGCAACCCGGCGCGCTCCTACCCACGCGCGTTTGCCTCGATCGGCTTAGCAGGCTCGGCTACAAGCTCCGCATGCAATGCCTGCATGGTGTACACGTGGATGGATTGACGCTGCATGGACGCTATGCCTTCGGCAGCGGCACGCGCAGCTGCAAGCGTGGTGATCATGGGAATGCGCTGCTGCACGGCAGAACGACGGATTGCCTTCTCGTCAAAAAACGTGTCCATACCATGCGGCGTGTTCACGATGAGCTGAATACGGTCGCCCTTGATAAGATCGACGACGTTCGGACGGCCTTCCTTGACCTTGTACACCCGCTCCACGCGCAGCCCGGCACCTTCAAGCGTGTCGGCTGTACCTTCTGTCGCAACAATGGCAAAGCCCAGCTCAACATAGTGCCGCGCCACGATGAGCAGTTGTGCCTTGTCGCGGTCGTTGACGCTGAAGAACACGGTGCCCCGCACCGGCAGCTTGAGCCCGGCGGCAAGTTGGGCCTTGGCAAAGGCTTCGCCGAAGTTGTCTGCTACACCCATCACCTCACCGGTCGAGCGCATCTCCGGCCCAAGCACGGCATCTACGCCGGGGAACTTGCTCCATGGAAACACCGGCGATTTGACAAAAAAGTATCGGCCTGTGCTGAGGTCGTCACCACTGCGTACCGCTTCCGGCAGCAGCTCGCGCAGGGTGCGGCCCATCATCAGGCGCGATGCGATCTTGGCCAGCGGCACGCCGGTTGCCTTGGAAACATAGGGCACGGTGCGTGAGGCGCGCGGGTTGACTTCAATAACGAAAACCTTGTCGCGCTGCACGGCGAACTGCAGGTTTACCAACCCGATAACGTCAAGCGCCATGGCCAGCTTGCGTGTGTACTCGCGGATGGTAGCCAGAACAGTCGGGGAAAGGTCAACTGAAGGCAGCACACAGGAAGAATCCCCTGAATGCACACCTGCTTCCTCGATATGCTGCATGATGCCCGCGATCACGACGTCGGTGCCATCGCAGAGCGCGTCCACATCGACTTCGACTGCATCCTCAAGGAAGCGATCGATAAGGATAGGCCGCTCCTGCGAGTACTCGACTGCCTCAGCCATGTAGCGGCTGATGGCGGCGCGGTCGTAGGCGATCACCATGGCGCGGCCGCCCAGTACATACGAAGGTCGCACCAGGACCGGGTAGCCGATGCTGTCGGCTCCTGCGAGCGCCTCGTCCACGCTGGTAGCAGTGGCCGCCGCAGGCTGCGGGATGTCAAGCTCGCGCAGCAGTTTGCCGAATCGCTTGCGGTCTTCCGCCAGGTCAATGGACTCAGGCGAGGTGCCGAGAATCGGGATACCCGCTGCCTTGAGCCGCAAGGAAAGGTTGAGCGGCGTCTGTCCGCCGAACTGCACAATCATGCCGATCTCTGCGCCGGCCGCAGCCTCGTGCTCGTACACGGAGAGAACGTCTTCAAGGGTCAGCGGCTCAAAGTACAGCCGGTCGCTGGTATCGTAATCGGTCGAAACGGTCTCAGGATTGCAGTTCACCATCACGGTTTCATAGCCGTCTTCGCGCAGGGCGAAGGCGGCATGGCAGCAGCAGTAATCGAACTCGATGCCCTGCCCGATGCGATTTGGCCCTGAACCTAAAATGATGACCTTCTTGTTGCTTGTCGCGGGTGCTTCGTCTTCCTCGTCGTAGGTGGAGTAGAGGTACGGCGTGCTTGACTCGAACTCTGCCGCGCAGGTATCGACGAGCTTGAACACGGGCCGGATGCCTGCGGCAAGCCGATGCTGCCGGACTTGCTCCACGCCTGCCGCACCGGTCAGGCCCCATGCCTCGGCCAGCCGTTCGTCAGAGATACCGAGCCGCTTGGCCTTCCGTAACTTTGACGGTTGCACATCGCCCAGGCTGGTATCGCCGAGCACGCCGAGCGCGTCGGTGATCTCCTTGATCTGGTGCAGGAACCACGGGTCCATTTGTGTGAGCCGCGCAACCTCACGCACGCTCATACCGCGCCGAAACGCGAAGCGGACGTAGGCAAGCCGCTCCGGCTGCGGCGTTACCAGCCGGTAGGTCAGCTGCTTCGGGTCCAGTGTCTCCGCGCCTACGCGCCGCCCGGTTTCAAGCGCCCGCACTGCCTTCATCAAAGCTTCTTTGAAGGTTCGCCCCATGGCCATCACCTCACCCACCGACTTCATCTGCGGGCTTAGCGTCTGGTCGGCTTCCGGGAACTTCTCGAACTGCCACTTCGGGATCTTGACGACCACGTAATCGATGGAAGGCTCAAAACAAGCAGGCGTCATGCGCGTAATGTCGTTTGGAATTTCATCGAGCGTGTAGCCCACGGCGAGCTTGGCCGCGATCTTCGCAATGGGAAAACCGGTCGCCTTCGACGCCAGCGCCGAGGACCGCGATACGCGCGGGTTCATCTCAATGACCGTCATGCGGCCATTTGCCGGGTTTACGGCAAACTGCACGTTCGAGCCGCCGGTCTCAACGCCGATCTCCCGGATGACCGCAATGGCTGCCGAGCGCATGGCCTGGTACTCGCGGTCAGTGAGCGTTTGCGCGGGTGCCACCGTGATGGAATCGCCGGTATGTACGCCCATCGGGTCCATGTTTTCAATCGAGCAGATAATGATGACGTTGTCGGCAAGGTCTCGCACGACTTCAAGCTCGTACTCTTTCCAGCCCAGCACCGACTCTTCCAGCAAGCACTCGTGGACCGGCGACAGGTCAAGCCCGCGCGCCAGAATTTCCATCAGCTCTTCGCGGTTGTAGGCGATACCGCCGCCGGAGCCGCCCAGCGTGAACGAGGGCCGGATGATGACCGGGAAGCCCAGCTTGTTCGCAAAATCAAGACCGTCGCGCAGGTTGTCGACCAGCGCGGATTTGGGTACATCGAGCCCGATGCGCGCCATCGCATCCTTGAACAGCAGCCGGTCTTCGGCCTTCTTGATGGCCTCAAGCTTCGCGCCGATCAACTCAATGCCGTAGCGATCCAAAATGCCTGCATCTGCGAGATCGACTGCAAGATTGAGCGCCGTCTGTCCGCCGACCGTGGGCAGCACGGCAAACTTGCCGTCGCGACCCTGGGCGACAAGCATCTCGCTTTCAATCCGCAGAATTTCTTCCAGGTAGGTGAGAGTCAGCGGCTCTATGTAGGTGCGGTCGGCAAGCTCGGGGTCGGTCATGATGCTGGCCGGGTTCGAGTTCACCAGCACGACTTCATAGCCTTCAGCGCGTAGCGCCTTGCAGGCTTGGGTACCGGAGTAGTCAAACTCCGCCGACTGCCCGATCACAATCGGCCCGGAGCCGATTACAAGTATTTTTGCTATGTCGTTCCTGCGTGGCATCTCGTCCTTACTGGTAAATGTCTTTGCGGTGGCCGACTTTTACAACCAGAATGACGAGCTTGCCGTCGTCAATCTCACAGATCACGCGATAATCACCCATACGAAAACGCCAAAATCCCTTCCACTCTGCGGTGAGCGGTGCTGCAAAAGCTCTTGGGTCAGGCTGTGCAGCAAAATGCCGCATATCGTTACTTACTCGAATCGCAACCTGAGCATCCAGGCTACGCAGCTGTTTCAGGGCTCTTTTTTTGTACTCGACTGTCCAACTCAATCTCTCGCATGACCTCCTCCAATGAGTATGTAGGGCCACCCTCTGCTATGGCCGCCTCGGCTTCGAGGGTATCTTCGTAATCTTCCATGTAACCTTTAATTGCTGTAAGCGCAAAAGCCTCGGTGCTTTGCCCAGCCTCGCGAGCCAGCTCATGCAGCCGTGCTTCCAATGCTTCACTCATCTTGATTTCCAGCATGTTTGTCTCCTTGTTTACCGGTTATCGCCCTTTCCAACCATCCATCATTTTCCGGAACTCCCCGAACAGGTAGTGCGAATCATGCGGGCCGGGGCTTGCCTCGGGGTGGTACTGCACGCTCAGCAGCGGCATGGTGCGGTGGCGTAGACCTTCCAAAGTCTGGTCGTTCAGGTTGATATGCGTCAGGTCCACTTCGTTGGCGTTCAGCGAGTCGGGGTCTACCGCGTAGTTGTGGTTTTGGCTGGTGATCTCGACGCGCCCGGTGGCGAGTTGCTTTACCGGGTGATTGCCGCCGTGATGTCCAAATTTGAGCTTGTAAGTGCGGCCGCCCAGTGCCATGCCTACCAACTGGTGCCCCAGGCAGATACCGAACACCGGCGTCTTGCCGGTAAGCCCTTGAATGGCCTCGACAGCATAGCCGAGCGGCTCCGGATCGCCCGGACCGTTCGACAGGAACACGCCGTCCGGCTTTAGCGCCAGCACGTCTTCAGCCGTAGTCCGCGCCGGTACAACCGTGACTCGGCATCCCTGCGAGCCCAGCATTTGCAGGATGTTCCCCTTGATGCCGTAGTCGTAAGCCACCACGTGCAGGTCGCATTCGCGGATAGCCTCGCCCGGTGCAAGCGGGTTTTCGCGCTGCTTCCACTCATAGGCGATTTTTGTGCTCACGACGCTCGCCAGATCGGTACCGTCCATCTTGCGCAGCGCACGAGCGCGCGCTACCAGAACGTCTGTGTCCTGTTCCGTGCTTGAAATGACGCCGCGCATGACGCCGTTGGCGCGCAGGTGCCGTACCAAGGCGCGCGTATCAATCTCTGACAGTACCGGCACGCCGTACCGCTCAAGGTATTCATCGGCCACCTGCTCCGAGCGCCAGTTTGAGCTTACCGTGGAGAACTCGCGCACAATCAGGCCCTCGATGTAGGGCCTTGCGGCTTCCGCGTCTGCCTGGTTGGTGCCGTAATTGCCGATCTGCGGGTTCGTAAGAACCACGATCTGGCCGGCGTAGGATGGATCCGTGAAAATTTCCTGGTAGCCGGTCAATGAAGTATTGAAAACAACCTCACCGGAGCAGTCCACCTTTGCCCCGTAGCCGTCCCCGCGGAAGATGCGCCCGTCTTCGAGCGCAAGTATCGCCTGCATTGCAGCTCCCAATGCCTGGATTTTATTGATGGTAGCAGGTCTCCGGCTCGATCAAAAGTTTTGGCGACCGGCCCCTCTATTTTCTCCCACAACCTGAAGTATTGCCTCAACCAGCCCCGGCACATCATGCTGTGCCGCTTCCCCTGCCGGTTCTACGCCGTAGCCTCGCAGAGTGGCGCTGGTAATAGGCCCGATGGAGCAGGCACGCGCCGTTGCAAGTGCTGCCTGCGCGCCTTCAGGGCCTAGCAGTGCGAAAAAGTTGGTCACCGTCGAAGAACTGCTGAATGTCACCGCTGAAACCGGCGGTGCGTCTGGGGCGAAGGCAGCTTGCAAGATAGAGCGTGAATCTTCTGCGAGCAATGTCCGGTACGCCTCGACCACTTCAACGGTCGCGCCGGCAGCCCGCAGTGCATCCGGAATCAGGTCGCGGGCCGCTTTCGCGCGCGGGAGCAGGATGCGTTTACCCCGCACTCGCGGCGCAAGCTCGCGGACTACGGACTCGGCAATCGCGGGCATAGGCTGCTCATCCACTCTGAAGCCTGCTTGGTGCAGCGCCGCGGCAGTTGCCGGGCCGATAGCGACTGTCCAGGGCTGGTAAACCCAGGGTGAAGGCATGCGTGCTGCGAGCACTTGTGCCGTGTTGGCGCTGCTCACAATCAGGATGTCGAACTCGCGCCGGCGTGCGAGCGCCGCGTCCAGCGGGGCGTAGGACTCCGGCGGTGCGATGCGGATGGTCGGCACCTCCAGCACATCAGCGCCCAGCGTGTTCAATGCAGCAGCCAAGGCACTGCTCTGCTCGCGGGTGCGGGTGACGAGAATCCGGTGACCGGCAAGCGACAGTTTCATACCGATCAGATTGCCAGCAGCTCACCGGCACCCTGCCGCAGCAGCTCTTCCGCCAACCGCGCTCCGAGCAGGTCAGGGTCTTCCTCATGCCGGTGCTCAAACGATACCCGGACGGAGGCCCCGGTACCGGGCAGCGAAACAGAGCCGGTAATCTCCCAGTGCGAACCGGCTGCACTCTCATGCCGCTCGCAGTAGATGCCGATAGGCACCTGGCAACCTCCGCCGAGCGCGCCTAGGGCAGCCCGCTCGGCGGTAACGGCAAAGCGCGTGGGCGCGTCATCTAAAAAGCTCAAAACTTCCACCATGCGAGCGTCGCCTGAGCGCACCTCAATGGCCAGCGCACCTTGCCCGGCAGCGGGACACACAATCTGCGCAGGCAGCCGCTCGCGCAGCATCCCGGTACGCCCTAGCCGGTCCAGCCCGGCGCAGGCCAGTACACACGCCTCGGCCTCTCCGGCAGCGAGCTTGCGCAACCGCGTATCGACATTGCCGCGAAACTCGATGTACTTCAAGTCGTGACGGTGTGCACGCAGCTGCGACTGGCGACGCAGGCTGCTGGTGCCGACGCGCGCGCCGGGGGGCAGCTCGGCGAAGCTTTGATAGCGGTCTGACACAAACGCATCTCGCGGGTCGGCGCGCGGCGGTATCGCGGCAAGGGCAAAGGCCGGGTGCAGTTCTGTCGGCAGGTCCTTCAGGCTGTGTACCGCCAGGTCCACGCGGCCATCGGCCAATGCCTCTTCAATCTCCTTGGTGAACATGCCCTTGGTGCCCACCTTGTTGAAGGCGACACCCTGAAGCCGGTCCCCGGTGGTGCGGATGATCTCGATGGCTACTTCGTGCCCGGCACCCCGGAGCTGCCCGGCAATGTGGTTCGCCTGCCACAAGGCCAGCTCCGAGCCGCGCGATCCGATACGCAGGGGCATCAGCGCCGCCTCGCAACCGGCACGGCATACTTATGCCCATCAATAGAAGTCACGTCAGAGGTTACGTCAGAGACTACTTCGACCGGTGCTGCTTCAAGAGCATGCTTCGGCTCGATATGCCTGACCGGCAGGGCGTCATGCTCCACAATCTCCGGCAGCCGGAAGGTACTGCGCAGCAGCGCAAGCCGCTCCTCATCGCCGCCCTGCGCGGCAGCGCGCAAAGCTTGTATAGGCGCGTGCAGAAACTTGTTGGCAAGCCCGCGAGACAAGGCTTCCACTGCCTCGCGCTGCGCCGGGGTTATACCTTCAAGCGGCCCGGCAAAACGCCGCAGCTCCGCCTGGCGCATTGCCTCCACACTATCCTGTAGCGCTACCAGTGTGGGCACCGCATCCACTACGTGCGAGCGCCGGGTAAACGCCGCCACTTCCCCATCAATCAGGCGTTCCGCCTTCGCACCCTCGCGGGAGCGGTCAGCAAGGTTATCGACGGCAAAGCTTTGCAGGTCGTCAATGTCATACAGAAACACGCCTTCAACGCGCTTGATCTCGGGGTCAATGTTGCGCGGGACAGAAATATCGATGAAGAACATGGGCCGCCCACGCCGCTTGTTCAGGAAGCGCTGCCCGTCCTCGCGGCGGAATACATACTCATGCGAGCCGGTGGAAGTGATGACGATATCTGCCTGGTCTGCCTGCGTTTGCAGCTCCCCGTACGGCAGCACCTTGCCCCCGAAGGTCTGGGCCAGCCGCTCGGCACGAGCCATGGTCCGGTTGCTTACCAGCATGGAGCCGGCACCCTTTGCCAGTAGATGCCGGGCTGCCAGCTCGCCCATTTTGCCCGCACCTACCAGCAGCACGCGCTTGCCGGCCAGCGAGCTGAAAATTTTCAAGGCAAGGTCCACCGCTACGCTCGCTATGGAGACCGAGCTTGAGCCGATTGCAGTCTCGGTCCGAATACGCTTAGCGGCAGAAAAAGCACTTTGGAGTAGTGCCTGCAAGTCGCGCCCCACCACACCGGCAGCGCGGGCGGCAGCAAATGCCTCCTTGACCTGGCCTAGAATTTGCGGCTCGCCCACCACCATGGAATCGAGACTCGAAGCCACACGGAACAAGTGGCGCACCGCCTCGGTATCGCGATACTGGTACAAGTGTGCCCGCAACTCCCCCTCGCTCAAGGGGAAGCGCGTAGAGAGGAACTGCACCAGGTCCGGTACCTGCTCGCTGTAGGTCACAAATAGTTCCACCCGGTTGCAGGTAGACAAAATTACTGCCTCCTGCACATGCGGATGAGCGTGCAGGGCCGCAAGTGCCGCAGGCAGTGCGTCTGTAGGAATCGCAACCTGCTCACGCAGCTCCACGGGCGCATTGCGATGATTCAAGCCTGTGACCAGTAGCCTCATTGCGATGGAAACCTGTGCACGGAGCTGAGAAGGTTGGCTGCCCACACGCTGAGCACCACCAGGAACGCGACCGAAGACACGTACACTGCCTGCCGCCCTCGCAATCCCTTGGATTGGCGCACCAGCAGGATAAAGACATAGATGAGCCACATGGCGAAAGAGAGCACCACTTTCGGATCCTGAAAGTAGGTTGGGCCTACCATTTCCTGTGCGATCAAGGAGCCTGCGAACAGCCCCAGGGTCATGGCCAGAAAGCCGAGCACCAATGTGGACTGGGCGATACGGTCCATGGTTTCAAGCGGGGGCAGCCAGGCAAAAAAGCCGGGCGACTCGCGGTCCTTGAGCCGACGCTCCTGGAGCAGGTACAGGAAGCTGGCCAGCAACGAAAACACCAGGGCTGTATCGGCGGCAAGCAGCGAGGAGACGTGTACAGCGATCCAGCCTCCGCGCACCAGGGGTGACGAAAAGCTGTAACGATCCGGTCCGAGCGCCGACGGCAGCGCCAGCAGGAACGCCATAGGCAGCGCGAACAGGCCGAACGACACCGTGCGATAGAGAGCGGCGATGAGCAGAAATGCCAGGGCCACCAGCAATCCCAGGCCCGCCTGCACCTCGTGCAGCCCGGTGGGTATAAACCGGTGTGTCTGCGTAAACAGCTCCGCAAAGGCCACGCATTGCAGCACTGCAGCGGCCAGCGCAAGCGCCACCGAGGCGGTCCGGAAGCGCGCGCGGCCCCACAGCACCGCCGGCAGCGCGCAGGCGCTTGCCACTCCGTACATCGCTGCCGCACCGCGTATCCAGAACAATTCCATGCGTTTGGCCCAACAGCTAAGTATACGGGGGCATACTGCTTCAAAGAGAGCAGCGGCCCTATGTGCCATGGATGCGGAGCGCGCTTAAAAAGAAATGCGCGGGCGCGGCAACATGGAGACACTGCATGTTCATCTGTGAGACTGTCAGGCAGATGCAGTGTGCCGAGCCCGGTTGAACTCGACTGAACTCGATCAGGGGCGGCGCGCTTTTTACGACTCACCATAAGCCACGGAGGATGAACCATGTCGGACTATCGCGTACGCGCCGGAGATATCAACGAGGACCAAGTTACATCCATGCTGGAAAGCTACAGCGCCAAGCTGCCCAGCTCATTTTTCCTGGGGGCATCGTTTGCCTCCATTATCGGATCGCTCATTTTGAAGTCGCAGGGCAAGGACGAGAATGCCTTGTTTGTAGGCCAGTGGGCGGCACCGTTCCTGTTGCTGGGTATCTACAACAAGATGGTGAAGCAGCACGGTTCTGACGCTGAAACCAACGACTAGGCTGGACTTTTATTGGTAGAAAGGGCCGCTTAGCGCGGCCTTTTTGCTGCGCACTTCCAAGTTTCACAGCAGTTATGGACGCGATCTCCTCAGATGCTTTGCCTGTCCGAACCAAAGGACAGTGCGATATTCTGGCCGTGCCCGTGACTGAACCCTCCGCACAGCTTTCCGCAGAAACCCCGCTCATGCGGCAGTACGCCGCCGTTAAGGGCCAGCACCCCGACGCGCTTCTGTTTTTTCGCCTGGGCGACTTCTACGAGCTGTTCTACGAAGACGCGCAGACCGCAGCGCGCGAACTCGGCATCACGCTGACAAGTCGCAGCAAGGAGCGCGCCGTCCCCATGTGCGGTGTTCCCTTCCATGCGGCTGAAGTACATATCAGCCGTCTGCTGCGTGCGGGCTTCCGCATCGCCATCTGCGAGCAGATGGAAGCACCCGGCCCCGGCAAGAAGATTGTGCGGCGAGAAGTGACCCGGGTGCTGACGCCCGGCACGGTTGCCGACGGGAGCCTGGGCGCGGGCGAGAATAACTACCTGGCGGCGGTGCATGTGGCCGAGGACACTCGCGGCACGGTAGCAGCACTGGCACTGCTGGACCTTTCGACAGGTGAATTTCGCGCCTCGGAATGGACCGGGCCGGACGCGGCGGCGCAGTGTGCGGACGCGCTTGCTACCTCGGGCGCGAGTGAAGTGCTGATGCCTGCTGCGAACCCGCTACTGGCGCGCGAGCCGGTCTGGGGACGCGGTTTTGAGCGCGTGCGCACCAAGACTCCCCTTGAAGACTGGATCTTTACTGCAGGCTACGCCCTGCCCCTGCTGGAGCGGCAGCTGGGGGTGCGCTCGCTGGAGGGCTTCGGCCTGGCCGGTCATACGTCCGCTGCCGTGGCCGCCGGGGCCGTGCTGCACTATGCGCAAAGCACGCAGCGCAGCGCGCTTGAGCACATTGACAGCCTGCGCTTTACCGAGCGCGCCGCTGCCTTGCATCTCGACCAGGTCTCCGTGCGCAACCTGGAACTGCTGGAGCCGCTGTTCCGCGCAAGCGGTCCGGAAACCACGCTGGCCCACACGCTCGACTGCTGCCAAACACCGATGGGCAAGCGCCTGCTGCGCGCCGGCATTCTGCGGCCCCTTGCCGAAGCGGAGCCGATCCGCGCCCGCTACCGCGCCGTGGCCGAGCTGAAAGCAAGCCTGATTGCGCGCGAAGAGCTGCGGCGCGCGCTAGGGGGAGTGCAGGACCTGGAACGGCTGCTCTCTCGGGTGGCGCTTGAAAACGCGGGTCCGCGCGACCTGCCGGCGCTGGGCAACTCACTACGCGCCCTGCCCGAGATTTGCTGTGCGCTGGAGCGTTTGGAAAGCGAACCATGGAAGCTGCTGCGCGGGCGTATGGACACGCTGGGGGAACTGGAACGGCACATCGCGGCTACCATTACGGCGGAACCGCCGGTGACCCTGGCCGAGGGCGGCGTGATCGCGCCCGGCGTGGACACGGCGCTTGACGAGCTGCGTGCTACCAGCGGCACCGGTCGCGCAGCCATTGCCGCCATTGAGGAGCGCGAACGCGCACGTACCGGCATCGGCTCGCTCAAGGTGCGTTTTACTTCCGTGTTCGGCTACTACCTTGAGATCACCCGCGCCAACCTGCGGCATGTACCCGCCGACTATGAGCGCAAGCAGACCCTGGTGAACGCCGAGCGCTACACCACGCCCGAGCTCAAGGAGCTGGAGCATCGCATTTTGACGGCGCACGAGCGCTCCATTGAGATTGAGCGTGAACTGTTTGCCGCCCTACGCGGCACGGTGCTGGAGAGTGCGGGCAGGATTCGTGCAACAAGCGCGGTACTGGCAGAGATTGATTTGCTCGCAAACTTTGCGCACCTGGCAGCCGAGCGCGACTACGCTGAGCCGGAGCTGCTGGAAGATGACGCCTGCCTGCTGGAAGCCGTGGCCGCGCGGCACCCTGTCGTGGAGCAGCTGATGCAGCGCGGGGGCACGGAGCGCTTTACGCCGAACGATCTGTCGCTGGACGGCACGAGCGGGGGCATGCTGCTAATCACCGGGCCGAACATGGGCGGCAAAAGCACGTACCTGCGCCAGGCCGCGCTGCTGGTGATCCTGGCGCAGATGGGCTGCTTTGTGCCCGCGCGCTCCCTGCGCTTCTCGCTCGTGGACCGGGTGTACACGCGCATCGGCGCAAGCGACAATGTAGCGCAGGGGCAGTCTACCTTCATGGTGGAAATGACAGAAACCGCGACCATACTGAACACCGCGACGGCGCGCTCCCTGGTGCTGCTGGACGAAATGGGTCGAGGCACTGCCACCTTCGACGGGCTCGCGCTGGCCTGGGCCGCGCTTGAGCATATTCACAACAGCATCGGCGCGCGAACCTTGTTTGCCACGCACTACCATGAGCTCACGCTGTTGGCCGATCAGTTGCCGCGCCTTCGCAATGCCCGCGTTTCCGTGAAAGAGACCGGCGGCGGCATTGTATTTCTGCACACCATTGAGCCGGGCGCGGCCAACAAGAGCTACGGCATTGATGTGGCACGACTGGCAGGCGTACCGCAAAAAGTGCTGGTGCGCGCGCGCCAGGTGCTGCGCGCGCATGAACGGGCCGAGCGGCGCGAGCTTGCCGCAGAAATCACCGTGCAGCCGGAGCCGCTTCAACTGACCATGTTCATGCCGCTGTCGCAGCGCATTGTCGATCGTATTGAAGAAACAGACGTAAATACGCTGACGCCGGTGCAGGCGCTGCTGCTGCTTGAGGAACTGCAAGCCGACCTACGCGCCGGGAAGGCTGCCCGATGAGCACGCAACCCAAAACAAACTCACGATCAAAGTCACAATCCAAAACAAGCGTGCGGTCCAGGACGAATCTGCGATCCGGAACGAGTTTGCGGCACGAGGTAGGGCAGTTGTTTATTGTGGGTCTCACCGGACCCGTGCTCGATGCGGCGGAACGTGCGTGGCTGCGCCTGCTGCGTCCGGGCGGCATGATCCTGTTCCGGCGCAATATCGAGGAAGCCGCGCAGACCACCACACTGCTGCGGGAAGCCACCGAAGCGGCTGCGAGTAACGGCGAGCAAATCCCTGCCCTGCGCGCGATTGACCTTGAAGGCGGGCTCGTTGACCGCCTGCGAGACTTGCTGGGTGCGAGCCCTTCAGCCGCCATGGTAGCGGCAACCGGCAAGGCGCGCGACGCGAAGCGGCATGGCGACAACATCGGCCGCGCCGTGCGGCTGCTCGGCTTCAACACCACCTTTGCACCGGTACTCGACCTGGCATTGCCGGAAGCAGCGCCGGTGATGCGAACACGTGTATACGGCCAAACTGCGGAGGCTGTAACCGAGTATGCAAAGCCGTTCCTCAAGGCGCTGCGCGCGCAGCGTGTGCTTGGCTGCGGCAAACACTTCCCCGGCTTGGGCGGAGGCACGCTCGACTCACACGCCGCCACGCCGGTTATTCGCCGCACCTGGGGGCAGCTGTGGGACGAGGACATGGTGCCATACCGTGCGTTGCTGCCGCTGCTGCCCATCATCATGGTGGGCCATGCCGGCTACCCGCTTGTCGCGGCAGCCGAGGCTTTGCGATACAAAATAATCGAGGAGGAGCCTGCCTCGGTGTCGCGCTTCTGGATCGGCGATGTGCTTCGCAGGCGCATCGGCTACGAAGGGCTGATCCTGTCGGACGACATGGAAATGAGCGGCCTGCTTTCACAAATGAGCCTGGAGGAAGCAGCCGTGCGCTCCATTGCGGCAGGCTGCGACATGATCGAGATTTGCAAGGAACCCGCCCTGATCTTTCGCGCATACGAGGCAGTGCTGGCGGAGGCGGAACGCTCCCCTGCATTTCGCGCGCAGGTGCGGCGGGCTTGCCGTCGCGTGGTGGCACACAAACAGCGGTTGCTTCACCCGCAACTGCCGCGTCCGGCCACGGAGGAGCAGTTGGCGGAGATTCGCGCTGAAAACCAGGAGTTCATGGCCGAGCTGGAAGCAGCGGAACGCGCCCATACCATGAGGTTGTTTTAAGATGACCACCCTACGCAATACGAAGTACACGAAGCCGCGCCCGATGACGGTAGCGGGCATGATGAGCGGTACTTCGAGCGATGGAATCGACATTGCCCTGGTGCGTATCCGGCCGGGCAAGCAGATGAAGCTCCACCTGCCGGCGCATCGCGGCTTCCCTTTTCCGAAGGCTCTGCGTGCCGCCGTGCTAGCGGCGCAGGATGCGCAGCGCACCACAACTGCGGAGCTGGCGCGGCTGCACTGGCGGCTCGGACTTGCTTACGCGCAGGCCTTTACAACGATGCGCGACGCACATCCGGAGGAATCTATCGATCTGGTGGGTTGCCATGGGCAGACCATCTACCACCAGGCTGTGCCCGCGCTCTACGCGGGCGAGCGGTTTGCATGCACCTGGCAGATCGGCGAAATGGCACCGCTCGCACGCGCTGCCGGGGTGCCGGTGGTCTCGAATTTTCGCCCCGCTGACATGGTTGCAGGCGGCCAGGGCGCACCGCTGGTGCCGCTGCTTGATGAAGTGCTCTATCGCCACCGCAAAC